>NZ_SMSG01000002.1:318437-636874 GCF_004382795.1 Cumulibacter soli | reverse complement strand
GATGACCCGTGGGGTTTCGGCAACTCGCTGGAATGGGCAACGACGTCCCCGCCGCCGCGGCACAACTTCCTGTCGCTGCCGCGGATCCGTTCAGAGCGTCCGGCGTTCGAGTTGCACTACCCGCACATGCTCGAACGAATGGAACTCGAAGCACACGGCGGCTCCAAGAAACACCGCGCGCGGGCGGAAGCGATTATTGCCGAACGTAAGGCTATGGGGGAGAGCGCGGAAGAAGCCTCGATGCATTCGCTGGGGGAACACGATCCTCAGTCTCTGCACCACGGTTAGATTCCGGCGGAGAAGGGCAGCGCCGTTAGCTGCCACCGGCAGCGAGATAGGTGTCGAGCCGGCCTCGAACGTGGTTACGACCGCGTGCCAGCATTGAGGCTGCGGAATACTCGTCGAGTCCCAGGACGTACGCGGACTCGACGAGTGAATGACCCTGGATGTCCACGAGTTCAATCAGGGTGCCCAACGGGGCGGGAAGTTCGTCTAGCACCAATTCGAGCTCGCTGTACAGGTCGGTTAGTTCCTCATTCTGTTCGGGCGCCAAGATTTCGACGGCACCACGCCACTGATTGGGACTGTCGACCCATCCCTCGATCGGGTCGTCCTGTGGGTATAGGTCCGGGTAATACAACTCGGGCTCGTCGGCGTCACCGTCGAGCCCATCGAACCACGCGGATCGTTCCCGAATCGGCGCGCTGACGTCAGCCTCAGGAGTCGATAGCGCTGTGGTGCGCTGCTCGGCGTCGGTTAGCGAATGCAGTATGGCGGTCAATTCATCCAGGTTGCGAGATAGGCCGTCCTCGCGCTCACGCTCGAGCCCAACGATTAGCGCTTGCTGAGCGAGATCCTCCGCATGCTGCGGGTCGAGAAGCGCTGCGCGACTATGCAGCTTCCGAAATATGTCGCCATTCGAGGCGGCCGCTGGGGACTCCGAGATTCCCGCACGTGGCAGGCCGAGTGCTCGCCGAGGCGCGCCATCGGCGCCATGTTCCCATAGCCAGGAGAGTAACTCGCGCGTCATTGTCATCTGATCGTTGTATGTACGACAGTCAGCGCAACCTAACTGGTGTGCCGTGAGCGCGGGGCGATCTTCCTCAGGCGCCAACTGGAGGTCTGCGCCAAGTTTGACGAAGTCGCGACAGTGAACAGTCGTCATTTCTTACCCCTTCGTGATGGTCGTCGCGGTTTGATTCAGACAGTGAGAGAGTGTGCGCGAGAGCCGCAGTCGGCCCCGGTGGCGTAAGTGGCAAACGTCGGACCGGATCTTTCGTTTGACGTGATCGAACGCAGCCAATAAACTGGACGATATAGACCTGTTGTGGGTGGCGTGTAACGCTCGATGAGGAGCACCGAAAGTCCGAGAGAGAAGATTCAATGACCATTTCGCGAGGTTTCTCGCGGCGCGCTGAAACGCCCGCTGTCGATCTGCCACCTGGCCAGCACCTCACAACAGGGTTCCCGGTACTCACCGCTGGCGCGACCCAGAGCGTCTCGACGGAAAAATGGCGTTTCACCGTCACGGCCGAAACCGGACAGGCACTGCAGTGGACATGGCCACAGATGATGGATCTACCTGCTGAGACGATCGATGTTGACATTCATTGCGTAACGCAGTGGTCGAAGCTCGACACCTCGTGGCGCGGGGTCAGTCTGGACACCTTCTTCACCGACGTCGAGACCGGCTTCGACTACGTGATGGTGCATTCGTATGGCGGGTACAGCACGAACCTGCCGTTAGTAGACCTGCTCGATGGCAAGGCGTGGATCGCGTACGAGTACGACGGGGCGCCATTGAGCGCGGAGCACGGTGGGCCGGCGCGCTTGCTGGTTCCGCACCTCTACTTCTGGAAATCGGCAAAGTGGGTCACCGGTATCACGATGCAGCAGTTCGACGAACCTGGATTCTGGGAGGGCTTCGGGTATCACAACTACGGGGACCCATGGCGTGAAGAGCGGTACGCCGGTGACTGAGGACAACGATCAACGCGGCGGACCCACGAGAGGATCGACGAGGCTGTGGCGAAAGGGGACGCTGATAGGTCTGCACTCGCAATCTCAGCACTCGCGCACTCTTGATCTCAAGGTGCCGGGTTGGCCCGGCCATCGACCGGGTCAGCACATCGACGTGCGGCTCACCGCACCCGACGGCTATTCCGCGCAACGTAGCTACTCACTCGCGGCTCCTGTAGACGGCAACAGCGTCTCGATCACGGTCGATCTCGTACCGAGCGGTGAAGTATCGCCGTATCTGTATGCGGTGATGGAGATCTGCGACGAACTCGACATCCGCGGCCCCATTGGCGGTTGGTTCGTCTGGGAGCCTGGCGAACCAGAGATCGGTGACGGCCCCGTCATGCTGATCGCCGGCGGCTCCGGCGTCGTCCCGCTCGTCACTATGCTCCGTGCGTGGCGGCAGACGGGCGACCAGACGCCCGTCATCTTGGCGTACTCGCTGCGTGGACCGGACGACCTCATGTATGGACGAGAACTGAACGAACTGCGGGCAGTTGGCGTTGACATTCGCCTGATCTACACGCGGACCGTCCCCGACGCGCACCGGCGCGTAGCTGGGCGGCTCGGACTGGACGACATCGCTATTCCCGCGACCGGCCAACGGGCTGAGCGGGTATACGTGTGCGGCCCGGCGGGATTTGTCGACCATGCCACCGCCTTGCTGTGCGCGGCGGGCTACCCCGACGCTGCCATCCGCACTGAACGATTCGGACCTTCAGGAGCAGACTAATGACCTCTGAACGGAACGCCCACACCAGCGACCGAATGGAACTTGACGGCAATGCCGCTGCTGGAGATTTCAGCAATATATTCGCCAACGACGTCACCACCGTGACCATTCACTGCGACGGATGTGGCGCAGAACAATTGTTCGCGCAAGCGCGCGTTTACCTCGGCGGGCCTGGAACGGTTTTGCGCTGCCGCGGCTGTGACGCGATTCTGGCGCGGCTCGCCAGGACACCTCGCGGCACCTGGCTCGACCTGTCCGGCTCCCGCACCTGGATGTTCACAGCGCCTGTCTAGCTGCCGGTGCTCGACAGCTCCGAGAGTGCTGAAGATATCGCTCGGTGGAATGTTGGATACGCATAGATCATCGATTCCAGCGTCGCGATCGGCAATTGCGCATGCACGGCGAGTGTCAACATGCCCAGCACCTCACCGGCGAACGGACCGACCGCGGTCGCGCCGACGAGTATCTGTCGATCGGTGTCCGCGACGACCTTAACGAACCCGTTCTCGGCCCCCGGACCGTGGGTGAATCCACGCGAACCCAAGTTAGCCTTTCCCATGGCCACGGCGATCCCGGCGTCACGGGCGCTCTTCTCGGTGAGCCCCACACTGGCTACTTCCGGATCTGTGAACGTCACGTGCGGAACCGTCGGCGTCGCTGACCGCGGACCGTCTAGGTCGAGCAGTTGTCGCGCCACGATGTCCGAGTGATGCATCGAGGTGTGCGTGAAGGCGCCGCGGCCCGCGGCATCTCCGATGAGCCAGATCCGTTCCGCAATGCGTAGGTCATCACCGACGTCTATCGAGTCCGATGTCATCCCGAGAGTCGATAGACCGATGCCATCGAGGTTCGGGATGCGTCCGGCTGCCACTAACAGCCGTTCGGCGTGCAGCGGTACGTCCGCGTCGCGCAGGCTCAGCCAGAACGAACCGTCGTTATTGTCGACGCGAACGACCTGTCCTCCTGTGACCACGACAATCCCGTCTGCCTCCAGCGCTGATTGGAGTACGTCGGAGGCCTCCGGTTCATCGTGGCTGATCAGCCGCTCGCCAGCTTCCACTACCGTTACGCGGGTGGAGAACCGCGCAAACGCCTGCGCGAACTCCACGGCGGATGCGCCGCCGCCGATGATGATCAGGCTGTGCGGGGATTCGACGGCCTGCACGGCGTCACGATTTGTCCAGTACGGCGTTTGTGCGAGACCGTCGATAGGTGGAGCGGCGGGGCGAGTTCCCGGATTCAGCACGATGCCGCGGTCAGCGCGATACCGTTCTCGTTGCCCGTCCGGTCGTTCGATCTCTACCTCATCGGCGGCTGTGACTCGCCCGCGTCCGTGAATGACGCGCGCTCCGGCTTGCTCCAGTCGCTCTACAGCGACCTTGTCGGACCAGCGGTCGGTCGCTTCTTCTGCCACCCGAGTCGCGAGTCGCGACCAGTCCGCCGCGAGCTCGCCGGATGCCGATAGCTGGGACGCTCTGCGTGACTCGGCCAGTGTTTCGGCAGCTCGAAGCATCATTTTCGTGGGGATGCAGCCGTAGTAGGGGCATTCTCCGCCGACCAGATGCTCGTCGACCGCGACGACCGAAAGGCCAGCGGACGCGGCGCGTGACGCGAGTGTCTCACCGCCAGGGCCCAGGCCGATAACGACGAGGTCCACCGGTGTCGCGGTGGGGTGGGCATTCGAGGCAGTCATGGGTGATCCTATCCGTCGTCGGCGAGACGCACGCCGGTGAGCGGCCAACGGGCACTCGGTGGGTAGAAGTTGCGGTACGAGGAGCGCGCATGCCCGGTCGGCGTGAACGCACAGCCGCCGCGGAGCACCATTTGGTTCGACATGAACTTGCCGTTGTACTCGCCGATCGCGCCCGTCGCTGGCTGAAAGCCCGGGTACGGCAGGTACGCCGAGGACGTCCACTCCCAGCAGTCCCCGAACAACTGTCGCAAACTGCCATTCGCCGCTCCCGCTGCTCGGGCGTGCCACGTCTGGTCGTCGGCGAGGTTGGCCGCGACAACTTTCTCGAAGCGCGCTGCATGTTCCCATTCTGCTTCAGTGGGCAGCCGCTTGCTGGCCCACCGAGCGTATGCGTCGGCCTCGTAATGACTGATGTGGCACACCGGCAGGTTTTCATCGATCGGATGAGTGCCGGCGAGAGTGTGCTCCATCCACACCCCGTCCTGGAGGGCCCAGTAAAGCGGGGAATCCCACCCATCTGCGGCAATTCGAGACCACCCGTCCGAGAGCCACAGCTCGGACCGCGCATATCCGCCGTCTGCCATGAACTCAAGCCATTCACCATTGGTGATGAGCCGATCGGCGAGGCGGTATGGAGGTAGCCACGCTTGGTGGCGAGGGAGTTCGTTGTCGAAGCAGAACGGGCCATCGGAGGCGGATTCGTGACCAACCTCCACCAACCCGCCGTTGTATTCCTTCCAGCCCAGTCGGTCGGCATCGCCGCCGATCAACCCTCCGGCGTACGTCGGCTGCAGTGGATTCAGTGACAACGCGTGTTTGATATCCATCAACAGTAGCTCTTGATGCTGTTGCTCATGGTGGAATCCGAGCTCGATCGTGCCGGCGATCTTGGTCAACGTGTCCTCATCGACCCTCGTCAGCAACTCGCGCATCCGGGCATCGACGTTGTGTCGATACCCACCGACGTCGTGCGCACCCGGCCGGCTGATCACGCCACGCATAGCGCGAGCATAGCGCGGACCGACTGCTTCGTAATAGCTGTTGAACAAGAACCAATACGTATCCTGAAACGGCGTGAAACCGGCCTCGTTTGAGGCGAGCACGAAGGTCTCGAAGAACCAGGTTACGTGCGCGCGATGCCACTTCGTCGGTGATACGTCGGGCATCGACTGCACCGTTTGGTCCTCAGCGGACAGTGGAGCCGCCAGTTGTTCGGTATATCTGCGGACGTCGTCATAGCGCTCCAGTAGGTACACGCGGTCAGTCACGGTTTTCCTCCTGTTTCCCCGAGGGTGCGGGCACACGACGGCGTTCGAGGCCCGGGGAGGTTAGTGACCCGGTATGCGGGTCGCCTTACCGGCGAAGCGCCAAGTAAGACCCGTGGAGACCGGTGCCACCAATGTTGACACGAAGCCGAGGCGACAATGCGGCGTCGTCCCGACCGTCGTACGAAGGATCGCGTTCCGCCAATGATCGCAACCAGGATCGACATCGAACTCACCGAGCGGCAGCTCACCGAGTCGCTGGTGGCAGATGCCGCCCGTGGCCTGTTCGCTGCAAACAAGGTGCTGCCGCCAAAGTACTTCTACGATCGACGTGGAAGCGAGCTGTTCGAGCAGATCACCGAGCTGCCGGAGTACTACCCAACGCGGGTGGAACGGTCAATTCTGGACCGCTGCGCGCGCCACATAACGGCGACAGTGCCGCAGTGCACCTCGCTGATCGAACTCGGGTCGGGCTCATCCTCCAAGACGCCGCTTTTGCTTGACGCGATGTATGCGCAGAATCTCGACGTCGATTACGTGCCCATCGACGTGAGTCGTGATGCGCTGATCGGCGCTATCGATGTCCTGCGCGAGTTGTACCCGCGTCTGCCGATCCATGCCCTGCTACGCGACTTTGAAACTCCACTGAGCAAACTTCCGCGATATGGGCAGCGACTGGTCGCCTTACTCGGCGGGATGATCGGCAACTTCGATTACGTCCAGCGTACCCGGTTCCTGCGCAACCTCACTGATGTTCTTGAGCCCAGAGAGGCGCTGTTGCTCGGCGTCGACTTTGTGAAGTCGCCTGACCGGTTGATCGCGGCATACGACGACGCAGGCGGGGTGACCGCCGAGTTCAACCGCAATATGCTGAACGTACTGAATCGGCTGCTCAGCGCGGAGTTCGACAACGACCAGTTTGCGCATGTCGCGCAGTGGAACGCCGCGGAATCCAGGATCGAGATGAGCTTGCAGGCGCGGCGTTCCATGAGAGTTCCGTTGCGCGCGCTGGAAGCTGCCGTGACTCTGCGGTGCGGCGAGGCGATTCGTACCGAGATCTCGACGAAGTTTCGGCGCGCCGAGATCGAACGCGAATTCGCTGACGCGGGCTTGCGGACAGCCGGTTGGTGGAGTGGGGGCGAGAACGCGAGCGGTGCAGGTGACGACTACGGGCTAGTGCTCGGCGTACGGTGCTCCTGACTCACCTGGAGCCAGAGTCGAATGGCGTGGAGGAGGCGTGCGCAGTAACGAATATTGGCAGCCTTCGGAGGCCATATTGCGTACCGGTCCGTATGACGTGGGCTGCGATGCCACGATGGAGATGCCGGACGTCTACGCCGAGTTGGTTGTCACGGGCGCGGACGCAGCAGAGCATTTCCCGAAGTATGCACCTATTTAGCGGCGTGCGGGCCATGCGCGGAAGACATGGAAGGCCTGATCGCGGCCATCGACAGCGGTGCCACGTCACCACCCGACCCCTGACGGCCCACGCGATACGACGACGACCGTTGGCGAGACCCGTGTAACCTCTTACTAGGACTATTTCGTCCAGTTAACGTGGGTGCAGATTGCGCGCGAAGTGCGCATGGCCTCGACGAAAGAGGGTGACGTGAACGACGCCGCGATCGATCGCGAAAACCACCGCTGGGTCGAGGACTTGACAACGCCGGGAGCCCGCAAAGAAGTCGCGAGCAGGGACTTGTTCGCCGTGCTGCTGCGAGTCGCGAGGTCCGAGGCGCGTCGCCGCGCGCCGGTACTGCGATTGAGTGGGCCTGAACTCGATGACCTCGCTTGCCAGGCCGCAGCCGACGCGTTAGTGGCGATCACCGAACGCCTGGACCGCTTTCGCGGAGATGCTCGATTCACCACATGGGCATGCAAGTTCGTCATCTTTAACGTCGCCTCGAAGATGAATCGACACTATTGGTGGCGCCATGAGTCCCCGTACGAGCAGGAGGATTGGTCGCGAACTCCCGCTCGGTTCGACGCGGGTCCGGAGGATGAGGTGCAGGCTCGCGAGTTCGCGGAAGCGGTCGCCGCGGCGGTTGATCAGAGCCTGTCGGACCGGCAACGGCGCGTGTTCGTCGCGAATGTGCTCAACGGTATGCCTATCGACGCCCTTGCCGACGAACTCGGCTCGACGCATAACGCGTTATACAAGGTGCTTTTCGATGCGCGTAAGAAGTTGCGGGCCGCTCTGGTCGCCAGCGGACACCTGACTGAGTCGACGATCGCGTGACCGTCGACCCTTAATCGGCCCTGGATCGCGCTGCCTCAGCGGCCGCGCGGTCGCGATAACCAGGGTGGCGAGCGTCGCGAATATCGTTATAGTCCGGAGTGCGTTCGAGGAAGTCTACGACGAACGGACAGATCGGAGTGATAGTGCCGTTGCGGCGCTGGATTTCGTCCAAAACCCTCCGAATCATCGTGCCGCCGACCCCTCTGCCTTGGTATTCGGGGTACACCTCGGTGTGCTGCAGTGCGTAGCGGTTGGGTTTGAGCCGCGTGTAATGCAAGACGCCGAGGCGTAGGCCGGCGTGATGTAACTCGAAGCGGCTTGAGTCGGTGTTGTCCCGCAATCGCGCGTGCTCCACCGTACTTAGATCCTTACTCATGTCGTTACCTTCGATAAGCAGCCCATGGGGTTACCTGGCGGCGAGTTTCTCGATATGGCTGAGTGCCAGGTCCAGTGAGATCGCCATGGGCTCGACGTCTCGTTCGGTCTGAGCGAGCAGATAGCCGCCCTGCAGGGCTGCCATTAGGCCCGTGGCGAGTTGGTCGACCGCGACGTTCGGAAGCAGTTCGCCGGCTTCTTGCAAGGCCACCAGCGCCTCGTGGATCAGGGTTTGCCACTGCGTGAACAGGCGTAAGAGGGTCGCGTGCGCGAGTTCATCCCGGTCTGCTATCTCGGCGGCCAGCGATCCGAGCGCGCACCCATAGGCACCGTGCCGCAGGCCGTTGAGTTTCACGAGCCCGTCCGCCCAGTTGCGCAGGCCGCCGAGTGTCGTCACGTCGCCGATCGTTTCTCGTTCGCGAGTGATGATCCGGTCCCCGACGTGATCGATGACGGCGCGCACAAGCGTCGCTTTGTCGCTGAAATGCCGGTACAACTGAGACTTGCTTGCTCCGCTCGCGACCAGCACGTTATCGAGTGTGGTTGCCTCGACGCCCTGGATGTACATAAGATCTGCTGCCACCGCGACGATCCGGCCGCGGGTGCGCGCGCCTCGGGTAGTCAGTCGTTTGTCGTGAGTCGTGTCGTCCGTCGTCATGGCGTGCTCACGCTAGTCATCGTGACCGTCGCTCGACCGCGACTCGGGTGGGCGCCGGAAGCACGCGAACGCCAGGTCGAGGGCAGCATTCAGGGGATGCTCGTCTCGCGAGATGTGACTGAGTGCAGCGCCGCCGTGTAGTGCGGCCAGAACGAGTGTGGCCATTTGGTTGCTGTCGAGCGTGTCGCACCGAGGGTCGACGGGGTCGTGGCGGGTGCTGGCGAGTCGGTCGATCGTCTGCGTGATAAGGACGCGCCATTGCTCGATGAAGTCGACGCCGTCGAGACGTTTGTGTGATTCCCGGAGCGCTAGCGAGTGTGTTGAACTCGGGTCCAGTAACTCCCCGACGATCCGTTGCTGCCACGTGTGCAGTGTTGCCGGGCACTTCACCTCGGCCAAGGCCGAGCGCTCGATCGCCAGCACCTTCGCGAAGTACGTATCCATCGTCCCCCTCTGGCCATGCGCTCTTGTCGTCATTCTGTCATAAATGGACGATAAGGTCCCTATCTATGGGGTCACTATCAAGTGTGAGGAGTGTCGGGAGTGGGAATGTCGATATCGCTCTTTCGTAGCCGAAATACCTGTAGCCGCAAACCGTAGTACTTATCGGTTTCCCCGACCCAGTCCATCCCGATGCGGCGCGCGGCGTGCTCCGCGCGGAAGTTGCGGGGGCGAACAACAGCGAACAACTCGTCCTCGCCGTTCGCGAACGCGTAATGCGCCAACGCGTGCCCAGCCTCAGCCGCGAAGCCCATGCCCCATGCGTCCGGTGCTAGTTGGTAGCCGATCTCTAAGTCTTCGCCCACCGGCGGGAGCGGCAAGATCTGTCCTGATCCGATGATTTGGCCAGTGGTTCTCTCCTCGATCGCCCAACGTCCGACTGCGCGCCCGGGCGCGTTCGGTGGCGTGGTGTTCCACCGCGCGATAATCGCGCGCATTGATGCAATGTCGTGAATGTGTTCCATTGCGGGGGTTAGCCATCGGGAGACCTGGGTGCTGCCGTATATCTCGAAGGCCCCGCGCGCGTCGGACTCGCGCCATGGCCGCACGGTGAGGCGGGTTGTCTGGATCGACGTGCCGGTAATAGAGACGTGATGGGGCATCGGAAACTCCGGGGCTCGTGAAAGATCGCGGTGATGCGGTGACGCTACGGCAACAGAACGATAGCGTCCACATGGAAGTTTTCGGGTTGTGTGCCGAAAGAGTGGCGCGGTTGGTGGTACCAACCGATAGGACCGAAATCGACACTAGGAGGGGGCCATCGGTGAACGTGACTCGAGCCCAGGAACTACTCACTGCCGAGCACGCCCGGCTTAGCGCGCTACTGGCAGACGTGTGCGCAACCCGCGACGGTGATCTGGAGGCGGTCGCGCAAGCAAAGACGTCGGTATTCGACTCGGCGGGTGCACTCTCACATGAATTATTCGAAGATGTCGTCGCGGAGCAGGTGAGCGCAAAACTCGCGGCGGTCACGCGAGCCCAGGCGCGACTGCGTGCGGGCACGTATGGGTTTTCACTACGCAGCGGCCTGCGGATACCAGACGATCGACTGGAAGCCAACCCGGCCGCCGAATACCTGGTCGGCGAGATCGAATAATGCGATTACCGCGTCTATGGCGTCGCGGCGCCGCACGACGTCGGAGGGTTCGCTACGTGTGGCACGCTCTCCGGTGGTGCCGCGCACAGCGAAGACGCGCCCACCGCGATTGCGGTGAGCGCGCCCTCGGTCTAGGGGGCGCTAAGCAGTCGTGCGCCTTGGCAGTACCCAATCCGGTCGCGGGAAGTGGCAGGTATATCCATTCGGGAATGTCTGCAGGTAGTTCTGGTGCTCCGGCTCAGCCTGCCAGAACGCGCCCGCCGGCTCGATCGTCGTCACCGCATCTCCTGGCCACAAGCCGGATGCGTCGACATCCGCGATCGTCTCGACGGCTACCTTCTCCTGCTCGGCGTCAAGCGGGAAGATCGCCGAGCGGTAACTTGATCCGATGTCATTACCCTGTCGGTTCAGCGTCGACGGGTCGTGAATCTGGAAAAAGAACGCGAGGATGTCTCGGTAGGTAGTCTGCCCGGGATCGAAAAGAATCTCTACCGCCTCGGCGTGTCCTGGGTGATTGCGGTACGTTGCGTGGTCGTTGTCGCCTCCGGTGTAGCCCACACGGGTGGCCAGCACACCCGGCTGGCGACGGATAAGGTCCTCCATTCCCCAGAAGCATCCGCCCGCGAGTACGGCAGTATCTAGGCCGGGCTCGCGGGTGATCTGGCCGGTGTCGGTGAAGCCGTTGGTCATGATGTGGTCTCCTTGTTGTTGTTCTCCCCGTCCTCGAAAAGGTGGCGGTATTCGCCGTACCCCTCGCTCTCGAGGTCGCCCGCTGGGATGAAACGCAGCGCCGCAGAGTTCATGCAATACCGCTGCCCGCCCGCCGCGGTCGGACCGTCGTTGAATAGGTGGCCGAGGTGACTGTCCGCGCCGGTCGAACGGACCTCGGTGCGCACCATTGCCAGCGACCCGTCGGGCCTCGTGTGCACCGACTCGGCGTCGATCGGCTTGGTGAAGCTTGGCCAACCAGTCCCGCTGTCGTATTTGTCAGTCGACGAGAACAACGGCTGCCCAGATACCACGTCGACGTAGATTCCGTGCTCGTGATGATCCCAGTACTCGTTTCGGAATGCCGGCTCAGTGCCATCGGACTGAGTAACTCGGAATTGGTCTGCGGTGAGGCCCTCAAGCGCCTCGGCGGTCTTGGCGTAGTCGCGTGACACGATTCGTCTTCCTCTCTGACCTCGCTGGTTGCGACGTCGCACGAATAACACGGCGCCGCCGTAGATGATTCCCCAAATATGGACTAAATCGTTCAGTTTGTCGAGATGTGTGCTCGGGCTCCTACGCGTGCACGGTCCGTTTTCGAATCACAGTTCGTCCCCAAGCGAATGTACGACCGCGAATTGGCCTACGAGCCGGATCTCGAGCGGCATCAGGCGCCGGCGTGCTCATTGGTCAGCGGGGCGCTCGCCGCCTCGATACTGAGTTCGGGGCCGGCGATGAGTGCATCCCACAGTGCGTGCGGTACCTCGACGGCGTCCGTCGATTCGTAGCCCAGACGTTTCAGCGCGGCGTCGTCGGCGATCGGCGCGAGTTCCCCGCTCGAGATCAGCAACCAATAGCCGCCACCTTCTCGAAGAGCCAGCACACCGGCGCCCGGCTGCATGACGATTCGCGTGTCGCCGTTATGAGGCGCGAGTGACGCAGAACCGGACGCCAGCGCGGATGCTGATGGTTGGGCGTACCGCGCCGCCGGATCGGATTGCGCGCACACGACCGCCGGCGATGTGATCCACCGGGTGACGGTCAGCGGGCGATCCGCCGTTGGGATGAGCGCCAGGACGTTCGAGGCAATCGGCGCTGGTGGTGGCGGCGGACCGAGACCCGCTGCGGCAATCCCCGAGTCGTCTGGCGACTGTGGCAGCGGCGTCCGCACGCCATCGGTAACGATCCACTCCCGTGATCCGTCGGTGAACAGGATGCCGTCGCCGGTCGGCGGAGCGAGGTACGACGCCGCATCCCAGATCAAGGTCTGAGTTCCGTCGCGGCCGCTGCACAACTGCCATCGACCCGGCAACAGCGCGCCCGGATCAGGCAGTGTTGTCAGCGCGCCGGGGATCCCTAGCGGTACGCCGATCGGCAGCGCGTCGACGTCTTGGGTGCCCGCCCGCACCAGGCGATCGCTCAGCAGTCGCGCCGAGGTCAGATTCGCGCTCGGGTGGGCGATCTGATCGTCGATAACGAAGATCTGTCCGTCCTCGGTGAGCACGCGTGAGTGATCCTCGAGAGCGACGGGAGAGTCCTTTCCAGACGTAGCGCGGGCGAGATAAGAACAGGCGATGAGCAGCGTGGCGAGCACCATCGCGATACCTAGCCCGCGGATTTCGCCGTGCGTCGAGATCGAACGACGCAGCCGCCGTTGGGCATACCGCGCGCTCTCCCAGTCATCGGTCGCGCGCGTCATGGCAGTGGCAGCAGACCCGACGCGAGCAATAAACCGGCAGGAGTGAGGACTGTTGCGATGCGTAACGCTTGCTCGCGCAGAACCCGGGTGAATGGCCGGGACACGTTCGGCGCCAATGCCCAACCAGACATCATCGTGCCCAGTGACGTGGCGATCGCCGGAATCACGACCCCTTCCGAGTCGAAGACGACCGCGAGGCCAGTAGCCGTCGCGATGGCGACCGCGGCGAGCATTGGCAGCGCGAGGATCGGATCGTTGCCGGTTGAACGCAAACACGCCCACACCAGCATCAGCCAGCCTGTGATGACGGCCGCCGGATCGACGTGCATCGTCAGCGCCACGGCCATAGCCAGCACGACGACCGCCAGTACGCGCCCGCCCCACCCCGTTAGCGTGTGCGCGGCCACCACGCGGTCACGCACTCGCCCGTCCGTCGGATCGTTCGCGGCGCTCAACCCGCGCATCCGCAGGACCAGCCGGGGTAGCAGCGCCCAGCCGACGACCGCGGCGAGGCAGCCCACGGCAAGCACCGGCTGTGACGCCTGCGCATCCCCGATAGCGATAAGCAGTGCGACGGCGCAGGTCAGCGCGACACCGCGGCGATCCAGCGGCGATCCGGGACGTGGATCTGCCTGCACAACGTCGGCGACGTCGTCCGTTGCGATCAGGGTGGTAGCCGGGTTGCTGACGAGCACGATCGCTCCGGCAGCGATGCCGTTCTCGTGTAGCGAGAGCGACAGGTCCAACTTCCGACCGGAAACCGTGTGTAACTCCGTCACCGGTAGCCCAGAAATCTCGCTGAGATCATCGCTGAGTACGGCGAGCGGCAGGTGTTTCGGGAGCACCAGATCGTTGGACTGTTCAGCACCGACGACGGTGAGCGGAATGGTCACAGGTCCCTCCTGTGGACAACTCGATTCGGCTAGGAAATGTGTCGTAACTTCGCACGAACGCTAATCCCGACTCGTCGATGAGAGGAGCCCGAAGATGAGGGCTGGGGAAAACCTCGTCGCTGTGGACAACCGGTTCCTCAACTTGCCTGAAGTCCCGGATTTGCCCTCGCGCGGTAGCAATCCATGGTGGATGTCCGCGCTGCCAGCGGTGGGAAGTCTCGGCGCGGTCGGCTTTCTGGCGCTCGCCCCGCGTTCGCCGTTCATTTACATCGCCGGCGGACTTATCGTTGCAGTCTCGATCGCCATGGTGGCAGGAAACTATGCACGCAACCGTCGCGACAAACGCGAGGGGAAAGCTGTCATCCGTGACCGGTTTCTTGCCGAGCTGAACCACACCCGAGCCGCTATGCGCGCCGACGATGCGCTGCTCCGCGCGTCGAAGGCGACGGCAACCATCAGCGGATCAACCTTGCACGTACCAATGGCCACCGACACTCTCGATCGCGACGAGTCGACGATCTTGACCGGTGAGCGCCCTGACCCGTTCTGTCACCTCCGATTAGAGCAGTTTGTCGCCCGCACCAGAGCAGTCCGCGATATCCCGGTGCGGTACCCATTGGCAGCGGCGACTGTCATCTCCGGGGCAGCGCAGGACACGCGGGGATTCGCCCGGCAGGTCGCGCGCCGGCTCGTACTCGATTTCGAGCCGCATGAGGTGCGGATCGCCGTTCTCACCGCACACCCGCATCGATGGACGCAACTGCGCTGGGCGCCACAGCACCGACATCCGGTGCTTGTCGATGACGTCGGCGCTGCCCGATTGGTCGCTGATTCGTCGGCCGCGATGGCTGATCTGCTCACCTCGATCGAGGAGCCGGTACTACTGATTGCCGACACACCTTCGCTGCTGAGCGACGCGCTGATACGCCAGGCGAGATGGTGCCTCATACTCCAACCAGCCGGACATGAGGCGGACGTCGCGATCGAAGCTCGGTCACTGCGACACCGAGACATGCCGCGTGCCTTACCGTCGATACCCTGCAGCGCCGCCGAACTGGAGGCAGCGTGTCGGTCAGCGGCTGCCCGAGAACATCCGGCTCGCGCGATGCACAGTGACACCTCGGATGAGGTGCTAAGACCATTGCTGGGGTGGGGGCCGGATGGCCCGGTTCACCTAGATATTCGAGAAAGCAGTACCGGTGGAAGTGGACCACACGGCATGCTGATTGGCGTCACGGGCTCGGGGAAGTCGGAAGTGCTGCGGACGATCGTCGCTGGCCTCCTCACCGTCCATACCCCCGGCGAACTCGCCCTGCTGTTGATTGACTTCAAGGGCGGCGCCACCTTCGAGCCGTTCACCGACCTCTCGCAAACCGCGGGCGTCGTCACGAACCTCGAAGACGATCCGGCTCTCGTCGACCGCGTCCTGATGGCGTTGTCTGCCGAACTGCGTCGCCGGCAACGACTCTTGCGCACAGCCGGGGTCGCCGGCATCGACGACCTTCCAGCGGCGATGTCCACTCCGCGTCTATTGGTGGTCGTCGACGAATTCAGTGAGCTCCTGGCCGCGCACGCCGACGCGATCGACGTCCTCGTGCAGATCGGACGCCTCGGACGGTCGCTCGGCGTCCACCTGCTGATCGCGTCGCAACGCTTGGACGAAGGGCGACTGAAAGGGCTAGAGGCGCACCTCACCTACCGCATAGCGTTACGCACGCAGAGTGTCGCCGAGTCACGCAGCATCCTGGGCACAGCCGACGCAGCAACCCTGCCCAACACGCCTGGCCACGGATTCCTTCGATGCGGTTCGGCCGACCCGACCGCGTTCAAAGCACGCTACACAGGCGATCCGCACGTAACGCCGACCCGCGCACACCGCGATACTCAGCTGCAGCCCAAGCCGCTGACGTACCGCAACGGTCGATTGTGCGCGGCCGCTCACACAGCTTCGGGACCAACCATCTTGCAGCACGTCATCGCGACCGCGGCTGCGACGCCCGGCGTACGGCTGCCGATCTGGGCTCCGCCGCCGCATTTACCGCACCATCGCGATCTGTACCCGGACTTGCAGGTGCGGGCGGATCGCGGATTCGGGACAGTAAGAGATCCGGCGATGTGCGCGGCGATCGGCACTGTCGATCGACCCGACCTCCAGCGGACAGAAATCGGCACCGTGAACCTGAGCAGCGGGCACCTCGCGATTGTGGGGACGACGAGATCGGGCTCGACCACGCTCGCGCAGGCGGCCTTGTTATCGCTCGCGTTGCGGCATACACCTGACGAGTTGAACCTCTACCTGATCGAGGCCGCCCCGGCAGCTTTCGCGAACCTGAAAGCGCTCCCACATGTCGCGGAGTGCAGCAGTGATACGCAACGCGCCGCAGCAGTGATACGCCGCATCGAAGCGATCGTGAGCCAACGGGAGCAGGGCGCACACAGCACTGCGGCCGTCCTACTCGCGATCGACGGGTACGCGCGATTCCGTGATCGGCACGATGCTCTCGAAGCGATCGTGCTCGATATCGCGCGACGCGGGCTCTCTGTTGGCGTGTATCTCGTCGTTACCACGCACCGATGGCTGGACCTACCGGCGAGGCTGCGTGAGCTGTTCGGAAATCGGATCGAAATGCGGTTGGGTGATCCGATCGAGTCCGAGATCGATCGGCGCAGCGCCGCGCTCGTACCGCGCGGCCAACCAGGGCGTGGATTGACGCAGGACGGACACGCGCTGTACGGCGCCGGGGGAGACCCGACGCAGATCGTCGATCAGATCGTGCGACATTGGCGTGGATCCCGCGCTCGCGGACTGCCACAACTCCCTACTGTGCTCACCACCGGCAACCTCAGTACCGACGTCACTGACCGTGGGTTGTGCGTGGCAGTTGACCGGTCGTCAGCGCGGCCGATCCTGTTGTCGGAGTCCGCGCCGTACACGCTCATCATCGGTGATGGCGGTTCCGGTCGCACGTCAATACTGCGTTCACTGGGGCGGCAGCACTGTCGTCGTGGCGCGAAAGTGCTGGTGATCGATCCACGGCGGCGCCTCTTGGATGCCTTCGAACCGCAGTACCAGCTCGGGTACGCCGCCACGCCGTCCGCCGCAGCCGAACTTATCGACGGCCTGGTTACCGGTCTTGAGCGCAGAATGCCGCCGGCGGACATCACCGCGGACGCACTGCGCGAACAGACCTGGTGGAGCGGTCCGCAACTGCATCTCTTAGTCGACGATTACGACCTGGCGACGATGGTGGGTACGAACCTCGCACCACTGCGTCGGTTCCTGCCGTACGCCGCCGACATTGGCCTGCGAGTGACTGTTGCCCGCCGCGCGTCCGGAGCCGTCGCCGGGATGCACGATGAGGTGCTGTCGGTGCTACGGGACCTAGGTGCCTGCGGCCTGCTACTGAGTCGGGCCAACGACGAGGGCCCGCTGCTCGGAGCGCGACCGGGGCCCGCCGGGTGGGGGACGGGGGTGTTTGTCGGGCAGGGACGCGGCACCGTCGACATCCAAGCAATCGTCGAAACGGTCTAGTACGACTCGGACGCGGTGGCCGGACCCGCCGTCGCTACGCTATCTGCCCATGGGACGAAGCCATGAGCAACAACTGACCATTCCGGCACCACCAGAAGCAGTTGCGCAACGTGCGCGTGAGGTGATCTCGCGGATGCCTAAGGTAACCGGAGTCATCATGACGCCGCCGACTGTCCAGGCCAAGGTGGGCATGGGCGCGCTGAGCTGGGGCGAGAAGATCACCGTGACTCTGCATCCAATCGACGGCGGCACCGGTGTACACATCCGCAGCCAGTGTGCGTTCCCGCTACAACTGGTCGACTACGGCAAGAACAAGAAGAACGTCGAGTCGATCGCGGCCGGTCTCGCGCCGTAACCACACGGCGCACGATGCGGGATATCGCTGATAGATGCGCCGGAACGCCAGTGTGTGAAACGATTGCTGATGCAGTTATCGCTGCCAAGCACAACGTGCCGTGCCGTGATGGTGTGGCCGGATCGAAGGATGACAGATGCCTGTAGTCGTTGGATTCATTCCTACTAACGAGGGTCGCGCCGCCCTCGACCGCGCCATCGAGGAGGCCAAGCTCCGCAACGAGAAGTTGATCGTCGTCGGGTCCAGCAA
This sequence comes from Cumulibacter soli, assembly GCF_004382795.1. Taxonomy (NCBI): domain Bacteria; kingdom Bacillati; phylum Actinomycetota; class Actinomycetes; order Geodermatophilales; family Geodermatophilaceae; genus Cumulibacter; species Cumulibacter soli. Next base: position 618,859 of record NZ_SMSG01000002.1, on the reverse strand, counting down.
GGGCGGCGACGAGTTCCTGAAGATGGGGATGAACTTCGACGAGGAACTGCGCAAGGTCACCGATCGGGTCGAGGCCGCCGGAGTCGAGCACGAAGTGCATGGGTATGTCCGCGGTAACGACCCGGCCGAAGACCTCGTCGAGGTCGCCGAGCGGACCGGCGCCAAACTCATCGTGATCGGCCTGCGCCGGCGCTCGCCGGTCGGCAAGTTGATCATGGGCTCGGTCGCCCAGCGGATCCTGCTCGACGCGAGTTGCGATGTGCTCGCCGTGAAGCCGGATCAGCCGACCAAGCGCTAACCAATTGCCTGCAGCGAACGCCGCCGACCAGTGTCCTGGTCGGCGGCGTTCGTCATTTATGAACGGCTCCGCAACTGACATCGCCGCTAGGATCGTCCCGCGTGTGTCGGAGCGTACTCACTGATACTGGCGCCCTGCGTCATCTGCGCGCGCGTAGGACGACCGGTGGCCCGTCGCCTACGGTGACTACGCGATGCGCTCAGCGGGAGGTGGCTACTTCCAGGCGAAGACGGGTTGCTCGAAGTGCCCGACGCGCGTCTGGCGTCCCCGCAGCACCACCTCGCGGAACTGATACATCACCGCAGCCGTGGGGGCATGAATCTTGCGACCCAGCAGCGGCATCTGAATGACCGGGCGGTCCGACTCGGGGATGGTGAGAAGATTCGGCTCCACGTCCAGCTCGTCGAACGGAATGTGGAACAGGTGCACGACCTCATCGGCGTTCACCCGATACTTCGGGTCCTTACCGGCCCACACCACGAAGGGCGACATGACATACCCCGAACGCGTCTCGTAGTCATCCAGACGACCCAGGATCGCGGCATCGTCCGCGAAGAAACCGACCTCTTCGGCTAGCTCACGCAGCGCGGCCTCACGGTGGGTTTCACCCGCGTCCACTCGCCCGCCAGGCAACGCCCACTGACCGGAGTGCGCCCGCAGCGTTGGCTGACGTTTGGTGATCCAGATGCCCTGCGCACCCTCCTCCTCAGCGACCGCGATCACCACGGCAGCTTTGCGGTGGCTATGGTCGGCAAGAATTCGCGGCTCCAGCGCCGCGAGCCGCTCGGTGACGTCCTCGCGGCTCAGCCGGATGCTCATGCGATCCCTTTCGCCCGCAGCCGCGGAAGTACCTCTTCGCCGTACAGCTTCAGAAAACGAGGCTGGTCGGGCCCGGGCGCGTGGAAGACGAGGTGGTTGAATCCCCAGTCGGCGTACTGCGAGATCTTCTCGACGTGCTCATCGGCGTCCGTGGAGACAATCCACCGCGATTTGGTGCGTTCCACCGGCAGGGCATCGGCGAGACGCTCCATTTCGATCGGGTCCTCGACGCCGGTCTTCTCATCACTCGAGAGCGCCAGCGCACCCCAGTAGTGGGTGTCGTTCAGCGCGCGCTCGCCGTCGTGGTCGAACGAAACCTTCATTTCCATCAGCAGATCGAGGTCACCGACCGTGCGGCCGACCTTCTGCGCACCCTCATTCAGCGCCGGAAGCAACGTATCGGTGTAGAGCGTCTGCGGCTTTCCGGAGGTGGTGATGAACCCGTCGCCGACACGTCCGGCGAGTCGCGTCGCCGCGGGTCCGGACGCCGCGATGTAGACCGGGACCTTCTCGTCGGGTCGGTCATAGATAGTCGCATTCGTCGTCGTGTAGAACTTGCCGTCGAAATTGACTCGATCCTCGGACCACAACTGGTCGATCAATGTCAGGGCTTCCTTGAGCCGGGCGAAACGCTCCTTACCGTCCGGCCACTCGAGCCCGAGCGGCGCTTCGTTGAGCGATTCGCCCGATCCGACACCCAGCACGACGCGACCGGGGAACATGCACCCAAGGGTCGCGAAGGCCTGTGCGATCACAGCCGGGTGATAGCGGAACGTGGGCGTCAGTACCGACGTACCGATCACGATCCGTTCGGTGCGTGCGCCCAGGGCACCCAACCACGGCAGCGCAGCGGGAGAGTGTCCTCCGGTATGCCGCCACGGCTGCAGATGATCGGAGATGAATACTGAATCAAATCCGGCCTGTTCGGCCTCCACACCGAACGCGAGCAGTTCCGCTGGTGCGAATTGCTCAGCCGATGCTTTGTATCCGAGCCGTAGTGGGTGCCTGCCCATAGCGGGTGATCCTCTCTGTCGAGGACGCCGCGGTGGACTAGATCACGCCGTGCGCGATCATCGCATCCGCGACGTCGATGAACCCGGCGATGTTGGCGCCGAGTACGTAGTTTCCAGGATCACCGTAGTCCTCCGCCGTCGTGGCACACGCCTCGTGTATGTCCACCATGATTTCCTCGAGCCGACGTTCGGTCTGCTCGAAGGTCCAGTTATCACGCGCGGCGTTCTGCTGCATCTCCAACGCGGACGTCGCCACGCCGCCGGCATTTGCCGCTTTGCCCGGCCCAAACGCGACCTTTGCCTCGGTCAGGATCGTCGTGGCCTCGGGGGTGCACGGCATATTCGCGCCCTCCGCGACGACGACACAGCCGTTCTTGGCCAGCGTTGCGGCATGCTGGGCGTGAAGTTCGTTCTGCGTCGCACTTGGTAGCGCGACAGTGACGGGCACATCCCAGAGCGAGCCTTCGGTGGAGTAGTGCGCCGAGGAACGTGCGTCGACATACTCGCTGATCCGGCCCCGCCGGACCTCTTTGATTTCACGGACGAGATCCAGGTCGATACCGGCTTCGTCGACGATGTAACCGCCCGAGTCCGACATAGCGACTACCTTCGCGCCAAGCTCCTGTGCCTTCTGCACGGCGTAGATCGCGACGTTGCCGGAGCCGGAGACCGACACCCGGGCGCCGTCGAAGGACTGGCCGATCTTGGTGAGCATCTCGCGTGCGAAGAATACGGTGCCGTAGCCAGTGGCTTCGGTCCGCACCAACGAACCGCCCCAGCCGAGGCCCTTGCCCGTCAGTACGCCGGACTCGTAGCGATTGGTGATTCGCTTGTACTGACCGAACAGGTAGCCGATCTCGCGGCCGCCGACGCCGATATCGCCGGCCGGTACGTCGGTGTACTCACCCATGTGGCGGTACAGCTCGGTCATGAAGGACTGGCAGAAGCGCATGACCTCGGCGTCCGAACGTCCCTTGGGGTCGAAGTCGGAGCCGCCCTTACCGCCGCCGATCGGCATGCCGGTCAGCGCGTTCTTGAAGATCTGCTCGAAACCGAGAAACTTGATGATGCCCAGGTACACCGACGGGTGGAACCGCAGACCACCCTTGTATGGGCCGAGCGCGGAGTTGAACTCGACGCGGAACGCTCGGTTGATCTCGATCTCGTTCTTGTCGTTCATCCACGGCACGCGGAAGATGATCTGGCGCTCGGGCTCGCAGATGCGCTCCAGCACTCGCTGATCGGCGTAGTGCGGGTGGCGTTCGAAAACGGGTGTGAGGGTGCTAACGACCTCGTGAACCGCTTGATGGAACTCCGGCTCTCCCGGGTTACGGTCGATCACCGTCTGGTAGATCTTCCCGAGGTCCTCACCCATATCAGCCATCGTTCCTACCTTCTTTGTCATCTTTGGCCTCGCTGATCCTATGCTGCGAGGCATGGTGCTCACCCATGCTGTGATCAGTTCGCCCGTGGGGGATCTGACAGTTGTGCGCTCCGCAGTTGGCGTGTGCGGGTTGTACATGCAGGCCACCAAGCGGCCCCTGACGCCCGAACGCCTCGGCGAGCGGGATTCCGCAGCAGCCGACGGTGTGGCCGACCAACTTGCCGAGTACTTCAACGGCGAACGACGCGAGTTCGATGTCCCCTTGGATCTCACGGGGACGCCATTCCAGCGCCGCGTGTGGGGCGCGCTCCTGCGCATCCCGTATGCAGACCGGGTGTCCTACCGCCAGATAGCCGTGGAACTGGGCATCCCGAACGCGGTTCGCGCCCTCGGAGCTGCGAACGGCAGCAACCCAGTCAGCATTATTGTGCCCTGCCACCGGGTGGTGGCCAGCAATGGTGCCCTGACAGGATACGCGGGCGGTATGGAGCGCAAGAAGTTCCTCCTGGATATGGAGGCACGCGTCGCCGGTACCTGACTTTAGTTTCGGGTCCGCAACGCGGCAGCAGTTCGCTCGAAGATCTTCGTGCACTCCCACCGGATGTCCTCGCGATCGGCCGGTACGAACCCCGCGCGGACGCGCCGATCAAGGAAGTCGTCTACGTGCAGTGCCCCCTCGGCGAGTACGGCGTACGCTACCTCGACTCCGAGGATCGGCGAGCGGGCCGAGACTGGCTCCAGCAGCGAAGGATCGTCCTCAGCGAGGGCGGCAACGGCCAGCGCCTCGGTGCCATAACGGCGTACGAGCCGCGCCGGAGCATCGATACGACGCAGGACGCCGGGCTCGGCGGCACCGGTCAACGGCAGTGACTTGGTCACGCACTCATCTTTGCGACCAAGCCGCCGCACGGCTGCGTCAACGGTCTCTTCGGCCATCTGGCGGTAGGTGGTGAGTTTGCCGCCAGTAATCGTCAGTGGCTGACCGGGTCGATCGATCAGGACGTGCCGACGTGACAGGTCTGATGTCGCGTCGGCACCCACGTCCGATACCAGCGGGCGCAGGCCTGAGAAAGTACCGACGATGTCGGCCTCGGTGAGATCACTCGCCAGCGCGGAATTGAGGGTGTCGAGGATAAACGCGATATCTCCGTCACCGATTCCGGGCGCATATGGGTCGGCATCCGGGGTCGCGTCGTCGGTAATGCCGAGGTAGCAGACACCATCCGGATGCGGGATCGCAAATACGTAGCGGCTGAGCGTGCCTTCGACGGGTACGGCGAGTATCGCGCGGGGGTCGCCGAGGTCGGCGCTGCGCACAACGAGGTGGGTGCCGCGACTGGGGCTGGTGCGGATCCCTTCGGCGATGTCGCCGGCCCACACACCCGTCGCGTTGACGACGACGTCGGCGTAGGCGATGTACTTATCGCCGGTGAGCGAATCGGTGAGCGTCGCCGAGCGAGCATTCACATCGGTAGCTTCACAGCGGGTGATCACTCGAGCGCCGTGCGCCGCAGCGGTGCGCGCCAGGGCGGTGACCAGGCGGGCGTCGTCCTCGATCTGGCAGTCCCAGTAGGTCAGCCCGCCGCGCAGTTCGCGCTTGTCGATGGCCGGCGTGAGCAACGCAACCTCCTGTGCGCTGATCCGACTGGGCCCCGGCAGCAGGCTTGAGGAGGTGCGCGCGGTACGGCGCAGCAGGTCGCCCATTCGCATACCGCCGTACACCATGGCGGCGTCCTTGCGGCTGAGGTGACGGTTCTGCGGAATCAGGGTTTGTACCGGGCGTACGAGGTGCGGTGCGATCGAGGTGAGCAAGTGATGACGCTCGATCGCGGACTCGCGGGCCACGCCGATCTGCGCTTGCGCGAGGTAACGCAGTCCGCCGTGTGCGAGTTTGGACGAGAACCCACTCGTGCCGCTGGCTAGGTCGCGGCGCTCGACCAACGCCACCCGAAGCCCGCGAGAGGCGGCATCCAGCGCGACCCCGACACCGGTGATGCCGCCACCGATGACCAGTACGTCCAGCGGGCTACGTTCGGAGTCGGTGAACTCGCGCAGCGCAGCAGCGCGGGTGCGTGAATTGATCCAGCTCGAGGGCTGGCGGGTGGGCGACTGCTGGCCAACGGCGGGGTGGTTCTCGCTCACGTCGTACTCCGGCTCCAGGCGGGGAAGGCTCTGAATGATCAAGGTACGCGTTCGTGGACGTACAAGCCTGTTCCCGCGCCCGACGGCGCGCTTAAGGCCCGCCGCGCGTTGTCTCGGAGCGGGTCAGCGGCCCTTGGCGCGGAAGGCGCGGTTCTGGTGACGACGCGCGAAAGCAATCGCGCTCTCCGAGCAGCCCGCCTTGACTTGCAGCCTGCCCGCTACTGACCGATGAAGTTCGCGGTCCGTCGTTCGGCGGTTGCGGCGATACCTTCCTTGAAGTCCGCCGTAGCGCGCAATCGGGTCTGCTCCTCGAGTTCATGGTCGGTCATCACCCGCACCCGCTCGGCGAGGTCGCCGCGTAGGGTGGCGCGAGAGGCGACGACTGCCAGCGGGGCAGCGGACGCGATCTGGCGCGCCTTATCCCATGCCGCTTGGCGGACGTCGGCGTCCGCGACCAGTTCGTCACACAGCCCCATGGCCTGGGCCTCGTCGCCCTTGACGCGGCGACCGGTGAGGATCATGTCCAGAGCGGCTTGCTGGCCGATCAACGCCGGAAGGGTGACGCTGAGCCCGAAGCCGGGGTGGAAGCCGAGTTGGGTGAAGTTCGCCGCGAACCGCGACTCTGCCGAAGCCACCCGGAAATCGGCCGACACAGCGAGCCCCAAGCCGCCGCCGATCGCCGAGCCGCGTACGGCCGCGACCACTGGGGTCTTCGCGGCGAACAACCGCACCGCTTCGCGGTACAGCACCCCGCCGCCGGTGGCCTGCTCGTTACCGGACGGCGCGAAGTTGGCGCCGGCGCAGAAGTGTTTCCCTTCCGAGCACAGCACGATCGCGCGAGCGTCCGGGTCGGCATCGATCTGCTCGTACGCGTTGGCGATATCGGCGATGAGTTCAAAGTCGAAGAAGTTGTTCGGCGGGCGGTGGATCTCAACGACAGCAACGAAGTCGTTGATGTCGACGGTGATATCGCTCATGGTTGGATTGCTCCGATCGAGGAGAGTACGGCGGCGTTGAAGGCCTCGGGTTGGTCGATATTCGCGGCATGCCCGGCGTCGGGGATAACAATCTTTTCAGCGCCCGGGATGTGTGACTGCATGTAGTCGGAGCCGGCGAGGTAGTTGGTGTCGTTGGCGCCCACGATGACCGTGGTCGGCACGGCGATGGTGGGCAGCGAGTTAATCACGCGGGCATCGCGCTGTTTGAGCACCCCCTCGGCGACCAGGGCGAGCGCGGACGGATTGTTGTGGTGCGCGGCGGTCACTTCCGGGGAGGTGCCGCCGGTCGAACCTGCCGCGACGACCTTCGCCGCCAGCTGTTCGCACACCTTGTTCCACGCTTCACGGGCGTTATCGCTCTTGTAGCCGGGACCGGTGTCCTGCAAAATCATCGCGGCGACTCGCTGCGGATGCGCGAGGTGGTACGCCAGTGTGATGTAGCCGCCGAGTGACATGCCAAGCAGGATCGCCTTATCGACTCCCAATACGTCAATGAGAACGTCGACGTCCGCGACGCTGGCGGCCTCGCTGTACTGCGACGGATCCTCGGGTGCGCCGCTTTGCCCGTGGCCGCGTTGGTCATATACAAGCACCGGGCGCCCTGCCGCCAAAGCGTCGATGTTCGGTGCCCACATCGACGACGTGGCTGAGTACCCGTGGGTCATCAGCAGCGGGATCCCCGAGGCATTCGGGTTGTGAATCTCGTAGGCAATCGTCGTACCGTCCGCGCTGCTGACCACATCCATGCTGTCTCCTCGTCGCGATTTCCCCTACCGTAAGGCGAACGGATGCTGGACAACAAGGGAGTGGTTCTGATGGACGTAGGTCTGGGGTTGGTGCTGCGGAACATGTCGTCGGCGTCGATTGCGACGATTGCGGCTGCCGCCGAGGACGCCGGGTTCACCCACTTATTTCTGCCCGAGACCAGCCTGGGCGCCGCCCCGATCCACGGTCGCGATCCGTTCATCACCTCGGCCGCGGCACTTGCCGCGACATCCTCGATGCACGTCGGGCCAGGCATCGCGGCGTCCACAGTGCGTGCCGCGCGTACCGCCGGCGTGCTGGCCGCGACGCTCAATGAAGACTCCGGCGGACGGTTCATCCTTGGCGTCGGCGTATCGCACGGCGGGGTGATCGCCTCGTTGGGGATCGACTTCCCCGCCTCGCCACTGGGGCAGATCAGCAACTATGTGCAGGAACTAAAGACCTTGTCCGCCGGCGGAGTGGAGTTCGGCGGCGGATTCAAGGTGCTCGTCGGGGCGCTGGGGCCGAAGATGGTTGCGCTAGGCGCCCGCGAATCCGACGGGGTGGTGCTGAACTGGTTGACACCCCAAGCGGCTGAGCAAACGTGTGCGCGGATCTCCGATAGCGACCCGTTGACAGCGCTATTCATCCGCACCGGACCGCAGCGCAATCTAGAAGGTGACGCGCGAACGTATCGGGACAACCTGCCGAACTACCGCAACCATTTCGCCGCACAGGGGCTGAATTCGGCGGAGGACGTCGCCCGCGAAGCCTGTATGCCGCTGGATCCGGCGGCGATTGCAGACCGGTTGCGCGAATACCTTGAGCACGGAGTCCGGGTGCCGTGCGTGTACCCGACCGGGATGAGCACCGACGAGATCGTCGAACTATTCGGCAGGTTGGCCCGCGAGGAAATCCTGCCGACGTAATTGGGCGAGCATCAGGATGCGGCGGCCGCGCGCAGTAGCCGCTCAGCCTGGCGCCGCATTGCCTCCAGGAGTTCGGGCGGCTGGAGCACCACGAAGTCCCACGGCATCCGCGCCAAATACAGCGCCATTGCATCCAGATGGTTTCCGCCTGAGACCAGGACGCAGTGTCGTGGCCCGTCCGCCGTCACTGTCCCGACCGAGGGTGGCAGTTGTGCCGTGACCACGTCGAACGGCGCCTGGATCCGCACCCGAGCGACGTGTTCGTACGGGGCGATGCTGATCGCGCGCTGGACGAATGCGGCGGCGTCCGGGCTGTCCCGTTCGGCGAATCGCCATCCCGTTGCGACAGCGTCGCTCATCCGGTCCAGCCGGAAGGTGCGCCAGTCGTCCCGGTCGAGGTCGAAGGCGAGCAGATACCACCGTCGACCGGTGGCGACCATGCGATAAGGCTCGATGCGCCGATCGCTGGATCCGCGTGGTGCCGCGTAACGGAACGTCACGCGTTCGCGGCCGCGGACGGCGCGCGCGAGCGTCAGCAGGGTGCGGGAGTCGACCCGGGACACATCGCCGTCCAGCGTGATCACCGATTCGTGAATGCCTTCGACCTCGGCGCGGAGCCGCGCAGGTAGCACCTGATCCAGTTTGGCCAGCGTCCGTACGGCGGCTTCGCCTAGTCCCTCGACGGTGCCGCCGGCGGCGAGGCGCAAGCATACGGCGACGGCGACCGCTTCGTCGTCGGAGAGTAGAAGTGGTGGTAGGCGTCGACCGGCGCCGAGCTGGTAGCCGCCCCCGGCGCCGTGCTCGGAGTTGACCGGATACCCCAACTCGCGCAGTCGATCGACATCCCGCCGGATGCTCCGAGTGGTCACTCCGAGCCGTTCAGCGAGTTCGGTACCGCTCCACACCGGGCGTGACTGCAGCAGATCCAGAAGCGCGAGTACCCGGGCCAAGGTCGCGGGATAACTGGAGGTCATGCACCCACGATAGTGCGACGTGCGGACCGATCTTGTCCTCATCTCATGGGACGGTGGTCGGATGAATGAGAATCCGAGGTCACTGACAGAGCAGGTTATCTTTCAAATCGATTGGCACTGGAGCGGTCAGTTGCGCCCGCGATTGACAGGGTTGACGGACGATGAGTACTTCTGGGAGCCCAGCCCTGGCGCCTGGAACGTGCATCCGCGCGGCAGGAGCAACACGTCGACTGGGCACGGAGCAGGGAAGTACACGATCGATTGGGAGTACCCCGAACCCAAGCCCGCACCGATGACCACGATTGCGTGGCGGATGGGGCACATCATCGTCGGAATCCTTGGCGCGCGCGTGGCAGGGCACTTCGGTGGACCGCCGATCGACTACGAAAGTTTCCAGTACGCCGGCTCAGCCGACGAGGCGCTGCGCCAACTCGATCAGCAATATGCCGCCTGGCTGGCGGGAGTGCGCACATGGGACGAGGCGGCGCTGGCCGAACCGTCGGGGCCAGCCGAGGGTCCGTGGCACGAATACTCGCGTGCTGTGTTGACGTTGCACATCAACCGGGAGTTGATTCACCACGGCGCAGAGATCGCGCTGCTGCGCGACCTCTACGCCCACCGCGATGACTAGCTGAACGGTGTGGCTTCGTCCGTTACTTCCACCGGAAGAAGCGGGCGGCAGCGAGGAAGAGAACAACCGCCCACGCGGTGACAACTACCAGTTGTAGGGCTGGGAAGTCGCCGCCGTACCAGGCATCCGACATCGCCTGCGATGCAGCACCCAGTGGCGTGTATGTCGAGATCGTCTGCAACGTCTCGGGCATCGCCGGACCGGGCGTCCACAGGCCTGCTGTGAACAGCATGGGGAAGTACAAGAGCATGCCGATGCCTTGTGCGGTGGTCGCCTTGTTCGCCAGCCCGCCGATGAGCAGGCCGAAGCCGAACATGGATGCCACGGCCAGCACGAACACCAGTAATGACAGCAATGGGGCATCGGGCATGGGCGAATCGAACACCAGGACACCGGCGATGAGCGCGAGCAAAGAACCAACGATGACCCCGCCGAAGTGGATGACGACCTGTGCCAAGAGGACGCCGGCAGGGCGCATCGGGGTTGTCGACAGCCTGCGCAGTACGCCAGTCTCGCGGTAGCTGGCCAGGTAGGCCGGCAAGGCAGCGAGGCCTGCTGTCGCCGCGGCGACACAGAACATCACCGGTAAGAACAAGTCGACGACGCGCAGCCCGTTAAGTGCTCCGGCATCCGTGAGTGGTTCGCGCATGTCGGGTATTGCGTAGCCCATCCCGACCAGTAGCACGGTGGGGAACAACAGGACGAAGAATAGATTCCCGAAATCGCGGGTAAACAGGCGCGCCTCACTGGCGATGAGTGTCGGTAGACCCCTCATCCCGAGTCGGGCCGGACGAACGGGAGTGACGGTGGAGGTTGTCATGTTCGGATCTCCTCTCCGGTGACGAGTGCTACGAAGGCTTCTTCGAGGGAGCGGGCGCCGGTGTGCACCTCGTCCGGGATGATGCCGCGCTCGTACAGAGCGCCGATGACCTCAGGTAGCGCAGCATCCTGTCCGCTCACCTCGATGCTTTCGCCAACCCAGTGGGCGTCTGAGACTGCTGATATATCGGTAAGGATGGACAAGTCGGACAGCGCGCCCGTTGGCAACTGCATGCGGAAACTGCGTCGTCCACCCCCGGAGGCAAGGTCGGCAGGGGATCCTTCGGCGATCACTCGACCGGAGTCGATCACAATCAGTCGATCGCATAGCCGCTCGGCCTCATCCATGAAGTGGGTGACCAGGATGATGCTCACCCCGCTGTCGCGCACCCGTTCCACCATCGCCCAGGTTTCCCTTCGAGCCTGCGGATCGAGGCCGGTGGTGAGTTCGTCGAGAATCGCGACCTTCGGTCGACCGATGAGCGCGAGCGCGATAGACAGTCGTTGTTTCTGTCCGCCGGAGAGGTCGTCGTACGCCGTATCGCGCTTGTCCTGCAGGCCCAACATCGACAGCAACACCTCGGGATCCTCAGGATCTGCGTAGAACGCGGCGTACAACTGCAATGCCTCCGCTACCCGCAACTTCTTCGGTAACTGGGATTCCTGTAGTTGTACGCCGAGCACCTCGCGTACTTGCGCCGGCTCGCGTTGCGGGTCATAGCCCAGTACCCGGACGTCGCCGGAGTCCTGGGTCCGTAGCCCGGCGAGGGTTTCCACGGTCGTGGTCTTTCCCGCGCCGTTCGGTCCGAGGACACCGAAAATCTCGCCGGGTTGTACATCGAAGGAGACGCCGTCGACGGCTACCTTGGTCCCATAAACTTTGCGCAGGTTGGCGACCCGTACAACGGGTTCGGCAATGGTCATCGTTTTCATCCTTTCTTAGTGTCGATGGGAATTCGCCGCGTGAGCGCCGCGATCGCGATACATGCCGCTACCAGGACCGCCAGGCCGACGAACGTGCCGCCCTGCCAGGTTCCGAATATCTCGGTGCCCCACGGAGTCCACTGGTCGGCATCGCTAAACCCGAACATCAACATGCCGAGAATGGGCAGCAGCGTCAGCGGTAGCAGGAAGGTGGCCCAGCCGCTGAACCGGTAGTACGCGAGCCCGGTGAGCGATCCGCTGAGCATTCCGCCGACGAACAGCAGCGCGAGCGCGACGGCGTAGTTCCAGATGCCACCGGCGAAGATATCGCCACCGTCTTCATCGGTGGCGCCATGGAACCAGCCGAGTTGGTGGTAGATCGCGCGCTCGGCGAGCAGTGCGAGCATGGAGAACGCGGTATTGGCCAGACCCGTGAGCACACTCGTAATGATCGTGGACTTGATGAATGAGGCCCGAGTCATGCCGCTGGCCACATGGATCGGTAGGTACGCGATCGCAAAGGCGAGGGCTATGGAGAACGGAAACCAGAGAAGTCCTTGATGGCTGTACGCGAACGCGGACTGGGTGACATCGGCGAACTGGGCGATGATCGTCAGCGCGATCGCGACGACGACGATTGCAAGGGCCCACCCCCACGTCATGATGCGGATGGCCGCGCTCAGCTGCCATCGGGTTACCCGGAGCCATTTCCGACGGCGAGTGTTCGGGGTGGTCATGACGCCTCCGATCGGCTCGCAGGGGATCCTTTGGTGAGGTGGGTGAACAGTTCCTGAAGCGGTACGCCGCTGACCTGCAGGCCGTGGTGTGCGGCATCGTTGAGTGCGGACTCGTTCAACGCGCCATACACGATGGCTTCGCGAGTTGGACCGAGATCGCGAGTACCGATCACCGGTAGGTCCGCGGTGATCGCCGCGACCGCGTCCGCCGCGCCAACGATCGTCGCTCCGCGTTGACGGACCAGATCGGCCTCTTCGCTGAGAAGTAACGATCCCTTATCCAGGATGGTGACCGTTTCGAGCAGGTGCTCGACTTCGTTGATCAGGTGTGTGGACATCACGATGGTGCGCGGATGTTCGGCGAAGTCGCGCAGCAATTCGTCGTAGAACATCTGCCGCGCAGGTGCGTCCATGCCCAGGTGAACCTCATCGAACATGGTGACCTCGGCGCGGGTTGCCAGGCCGATGGCGACGCCGAACGCGGACGATTGTCCGCGAGACAACTTGCTGGGCTTGGATTTCAGTTTGAGCCCGAACTCGCTTATCAGGCGTTCGGCGTACGCCCGGTCGAAGTGCGGCCGGGCCATCTCCATCCAGTCCAGAGTGACGCTGAGCTTCTGATCCTCGATAACATCGCCGCTTTCGCGAATCAGGCACACCTGCTCCATCGCCGATTCGTTCTCGAAGGGGTCTACACCGTCGATCTCGATTACACCTTCGTCAGGTTGTCGCAGCGAGGCCAGCAGAGAGAGCAGGGTCGTCTTACCGGCGCCGTTGCGACCTAATAGGCCGTGGATGCGGTTGGCCTCAAGGTTCAGGATCACGGCCGATAGCGCCTGCTCGTCGTCGTAGCTGACGGTGAGAGCGTCGGTGCGAATTCTGTGACCGGTCATCCGGAAGCTCCTTTCGAGGCGCGGGTCAGGTATGCGATCAGGTCTTCGAAACTGATGCCGAGCACGAGCGCCTCGCGCAGCACCGGGTCTACGCGTTCGGTGAAGAATGCGTCGCGGCGCACGGCGCGGAGCCGTTCGTGCGCGCCGTCCTCGACGAACATGCCGACACCACGCTGCTTGCGCAGAATTCCTTCGTCGACGAGCAGCGCGAAGGCCTTAGCCGCGGTCGCGGGGTTGATGCGGTACGTCGTCGCGTACTGAGTCGTAGACATGACCTGATCTCCTTCGCTGAGGGCGCCGGAGAGGATCTCGGCACGGATGGCTTCGGCGATCTGTTCGTAGATGGGTCCGCGACCGTCGAACATCTGCGCTCACCTCCTTGGTTCATTACTCAAGTAATGAACCACAGAACCGATCGTCGGTCAACCGTTTTATCCCCATCGCAGGAAGATTTTCTGGTGCGACGACGTTGCGAGCACACCAAAACGCCCCGGCGGAGTTCGAAGACTCCGCCGGGGCGTTGAGGAGATGAATCAGACGATCGGTGTGGGGTTGCGTTCGGCGACGAACTGCGGGCGTGGTTGCTTCGCCGAGAACGGCGCCACCGGAATGTTCTCGACCGAGTTGAACACCAGGAATAGGTTCGATCGGGAGTACGGCGTGATGTTGCCATTGGACGCGTGCATGCAGTTGGCGTCGAACATCGTCGCGCCGCCCGCCTTGCCCGTCATCACGTCGATGCCGTACTTGTCCGCGAACTCGGTGAGAATCGGGCCATCGGGCGTACCCGCACCCTGCATCACCAACGAGTTCTTGTAGTTGTCATCCGGCGTCGAACCCACGCATGAGATGTACTCGCGATGCGAGCCCGGCATGATCAAGAGCGGACCGTTGAACGTGTAGTTGTCCGTCATCGAGATCGAGATGCTCACTGCGCGTGGAGTCGGCATACCGTCCTCCGCGTGCCAGGTCTCGAAATCCGAATGCCAGGAGAAATCCTTGCCGGTGAACGCCGGCTTGAAGTTCACCCGGCTCTGATGGATGTACACATCCGAGCCCAGCACCTGACGCGCCCGATCAACCACCCGCGGGTCGCGTGCGATCGAACCGAACAGCTCGTTGCTGTTATGGATTTCGAAGATCGAGCGCACTTCGCGGCTCTTCGCCTCAGTGACGGTGCGTTCATCGGCTAGCACCTGCGGGTCCTGCGAGAGGCGAGCGAGTTCATCACGCATCTGCTGGACCTCGTCGCGGGTCACCAAGTCGGCGAATTGCACGTATCCCTTGGACTCCATGTGCTCTACCTCAGCGGCCGTCATCGGCCCTGTGGTGTTGTGCACGATCGGTCCGGTGCGCGGGATGACACTCTCGCGACCCTCGACTCGCGTAGGGAAGAGATCGGTGATCGTCTGACTCATCGTTATTCCTTTCGTGGCGTTCTATGCGGTGACTTTCTTGTTGGGAACTTGCGGGGCGATAGCGGACTAGGCCTCGACGACCAGCGGGTACACGCCGTTCTCGTCGTGAACTTCGCGGCCGGTAACGGGCGGGTTGAATACGCACGCCGTGCGGATATCGGTCGTCGCCTTGACCGTGTGTCGATCGTGCTTATCCAGTAGATATACGGTTCCGGGGCGCAACTCGTGTTCTTCACCGGTGTCCCGGTTCAGCAGCGTCCCAGTGCCTTCGTAGACATATACGCATTCCACGTGGTTGGCATACCAAAACTCCGACTCGGTGCCAGCGCGCAGCAGCGTGTCGTGGAAGGAGAATCCAACCTTGTCGCCGGCGAGCACGAACCGGCGGCTACGCCAGTTCTCCACATCAACGTCGCGCTCTCCGCCGTCGAGATCCTCGATATGTATGACCTTCATGAATGTCCTCTCAGATGTTGTGGTGCCGACTAGGCCGCGCGAACGGCCTCGGCGAGGATGGTGAGTCCGTGATTGAGTTCTTCTTCGGTGACTGTCAGCGGCGGCATGACCTTGACGACCTCGCTGCTGGGCCCGGAAGTCTCAATGAGTAGACCGCGGCGGAATGCTTCGGCGGCGACCTTCTCGGCGCGCTCGAGATCATCGAAGACGATCCCGGCCAACAGTCCGCGGCCTCGATAGCTCGCGTCCTCGCGCTCATCGATGATGGCCAGTAGTCCGGAGGTGAGCTGAGCGCAACGCTCCCGAACGGTGTTCTCGAAGGCATCGTCTGCCCAGAACTCATTAAGCGCGGCAGTCGCGGTGACGAAAGCGGGGTTGAACCCGCGGAAGGTGCCGTTGTGCTCGGCCGGCTCCCACAGATCCAATTCAGGGCGCAGGAGGGTAACCGACAGCGGCAGCCCCATACCGGACAGCGACTTCGACAGGCAGATGATGTCTGGCTCGATACCGGCTTCCTCGAAGGAGAAGAAGGCTCCGGTGCGCCCACATCCGGCTTGCACGTCGTCGATGATCAGCAGCACCTCGAAACGACGGCACAGCGCCGAAAGGTCGCGTAACCACTCGTTACGTGCGGCGCGCAGGCCGCCCTCGCCCTGCACGGTCTCGACGATCACGGCAGCCGGTAGGTCGACGCCCGAACCACTGTCCGCCCACACGGACTCAAGCCAGTGGAAGTCGGGAGTCGCGCCGTCGAAGTAATCGTCGTACGGCGCCGTCTGGGAGTGATACAGCGGTGCTCCAGCACCTTCGCGCTTCATCGAGTTGCCGGTCACCGCCAGCGAACCCAGGGTCATCCCGTGGAATGCGTTGGTGAACGAGACGATGTAGGGACGCCCGGTGGCCTTGCGGGCGATCTTCAGCGCTGTCTCCACGGAGTTCGTGCCGGTGGGGCCAGGCAGTTGAATCTTGTGATCCATACCCCGCGGCTGCAGAATCTTCTCCTCGAACGCCGTCAGGAACGCTCGCTTTGCGGGGGTGTACATGTCCAGGGCGTGCACGACATTGTCCTCGGCGAGGTAATCCAGTAGCGCGCCCTTGATGACAGGGTGGTTGTGCCCGTAGTTCAGTGCGCCGGCGCCTGAGAAGAAGTCCAGGTAGGTCGTGCCGTCCTCAGTGACCTGTTCGGCGCCGCGGGCGCGATCGAACACGACCGGCCAACTGCGGCAGTAACTGCGAACTTGTGATTCGCGCCGCTCGAAGATATCGGTTGCGGGGTTCGCCCGCTTATCGGACTCTCCGGACTTTTCGGGAGAGGTGATCGTGGCAGTCATTCTTTTCTCCTTGGTTAGGGAAGTGACTTGGATCGGGTACTCGCTTAGTGGAGTGGGGAGATGCGATGTAGCAACTCGGGTTCATGCTCGCCGCCATCGGGGAAGACGTCGGCGGTGAAGAGATCCGCGACAGTGTGTTCGGCGCCACGGCGGCGCGCGAAAGAACTGAACAACGCGATCGACTCGGGGTTGTCCGCGGTGATCGTGGTCTCCAAGGCGTGTGCGCCCGTGCGCTCAGCCAGTTCGTCCAGCATCCGCCCAGCTAAGCCGCGGCCGCGACAGGCCTCGTCCACAGCGACCTGCCACACCATGAGGGTGCCGGGCGCATCGGGACGGATGTAGCCACTGACGAACCCGCCGACGACGCCGTCCACCTCGGCGACCACGGAGGTCGCAGCGAAGTCGCGTGCCCACAGCAAGTAGGCGTATGGCGTGTTTAGGTCGAGTCTTTCTGAGTCACGCGCGACCCGCCACATGGCGGATCCGTCCTCGATAGTCGGTTCACGAAGTTTGTCCGACAAGGACTTCGCGGACTGCATTAAGCGATCGCCTCCGGTGCGGTTCCGAGCCCGCCGCGACGGTGTGGGGATGAACCCACGAAGAAGCGGCGGGTGTAGCAGCGCCTAGCAGGGCCCGGGAATGGGTATCGACCGCGCCTGAGTTTCAGCCACGGGAGCCCGCCTGGTGCCGTCCAGCGGGTAACGGCAGGTCCTTCTTGACCTGCGCGTCGAGCTCGCGGGCCGCGTCAGCGGCAATGGTTCGAACGTGCTGAGGCGCTCCGCCACGGAGCCCTCCCGCGAGCAGGCCCGGCAACGCGCCGGGACCGATCTGGACCAGTAGCCACAATACGTGATCTATCGATTTTGTCGACCTGGGTGAACGTTGGTCATCTCATCGGGGACTTGGCGCACAGTAAGGAATCACGCGCGCTGCGCGCGCGATAACAGAGTCTGTTGGAAACGTCTATGAGCAAGGTCAAACTCAGTCGAATTGTGGCGGAGCAGAGACAATTGCCGCACAGAAACCTGATGCGGCCGATACGAAAGTGTGCGATATGCGCAGAGGTGCCGCACAGTCCTTGTGCGATCGTTACCAATTGGCCGGAATCAGTCACATATACGTCGCTCGTTAGGATTGCGGTATGAGCGACGGCGGCGAGCACTACTTCTCTCAGACGCCCGATATTCGTAGCGAACCGCGCGATGTCGATGT
Organism: Cumulibacter soli; assembly: GCF_004382795.1. Classification (NCBI taxonomy): domain Bacteria; kingdom Bacillati; phylum Actinomycetota; class Actinomycetes; order Geodermatophilales; family Geodermatophilaceae; genus Cumulibacter; species Cumulibacter soli. The sequence continues at coordinate 601,137 of NZ_SMSG01000002.1, read as the reverse complement.
GTTGTTGCCTGATATTTCGTTGACGCTCACCAGCGACCACGGGGTGTTTAGTTACGGTCGACTCGACGATGCGACTCGAATCTTCTTGGAGTCGGCACCACCGCCACCGGCATCCGGATCTCTGCTGGACCTGGGATGCGGGTACGGGCCAATCGCGCTCACTTTAGCGGCGCGATCACCGCATAGCGATGTTATCGCCATTGATGTGAACGAGCGAGCGCGTGCGCTCACCGCTGCGAACGCGCAACGCAATGCGTTGAGCAACGTGACGGTATGTCCGCCCGAAGCGGTCCCCGCTGACATCGTGTTCGACGCGATCTACTCCAACCCGCCAATTAGGATCGGCAAACGTCCGCTACAGGCATTATTGCTGCACTGGTTGGGGCGTCTGGCGCCTGACGGTACGGCGTACTTCGTGGTGGGTAAACATCTCGGTTCGGACTCGTTGGCGGGATGGCTTACCGGTCAAGGATTCGACGTCGAGCGCGTATCTTCGCGCAATAGCTATCGCACCCTACAAGTGCGCCAGGAAAGGGAAGTGCGATGAGCCAATTGCGGGGAACAGATCTCAAACGCCTGCACCGCAGCTGGAAACGTACCGACCCACCCGAACTCGCGCTGGTGCTGGATTCTGTGGCTTCGCCGTGGAACGTGGGCGCCATTATTCGCACGGCGGCAGCGCTCGGCGTACGACAGTTGTACCTCGGCGGGGACTCGGCTGCGCCCCGGTCGCCAAAGACTCAGAAGACCGCGCTGGGCACCGACCGATACCTGGCGTACACGACCTACGACGATGGGCTCGCCGCGATCGCTGCGGCGCAAGGCGACGGCTACGCGGTCGTCGCACTGGAACTTGCCGACGAATCGCGCCCGCTGCACGAGATCGACCTGACGAAGCCGTCGGCGCTCCTACTGGGACATGAGGATCGTGGGGTGAGCGCGGCGGCACTGGCTGCGGTGGACGCCGTCGGTTTTCTGCCGCAAATAGGCAGAGTCGGCTCGCTAAATGTGGCGACTGCCGCGTCGATCGCGATGTATGAAGCGCGCCGGCAGTATTGGAGTTCGTTGGCGCAGACCCCACAGTGGGGCATGGAGGCCGACTAGCCCCACGTGCTCAACCACATTCGCGCCGAACGTTCCTCGGTGCTCATATCGCTACCGTTGAGCACGGGTAGGAAGAATACGAACAGCACGATCACCAGCGCCAGGTACGCAGATACCCCGGCCGCGCCTGCCTTGCGGCGCAGCGGCAGGTCTGATCGCGAGCCCAGCACGTCCTGCAGACACAGCGCGATCGCCAGGATGAAGAACGGCACTACCGGCGCCATGTAAAACATGAACATCGTGCGATCGGTGTTGATCAGCCACAACGCCCAGCCGGCGACTATGCCGCCGATCACGGCCGCGGCCGCCCAGTCGCGGCGCGTGATCAACCGCCAGCAGCACCACAGTGCGGCGAGCGCGAACACCCACCACAGCGCAGGGTTGCCGATCATCACAATCGTGTTCCAGGTGTCCGTGCCCTGCTGGTTGAAGTGGTCGTTGAGCATCAGCACGGGCCGTCCGGTGAACAGCCACGACCATGGCCCGGACTCAAACGGATGGGGGCTGGACAGCTCGTTGTGGAAGGTCAGCCACTCGCCTTGCATGTGCCACCAGGACCGTATCGCCTCCGGAATGAAGGGATAGTCGCTCGCGCGACCTTCGGCCCAGTGGCGTCCCTGTGCCGATTCGCCGGCGAACCAGCCGATCCAGCTCGCCAGATAGGTGAGTGCGGGTACGAGCGCCAGATCCCAGAACGCGAACGGTAGCGAACGGCGTATCGCGACGAGGTACGGCCGTCGAAGTCCGATCAGCCGGTATGCGCCGACATCCCACCATACGGACAGGATCGCGAAGATGGCGAGAAAGTAGCCGCCGCTCCACTTCACCGACATCGCCAGGCCGAAGCAGACGCCGGCGGCTAGGCGCCACCAGCGGAATCCAACGGCCGGGCCCCAACGGCCGTACGACCGCCCGGATTCGTACGCCGCGGCGAGTTGTGCGCGGAACCGGTCGCGATCGAGCACTATGCAGACGAACCCGGCAAGTACCCACACTTGAAGGAAGATGTCCAGGATTCCGGTGCGGCTTAGAACGAATGAGAAACCGTCGCAGGCCAACATCACCCCGGCCGCCAGACCCAGGAACGTCGATCGGGTAATCCGGCGGACCACGAAGGTCAGCAGCGCGATTGCGATTACGCCAGCGAGTACCGCGCTGAAGCGCCACCCGTTCGGCGTGTAGCCGAACAGCCACTCGCCGAGTGCGATGTTCCATTTACCGAATGGCGGGTGGACGATGAAGTAATACGCGCGGTTTTCCTCGAACCCGTACCGCAGAATCTGTTCGGCCTCGGGCACGTAGTACGCCTCGTCGAAGACCAAGCGCTGTGGGAAACCGAGATTCACCAACCGGACGATCGCGGCGGCGAGAACCAGCACCAGGGTCGCGATCCAGGCGCGGCCGGTATCGGCAGGCATCGGTGGTGCGAGCCGTCGTACGATGTCGCGTCGGCGCTGCGCCTCGACGTCGGGTGCGATGGCCGGGCGTCGGGAATCAGCCGGGCGCCGGGAATCAATGGTGAGCGTGGAAGTCACCGGGGCGTCGGCGGGCATCGATGCGGCGTCATCACTCACGGGTGTAGATCGTAGGCTGAGCGGCGTGAATAGTGTGCGCGGCGATCTCGGAGCATGGCGAATGCCGCCCGGAACGCTGGTGCTCGCCGGAACACCGCTGGGCAATCGTGAGGATTCCAGCGACCGGCTGCGCAGAGCGCTGGCCGACGCGGACGTTATCGCCGCCGAGGACACGCGCCGTACGAAACGTCTCGCGGCCGACCTGGGCGTGACGCTGACAGCCAGGGTCGTCTCCTATTACGACCACCGTGAGGCAGAACGGGCGAGCGAGCTCGTCGAGGCGCTACGTGCAGGATCGTCGGTGCTGGTGGTCTCGGATGCCGGCATGCCAACGGTCTCCGATCCGGGGTACCGAGTGGTCGACGCGGCGGTGGACGCCGGTCTGCCGGTCACCTGCTTACCGGGACCATCTGCAGTGACCGTTGCATTGGCGCTGTCCGGGTTGCCGAGCGACCGGTTCTGCTTCGAAGGGTTCGTGCCACGTAAGCCGGGGGAGCGGGCGCGGATGCTCGCGCAATTGGTCGCCGAGCCGCGCACTGTGATCGCGTTCGAAGCGCCGCACCGCATAGCCGCCACGCTCGAGGCGTGCGTCGAGGTCCTGGGCGGTGAGCGGCGTGCGGCGGTATGTCGCGAACTGACGAAGACATACGAGGAGGTCAAACGCGGCACGCTCGCCGAACTGGCAGAGTGGGCCGCTGATGGGGTTCGCGGTGAAATCACGCTGGTGATCGCCGGCGCTCAACCGCGTCGTGAGTTGGACGCCGAGGAGTTGCGCGCGCTGGTGGCCAAAGAGGTCGATGCCGGCTCCAGTAAGAAGGACGCCGTCGCGCTGGTCGCGGCAGCGACCGGCACGCCTAAACGCGCTGTCTTCGACGCCTTCCACGCCCGTTAGCCAGCGCTCCGCGCCGTGGGGTAGACGGGACGGCGCCACCAACGAGGCGCGCGCCCGCGGTCAGGTCCTCGCTCCGTGGTTTAGATCCGGGCGGCGGTCCGCGATATCGATATCCCGACAGTGGGGCGGCACATCACGCGGTAGGAGGACGTTAGAGCCAGTTGTTGCGCTTGAACCCGCGATAAAGCAACACGCAGATCGTCAGCATGAGCAGCATGACCGCCGGGTAACCGAATCGCCAATCCAACTCTGGCATGACGGTGAAGTTCATACCGTAGATGCCTGCGATCGCGGTTGGTACGGCCGCGATCGCTGCCCATGAGGTGATCTTGCGCATGTCCTCGTTCTCCGACAACGAGATCCGCGCAATCGAGGCCTGCAATATCGAGGTGAGCAATTCGTCCAGACCGGCCACGGTGTCGCGGGTCTTACTGAGGTGGTCGTTGATATCGCGGAAGTAGTCGCGAATCGGCGCCGGCACCATCCTCATCGGGCGGTTCGCGAGGTTGTCGAATGGAATCGCCAGCGGTGTCACCGCCCGCTTGAGCGCGAGCAACTCACGCTTGAGTTGGTAGATCCGTTCAACGTCATGGTTGGTGCGATGCGGTGAGAACACGCTCGCCTCGAGCTCATCGAGGTCTTCCTCGACTTCGACGCAGACATCCAAGTAGCGATCGACGACGACGTCCGCAATCGCATACATGACTGCGGCCGGTCCGAGCCGCAACAGATCGGTGTCGTGGTTCTCGAGGCGATCGCGCAATTCGCCCAACTCGCCGAAATCGCCGTGCCGCACACTGATCGCGAAATAACTGCCGATGAACACCATGACTTCACTGGTACGGATGACCTCGCTGGTCGAGGTCAACTCTTCGTGCTCGACGTATCGCGCGGTCTTCATGACCATGAACAACGAATCGTCGTACGCCTCGAGTTTGGGACGGTTATGCGCCATGACCGCGTCCTCGGCGGACAGCGGGTGCAGACCGAACTCGTTCGCGATCGTCTCGAACTCCTCGGCGGTCGGCTCATGCAGGCCCAACCACACGAAGCCGTTCTCGCGCCGCGCGAGTTCGGCGGCCGCGGCACACTCACCGCCGCGCGAGAGAACCTCACCGTCGCGATATACCGCCAATCCGACGATCGGGTCGTGACGCACCGTCGGCTCGGGGGTGTCCTTCGGGGGATTGCCGCGTCGAATGACCGGCAGTCCACTCAGCGGGTTGCGGTTCTTGCGGGGCTGACTCTCACCACCCATGGCGAGACCTCCTGGCGAACTGGCGGAACGGGTGCCGCTTGCGCGAGTGTCGACGACTGCGACTCAGTCACACTAGCCGCGCCATTACCCTAGAGGGCATGCCTGAAACCCCGGCGAAGTCATTCTTCATCACGACGCCCATTTATTACGTCACCGCTGCCCCGCATATCGGCAGCGCATACACGACCACCGCGGCCGATGTATTGGCCCGTTGGCACCGCCACCGCGGCGAGAACGTGTACTTCCTGACCGGCACCGACGAGCACGGTCAAAAGGTGATGCGTACGGCGCAGAAGAACGGACAGAGTCCGCAGGAATTCGTTGATTCGCTGATTGAAACCGAGTGGAAGCCCGCCTGGGATCTGCTCGACATCAAGTACGACCGGTTCATCCGCACCACGGATGAGGACCACGTCCGGCAGGTGCAGGAGTTCTGGCAGCGGCTGTACGACGCCGGATACGTCTACGAGGGTGAGTACTCGGGGATGTACTGCGTGGACTGTGAGGAGTTCAAGTCGGACGACGACCTGGACGCAGACGGTAACTGTTTGGTGCACGAGCGTCCGGCCGAAATGATCACCGAGAAGAACTGGTTCTTCAAGCTCAGCGAGTTCGGCGACAAACTGCTGGCGTTGTACGACGAGGTGCCCGACTTCATCGCACCCCAGACCAGCCGCAACGAGATCATCAACTACGTCAAGTCCGGTCTGCACGATCTGTCGATCTCACGGTCGTCCTTCGACTGGGGCATCCAGGTCCCATGGGATTCCTCGCAGGTCCTCTACGTCTGGATCGATGCGCTGCTGAATTACACGAGCGCGGCGAAAATCTTCGACGATCCGGCCGAGTTCGCCAAGATCTGGCCTGCCACCCATTTGATGAGCCGCGACATTCTTCGTTTTCACTCGGTCATCTGGCCCGCGATGCTGATGGCTGCGGGGCAGCAGCCGCCGCGGCGCGTGTACGTGCACGGCTACCTGCTGGTCGGCGGCAAGAAAATGGCCAAGAGCAATGCCACCGCAATCCATCCCCGGGAGATCGTCGGTACGTTCGGCACGGACGCGTACCGCTACTACTTCATGAAGGCCATTCCGTTCGGCAGCGATGCGTCGTTCTCCTGGGAACACCTGCACGCGGTATATACCGACGAACTCGCCAACAACCTTGGCAACCTGGCCAGCCGGGTCGCCGCCATGATCGGCAAGTACTTCGACGGCGAACTGGCGAAGCCAGGCGCGCTCAGCGACGCCGACGGCACGCTGGCGGACCTGCTCGTACGCACCGTCCGCACGGCCGATGTGGCGATCAGCAACATGCAGGTGCACGAAGCGATCAGTGCCACGCACGACTTCGTGACGGCGGTGAACGGCTACATCACTGAACAGCAGCCGTGGTCGGTGGCCAAGGACGATTCAGCGCTGGCGCGCGAGCGCCTCGCGACCATCCTGTACACCTGCGCCGAATCGCTGCGCGCGGTCGCCGTACTGCACCATTCGGTGATGCCAAGCACCGCGACCAAGCTGTGGGAGTCGCTCGGCGCGCATGAGAGCGTGGGACCGCTGGACGCACAGACGATCGCCAGCGCCGCCGACTGGGGCGTGCTGAAGCCGGGATCGAAGGTCGTCAAGGGCGAGGTGTTGTTCCCGCGGATCGAGGCGGACGCCGAGGCCGGCGCATAGTGCACACGAGCACGTCAGCGGGTATGAGCGCCCAGTGAGTACGAGCGCGTAGTGGGTAGAGAGTGCGTCGTGGGAAAGAGCGCGTAGTGGGAAAGAGTAAGGCCCAGCTCGAGCGGGAGAAGACGCCGCCGGAGCTCCCTGAGCCGCTGCCGGTCGCCGTACCGGACAATCACACCCATCTCGACATCGTCATCGACTGGATCGGTGGCACGGCGAGTGAGCATCTGGACAAGGCCGAATCGGTCGGGATCGACCGGATCGTGCAGGTCGGTACCGATGTCGCATCGTCGCGGTGGGCTGCCGATCTGGCGGCCGCCGACGATCGGGTGCTGGCCGCGGTCGCCCTGCACCCGAACGATGCGCCGAGGCTCGGTGATGGCTTGGCTGCCGCGCTCGATGTGATCGATGAGTTGGCGGCGCGACCACGCGTGCGCGCGGTCGGGGAGACCGGGCTGGATTATTTTCGTACGCGGGAAGTCGCGGGACAGGACGTGCAGCGCGAATCGTTCGCCCGGCACATCGACATCGCCAAGCGCCACGGCGTCGCGTTGATGATTCACGACCGTGACGCTCACGACGACGTGTTCGACGTGCTCGCTGCCGAAGGTGCTCCTGAGAAGGTCGTGTTCCATTGCTTCTCCGGGGATGAGCAGATGGCGCGCCGGTGCGCAGACCTTGGGTATTACATGAGTTTCGCGGGCAACTCGACCTTCAACGCCTCGACGCACTTGCGTGCGGCGTACGCCGTGGCACCGCAAGACCTGTTGCTGGCCGAGACGGATGCGCCCTTCCTGACCCCGATGCCGCATCGCGGCAGGCCCAATGCGCCGTATCTGACGCCGTTGACCATCGCGCAGATGGCGAACGTTCGTGGCGAGGATCTGGCCGCGTTGTGCCATGCCCTCAGTGACAACAGCGAGCGTGTGTACGGCGTGTGGTCCTGACTCGCGACAGTTTGATAGATCACGCTCGGTCACGAAACACTGGCGTCGTCGTGACATGTCCGTTATCGTCTTGTAACCGAACCGGTCAGGATGGGGAGTCGACGGTCGCCGAGGCGCCGAAGACGAGTCGGGATCCGTGTGGACGACGATGCTTCCCCTGCCTGCGAAGTGCAATCATCGGAGCAAAGTGCGTCGTTCTTACCGCATCGGCCTGAGTGTCCTGGCCGTCACCGCAGTTGTCGGTGGCACCGTGGCATTCAAGGCACTCGACAAGTCCGTTGAGGTCGTGCTGGACGGTCAGTCGCAGACCGTATCGACCTATGCCAGCACCGTCGACGGCGTTCTCAATGACGCCGGGATCGACGTCGAAACCCGCGACGCGGTCACACCTTCAGTCGATTCCTCCATCGAGGACGGCTCCACGGTGAACATCACCCGCGCCCGTATGGTCGACTACTCCGTCGACGGCGAGGAAAACAGCGAGTGGGTGACTGCGCTGACCGTTGACGAGGCGCTGGATCAGCTCGGCATCGCTGACAACGCCAAGGTCTCGGCCTCGCGCTCGCAGCGCATTCCGCTCGATGGGACGACGCTGGAGGTCACCACCTCCAAGAACGTCACGATCCTGGTCGACGGCAAGAAGAAGGAAGCCTCCTCCACCTCGATCGACGTCGGCGAGCTGCTTGACGAGCAGGGCATCAAGCTCGAGCAGCAGGACAACACCGAGCCGGACGCTGATACCGCGATCAAGCCGGGTATGACGATCAAGGTCAACCGGATCCGCTCCTCGAATATCGAAGAGACGCAGACCGTTTCGTACGAGACCGTGCAGAAGGAGGACGACTCACTCACCGAGGGCACCTCCGAGGTCGTCACCGAGGGTGTGGACGGCGAGAAGGTCGTCACCTACAAGGTGACGAAGAAGAACGGCAAGGTCGTCGCCAAGGATCAGGTCAAGGCCGAATGGGTCACCGAGCCCGTCGATGAGGTCGTCCACGTTGGCACGAAGCCTGCGCCCGAACCAGAGCCAGAGCCGGAGCCAGAGCCCGCGCCGGAACCGGAGCCTTCGACCGATGCCGGCAGTGGCGGTTCCTCGGACAGCGGTGGCTCTTCTGAGGACGGTGAGTCTTCGGGCGGAAACACCGGTGCCGAGCCCCCCGCGCCGTCTGGCGGTCACAACTGGGATGCCGTCGCGCAATGTGAGTCCGGTGGTAACTGGTCGATCAACACCGGCAACGGCTTCTACGGCGGGCTGCAGTTCTCGGCCAGCACCTGGACTGGGTACGGCGGCGGCGCATATGCGTCGACTGCGGATCAGGCTACCCGCGAGCAGCAGATCGCAATTGCCGAGAAGGTCCTCGCCGGTCAAGGTCCAGGCGCGTGGCCGCACTGCGGTGCCTACCTGTAGATCAAGTCACTGAGGACGAGGGCGGCTCCGCCTGGAGCCGCCCTCACCTCGTGTCGCAACGGAGGTACCTATGGGACGGCATTCCGCCCCCACTAAGCGCGAACTGCGCGCTGCCGCGGCAGCGGCGAAAAAGGCTGCGGCCGCTGAGACGCGAGCCGCAGATCAGGCCGCGAGTGCGGCCAACCAAGCAGTTGAACCACAGGCCGTCGACGTCACTGAGTCGACCGCAGTCTCGATGACCTCAGTGTCGACGACCGATGTCGAGGTGTCCGACGAGGTTGTGGAGACGCCTGCGAGCGATCTCCAGGCGTCCGGCGAGCCAGTAGGCGTGTCCGACGGCCGGGTCGCGACAGCTACGACCGATATCGAGCCGTCCGGCGAGCCAGGTGACATGTCCGACGAGGTTGTCGGTATGCCGGCGAGTGATGTCCAGGCGCCTGGCGAGCCGGTAGCGCCTGCTGCGGACGCGGTCGCGCCCGGCGAGCCTGAGGTAGCGGCGGAGCCCGAAACGGTCACCGTGGCTGCTGCGACCTCACATCCCAAGAGCGCCGCGGTCAAGCCGGCGCGTCTGCCTCGCGCGCCGCTCGGCGTACAAGTACGCCGACCGCATACGTCCAACTCGAGGATGGCCCGGTACGCGGCCGTCGGGATCGGCGCCGCCGTACTCGGCGCCACGGTCGGTTTCGTCAACTTGAGCAAGCACGTCGACGTGGTGATTGACGGCAAGCAGCAGAGTGTCACGACGTACGCCGCCGATGTCGAAGGTGTGCTCACCGACGCCGGGGTCCATCCGGGCCCGAACGACGCCGTCACGCCGTCGCTGGACTCGAAGGTGACCGACGGCGGCACCGTCTCGCTGGTCAAGAGCCGCGACGTTTCGGTTGTGATCGACGGCGAGACGACCGTCAAGAGCGTCACGGCGTACACGACGCAGGAGGCCGTCGAACAACTCGGCTTGGCCGACCAGGATGTCGTGTCCTCGCGCTCGCAGCGGCTGCCGTTGACCGGTGCAACGATCGAAGTCGCGACGTACGACGATGTCTCAGTCGCCGTAGACGGCGACCGCACCGCCGTCTCCACCGCAGCCGACGATGTCGAGGGGGCGTTGGCTGACGCGGGTGTCACGCTCGGCGAGCACGACACGGTCAGCCCCGGGCTCGATGAGAAGGTGACCGCCGGGATGAACATCAAGGTCACCCGAGTCGATCAGCAGCAAGTCACCGAGACGCGCACGATCGCGCACAAGAAGGTCGAGAAGGACAACCCCGACGAGTACATCGGGATCGACGAGGTCGTCACCGATGGTGCGGACGGCACCGAGAAGGTGACCTTCCTGGTCTCGACGGTCGACGGTGAACAGACCTCGAAGACTGAGGAGTCGAGCGAAGTCACCAAGGAACCCGTCGATGAGGTGACGTCGACAGGCACCAAGGAATTTCCCGCCGAGGTGAACGCCCTCAACTGGGAGGCGCTCGGCTACTGCGAATCGACGAATAACCCGAAGGCTGTGAACCAGCAGAACCACATGTACTTCGGCGAGTACCAGTTCTCGGAGCAGACCTGGGCGGGAGTCGGCGGCACCGGTAACCCGGCCGACGCGCCGGCCGAGGAGCAACTGGCCCGAGCGAAGATACTGTTCATGCAGTATGGCGCCAGCCAGTGGGAGTGCGGCTCGCACCTTTATGACTAGTCCTCGGCTGCTGGGCCCTGCCGCTGTACGTGAACTCGCCGAGCACCTCGGCGTACGCCCCACCAAAACGCTGGGGCAGAACTTCGTGCACGACGGCAACACGGTACGGCGCATCGTCGCTGCCGCGGGCCTGCGCGAGGGGGAGCGGATCCTGGAGGTCGGTCCCGGTCTAGGCTCACTCACCCTCGGGATGCTCGATGCTGGGCATCCGGTGACCGCGATCGAGATCGACCCACGGCTCGCCGAAGCGTTACCGGCGACAGTGCGAATGCTGCAGCCGGACAACGCCGAAGCATTGACGGTGCTGACGGCGGACGCGTTGCGGGTCACTGAGTTGCCCGATCCGCAGCCGACGGCATTGGTGGCGAACCTGCCGTACAACGTCTCGGTGCCCGTGCTGCTGCACCTGCTTGAGACGCTCGGGTCGATCGAGCGAGCCCTAGTCATGGTGCAAGCGGAGGTCGCTGAGCGGCTCGCCGCCTCGCCTGGCTCTAAGACGTACGGTTCACCCTCGGTGAAAGCGGCCTGGTACGCCGACGTACGGCTGGCGATGAGTGTCAGTCGACAGATCTTCTGGCCGGTGCCCAACGTCGATTCGGCGCTGGTCTCCCTGGTGCGGCACGACGCGCCCATCGACGATGCACCACGCGAGGACGTGTTCGCGGTGATCGACGCCGCGTTCGCGCAGCGCCGGAAGATGCTGCGCTCCGCGCTCGCTGGGATCTTCGGCAGCTCCGGCGCTGCTGCTGATGCGCTGCAAAGTGCAGGGATCGACCCGACGTTGCGGGGTGAAACCCTCGGCGTGGCAGACTTCGTAGCGATAGCGCGCCAGATGCCGGCGCGCGACTAGCCGACAGGCTCGTGTTGCTGAGTTGAGGAGACCCGCAGATGACAGCGCCGGTGCAAAGCGACGACGTAGTAATCGCCAGGGCACCGGCAAAGATCAACCTCCACCTCGGCATTGGATCGACGCGCGCGGACGGTTTCCACGAACTCGCGACGGTTTTCTGCGCGTTATCGCTCGCTGACGAGGTGGTCGCGGTTGAGGCCGAGGAACTGAGCATCGTCACTACGGGCGAGGGTGCCGAACAGGTGTCCGACGATGCGACCAATCTGGCGTGGCGCGCCGCTGCGGCGCTCGCGGAACGTGCCGGAATCAAAGCTGAAGTCGCGCTGGCCGTACGCAAACAGATTCCGGTTGCGGCGGGGCTTGCCGGTGGTAGCGCCGATGCGGCGGCCACTTTGGTCGCTTGTGACGCGTTGTGGCAGACCGGCGCCGACCGAGAGGACCTCGTAGAGATTGCAGCCACGCTGGGCAGCGATGTGGTGTTCTCGCTAACGGGGGGACTCGCGCTTGGTACCGGGCGCGGCGAGTTGCTGTCTCCGGTGCTGGCGGCCGGACGGTGGCATTGGGTGCTCGCAGTCGCCGAGGACGGCCTTTCGACCGGTGACGTGTACGCCGAACTTGACCGGCTCCGCGGTGAGGGTGGTGCTGGTACCAGCCTGGAGCTGCCGGATCAGTTGCTGAACGCGCTGCGGGCACGAGACCTGAGCGCGGTCGGAGCGGCGCTGCACAATGACATGGAGCCTGCGGCCTACAGTCTGATGCCGTCGCTACGGCGTACGAAGGCTGCGGGGCTCGAAGAAGGTGCGCAGGCCGCCGTACTGTGCGGCAGTGGCCCCACAATGGCGTTCCTGGCCGATGGTGAGGACGACGCCGTGGAGCTCGCCACGCGACTGAGCGCGCAGGGAGTGTGCCGCACCGTCCGTACGGCGCACGGCCCGGTCACCGGAGCCCGCATCATCGGCTAGACCCTGCACCACCTTCTGGCCCGGGGCGGCACGTGGTCTTGTGGGCGGTTATTGCCGCATTGCCGCATTGGCCAGGCCCAGGCTGCTTACATACTGGAACCCTCGGTCAAATACGCAGCACCTCACGCGCTACCTCGACGTACGGGCATCAGCGAGGCAGCCACGGGCGAGTCCGAACGACATTCCGCCGGGCGGTGGCCGGGCTTTGGCAATGACCGACGAGGGCTCGATCATCGCCGACCTGCTGCAGGACGTACGTCAACACGGCCCCGCCGCCGACCTCGACGGCGAAATCCTCGTCGAGCACACCCGACCTGCATCGGGCGTCCGCTACGTCGGCAACGGACGCGACCTTATAGCCCTGAACCGTCACCGATGTCCTTACACACTCGACGCTTGACGAATTGACATATGATTCGAACATATGTACGATAAATATGTACAGGGTGAGTCGAGGGGGTGCAGCGATGAGTGTGACTAGCGACGCCGGCAGGTCGGGATTCGGTCGCAAAGGCGCACTCGATCCGCTGCGATTCGTTCCTGCGGATGCCCGAGCGGCGGCGGCCGAGGGTGCGACTGGCCCGCTAGCGGTCGCCTCGGCCTTCTCGGTGGAGATCGCCGACGCACTGAGGCAGCTTCAGGTGGGCCTGGATGCATTGCTGGCAATCGGCGAGCGCGGCGACTTTCAGGCTCTGGATGTCGAGTGTTTGTTGAAACTCGCCGGCGAATTTGAGGCTCATCGCGCTTGCAGCGTTCTGTTCGACAACCGGGTGATCGAGGCGGCGCGCGAGGATCCGTCGTTCACGGTCATCACCGGCGAGAAGCGGGTCGCTCGTGGTCTTGCGCGCGCCCTGCGGATCGGTGTTGGCGAAGCGAATGCGCGGGAGCGTCGCGCGCAACAGTTGTTGCCGCGCGATGGCTTCAGCCAGGGCGAGCTGCCGCCGAAATTACCGCGGTTGGCCGACGCGATTCGAGATGGTGAAGTCACCGTTGGGCAAGTCGATGAGATCGGCGCCGCGATGCGTCGTATCGATAGCAACACCGACGTCGACGCGTCGCTGCGAGAGCAGGCCGAGGAGACACTCGTTTCGTACGTCGGTGCGCTTCCTCCGGCCGATCTGAGGTCGGTGGGCGAGAAACTTGATGAGGTGCTGCTGCCAGACGGGCGTAGTCCAGACTCCAAAGTGACCGATGCTCGCCGCGGCCTGCGGGTCGGGCGGCAGCGGTACGACGGCACCTACGCGATCAGTGGGTATTTGAATCCGGCGGTAAAGGCTCAACTAGATGCGGTGCTTTCACCGCTGAGCGCGCCCCGAGGGTCCAGCGATGGCATGCGCGACGACCGCACGGCAGATCAGCGTCGGCACGACGCCCTGGGTGACGTGCTGCGGCGGGTGCTGGATTTCAACGGTGTGCCTGCCAGCGGCGGAACACCCGCCACCGTGCACATCACAGTGGATATGGACGCGATTCTCGCTGCGCTCGGCGTTACTGGCGAGCAGGCGGAGACGCGCGGCGAATGTGCGCCGGACGACGCAGGTCGCTGGGGTGTTGACGGCGCCCGCCGACGCGCCGGGGGACGGTACGTCGGACGAGTCGCCGGCGGCGACCGGATCACACTCGAGGACCTCACGCGTCTGGCGGGTGAGGCACTGCTGGTCCCGGTATGGGCCAGTAACACCCGTGGGGTCGTTGCCTACGGTCGTGAACGTCGCATCGCGACGAGGAATCAGACGAACGCCTTGATCGCCCGTGATGGTGGGTGCTCCTACCCGGGTTGCGATGCGCCGCCGGATTGGACGCAACGACACCACGTCACTGAATGGTGGCGTGGCGGGCGGACCGACCTCGACAATCTGACCCTCGTCTGCGGGCACCATCATCGCGAGTTCGAGACCAACGGTTGGGCTGTGCGGATGATCCGCGGATTACCGTGGTGGATTCCGCCGCCGTGGGTTGATCCGGAGCAAAAGCCGATCATCAACGCCCGAATACGAATACCGAGCATGGAGGACATCGCGGAATCGGCGCGCGTTGTTCGTGCGGCATCCGCCGAGTTGGCGGATCCCGATGACGATGGGGATGGGTTGGATCCGCCCGAGGAGTTGATTGGGCTGCTGGCCGAGCATGTCGCAGACCCGCTCCGCCGCGACCACTTCCACCGGGAACTTGCCGATCTCCTCGATAGCTACTCAGCAAGCCGCGAACTTGGCAGCAATGTGCAGGGCGCCGGGGCCGGCGCGGGGAGTGCGGCGTGAGTCGGACCCGTGGTGACCGCGAGTCGTTAGAAACTACAGCCTGCGAACTACCGCTTGCGCCGAACCGTTGGGGAGGTATCGAGGTGTGCCAGCCCGTTCCACGCGAGGTTCACCAGGTGCGCCGCGACGATCTCTTTCTTCGGTTTGCGCTCCTCGAGCCACCACTGCCCGGTGGCGGCCACCATTCCCACCAGAGCCTGCGAATACAGCCCAGCCAATTTGGTTTCGTAACCTCGGGCTTTGAAGGCGCGATCCAGGATGTGTTCGACGCGGCTGGCGACGTCGTTGATCAGGCTGGAGAACGTGCCGCTGCGACCCGTCGGCGGGGTGTCGCGGGTGAGCACCTTGAATCCGTCTGTCTCGTTCTCGATGTAGTCCAGCAGCACGAATGCGGCGCGCTCAAGCAAATAACGGGGATGTCCGTCCGCCAGCGCACTTTCGAATCTGCTCATCAGCAGACTCATCTCCCGGTCGACGACGACCGCGTACAGACCTTCCTTACCGCCGAAATGCTCATATACAACGGGTTTGCTCACGTGCGCCCGCGAGGCGATCTCCTCAATGGATGTCCCGTCGAATCCGCGTTCGGCGAATACCTTCCGGGCGATGTCGACAAGTTGAGTGCGGCGCTGCGCACCCGTCATCCGCGTGGTACCGGAAGCCATAAATGTCCGAACTATCGAGAGGTGAGGACCAGACCCAGCCTAGGCGTTCGCGAGCTTTGCCTCGATCCGCTCGGGGGAGGGCCACTTGACGTTATACGCCCACCCGAACTTTTCGAAAATCCAAATGACGCGGGCCGAGATGTCGATCTGACCTTTCATCACGCCATGACGGGCCGCGGTCGGGTCGGCGTGATGCAGGTTGTGCCACGACTCACCCATCGACAGGATCGCCAGCGGCCAGTAGTTGGAGGACATATCGCGCGAGGAGAACGGCCGCTCACCGACCGCATGGCAGATCGAGTTGATGCTCCAAGTGACGTGGTGCAACAGCCCCACGCGCACCAGTCCTGCCCAGAAGAACGCGGTGAGCGCACCATGCCAACTCTGCGAGATGAGGCCGCCGAGCAGCGCCGGCAGTCCAAGGCTGATCACTGCCCACAAACCAAACGTGTTGCTGATGAACCGGAGGTGCTTGTCCTTGAGCAGATCCGGCGTAAAGCGCTCCCGATTCGTCTTCTCCGGGTCGAACAACCAACCCATGTGTGCCCACCACAGTCCTTTAACCAACGCCCCAGCGCTCGTGCCGAATCGCCACGGCGAATGCGGATCGCCGTCTCGATCGCTGTATGCATGGTGCCGACGATGGTCGGCGACCCACTGGATCACCGATCCTTGAATCGCGGTCGAACCGGCGATGGCCATCGCGATCCGCAGCGGTTGCTTGGCTTTGAACGACCCATGGGTGAAGTGACGGTGATAGCCGACCGTGATGCCGAGTACGCCGATGACATAAAAGATCGCGGTGAGAATCACATCGGTCCAGCTCAGCCAGCCACCGGCCGCGGCCAGCGGCACTGCGGCGAACAAGGCCAGCAGCGGCGCGATCACGAATATGTACAGCAGCACCTGTTCGCCGACGCCCTTGCGGCGGCCTATGACGGGCCTTGCCCCGCCTTCACCAGTGGCTGCACCGGAGATCAGCGCAGATTCGGACTTACGCGGCTTGACGGGGGCCGTGGAACTCGTCATGGATACCTCGCGGGTCAAGGAGCGGGGACGTGGGCCGGAACCCTTCGAAAGCGTAGGTTACGAGACCGTAGGTTCGCCACGGGAACCTTCTGCGGAATTTGTGGGTTTCATCCCTGTAGGGTGGACAGTCGCACCACCGTGCAAGTGGGGGGTGGGGTAATCGGCAGCCCGCGGGCCTTTGGAGCCTTGCAGTCTCGGTTCGAGTCCGAGTCCCCCAGCGCAGTCGCCGAGGAATCGACAAGGAGCCGCTCGATGAGTAGTGCACCCACGGCCGTGATTGTCCTGGCGGCCGGTCAAGGCACCAGGATGAAATCCTCGAAACCGAAGGTGCTGCACGCGATCGGCGGTCGGAGCCTTCTGGGCCATGTATTGGCCGCTGCCGCGCCGCTCAAGGCGCAGCAGACCGTGGTTGTCGTCGGCGCTGGACGCGAGCTGGTTCGCAGTCACCTCGAGGAAATTCAACCGGCCGCGCAAGCCTGTGTCCAGGAAGAGCAACTCGGGTCCGGACACGCGACGCGTATCGGGCTTGAGGCGCTGACCGACGTTCGCGGCACGGTGCTCGTGCTCAACGGCGACGCACCGCTGCTGACCGCAGACACGCTCGATGCATTCGCGGCACACCACGCCACGGCCGGCAACGCGATGACGATTCTCTCCGCGCGGGTGCCCGAACCGCGGGGGCTTGGCCGGATTCTGCGATCCGGCGCAGCGGTCACCGCAATCGTGGAGGAGAAGGACGCCGACGAGCAGCAGCGACAAATCACCGAGGTCAACGCTGGTGTTTACGCATTCGATGCGGCTCAACTGAGCGCCGTGATCTCGCGTTTGTCGCGGGACAATGCGCAGGGCGAGGAGTACCTCACCGAAGCCGTCAGCCTGTTGCGGGCCGACGGTGCCCAGGTCGGGGCGTACGTGACTGAGTCCTACGAGGAGACGCTCGGTTGCAATGACCGCATCGAACTCGCCGCGCGTGGGCGCCAACTCAACGACCGCATCTGTGCCCACTGGATGCGTGAGGGTGTGACGATCGTCGATCCGCAGAGCACCTGGATCGATGCGGACGTCGAACTTGAGCAAGACGTCACTATTCTGCCCGGCACACATCTGGTCGGTGCGACAAAGATCCAGCAGGGCGCCACCGTCGGACCTGATACCACGCTCAAGGACTGTGAGATCGGCCCGGACGCGACCGTTGTGCGGACCCACGGGGAACTCGCCGTGATCGGTGCGAACGCGAACGTTGGCCCTTTCGCATACTTGCGGCCAAACACCACGCTCGGCGAGCGCGGCAAGATCGGCACGTTCGTAGAAACGAAGAATGCCCAGATTGGCTCCGAATCGAAAGTGCCCCACCTGACGTACGTCGGTGACGCGGTAATCGGTGTCGACACCAACATCGGCGCTTCCAGCGTGTTCGTGAACTACGACGGCGTCGCGAAATCGCAGACCACGATCGGAGACCATTGCCGATTGGGCTCGGACAATATGTATGTCGCGCCGGTGAGTGTCGGCGACGGCGCGTACAGCGGTGCGGGCACGGTGATTCGCAAGGCAGTGCCGCCCGGGGCGTTGGCCGTTTCGGGGGGACCTCAACGTAACCTGCTCGGCTGGGTGGTGAACAATCGTGCGGGGACAGCGGCGGCCGAGGCGGCCATCGCGGCGGGTGCCCCGGACACCGACGCACAGCAGAAAGACTCTTGATGAGCAGCATTGAGAAACCGAGCCAGAAGAGCCTGATGCTCTTTTCCGGTCGCGCGTACCCCGCGCTCGCCGACGAGATCGCGGCAAATCTTGGAGTGACGGTCACCGGAACGTCGTCGTACTCGTTTGCCAACGGCGAGCTATACGCGCGTTCGGAGGAGTCGGCCCGCGGCGCGGACGTGTTCGTCATCCAGTCGCACACGACCCCGATCAATGACTGGCTCATGGAGCAACTCATCCTGGTCGACGCGCTCAAACGCGCTTCTGCCAAGCGCATCACCGTTGTTTCGCCGTTCTTCCCGTATGCGCGCCAGGATAAGAAAAGCCGCGGACGTGAGCCGATTACCGCGCGACTCGTCGCCGATATGTACACCGCTGCCGGAGCTGACCGAATCATCTCGGTCGATCTGCACACGGCGCAGATCCAGGGGTTCTTCAACGGCCCGGTGGATCACCTGTTCGCTACGCCGATCCTGACCGAATACATCCGCAACAAGTACGCCGGTGAGCCGATCACCGTCGTCTCTCCGGATTCCGGCCGCGTGCGGCTGTCAGAGCGCTGGTCGGAATACCTGGGCGGGACCCCGCTGGCGTTCATCCACAAGACGCGCGATGTCACCCAGCCCAATCAGACAGTCGCCAATCGTGTCGTGGGCGATGTCGCGGGTCGGCTGTGCGTACTGATCGACGACATGATCGACACCGGCGGCACGATCTGTAAGGCCGCAGACGCCCTGATGAGCGAAGGCGCCAAGGACGTCATCATTGCCACGACTCACGGCATCCTGTCTGATCCCGCCGCGCAGCGGCTCGCAGACGCCCCCGTCAGCGAAGTCATCCTCACCAACACGCTCCCCATTCCCGCCGAGAAGATGCTGGACAAGATGACGGTGCTGTCAATCGCGCCGCTAGTTGCGCGCGCGATCAAGGAGATCTTCGAGGACGGATCGGTGACCAGCCTGTTCGACGGCGACGCGTAACTCCCGCCGACCCTCGCACCGCGCCCGCCAAAACTAGTAAGAGCCAAAAGTCGTTCGATCCGGTAACGTTCGCAGTTGACACGCATATCAACTAGACCGGGAGCGGACATACGTGATCAAGACAAAGTTCACTGAGGTATTCGGTGTCGAGGCACCGATCGTGCAGGGCGGTATGCAGTGGGTCGGCGTAGCCGAACTCGTCGCGGGTGTCGCGAACGCGGGTGGCCTAGGGCTCATCACCGCATTGACGCAGCCGACGCCGGAGGCACTGGAGAAGGAAATCCTGCGCACGCGCGAGCTCACCGACAAGCCGTTCGGCGTCAACCTGACCATCCTGCCGGCGATCAACCCGCCGCCGTACGCCGAGTACCGCGACGCGATCATCAGCTCGGGCATCAAGATCGTGGAGACCGCGGGGTTCAACCCGGTCGATCACCTGCCCGACTTCAAGGCCAACGACGTCAAGGTGCTGCACAAGTGCACCGCCGTTCGTCACGCGGTTAAGGCGCAGAGCATCGGCGTGGACGGCATCTCGATCGACGGCTTCGAGTGCGCCGGGCACCCCGGCGAGGACGACATCCCCGGCCTGGTGCTGATTCCCGCAGCGGCCGACAAGATCGACATCCCGATGATCGCCTCCGGCGGCTTCGGCGATGCCCGCGGTCTCGTTGCGGCCCTCGCGCTTGGCGCCGACGGCATCAACATGGGTACCCGTTTCATGGCGACGGCTGAGGCGCAGATCCACCAGAACGTCAAGCAGGCCCTGGTGGACGGCGATGAGCGTTCGACGAACCTGATGTTCCGCGAGCTGCGCAACACTGCGCGCGTGGCTAAGAACTCGATCTCGGACGAAGTCGTCGGCATCCTGCGTGGCGGCGGTCAGTTCGAGGACGTCAAGGAACTCGTTGCCGGCGTCCGTGGCCGCAAGGTCTACGAGAACGGCGATCTGGACGCGGGCATTTGGTCCGCCGGCATCGTGCAGGGAATCATCAACGACATCCCGACCTGCGCCGAGCTCATCTCGCGCATTGTTAACGAGGCCGAAGACATCATCAGCAACAAGCTCTCGGCGTACGTCGCGAAGTAGCGATCTAGCCCACCAGGCAGGTCGCGAGTTCGTAACTAACGCTCGCCGCACGGCACCGGACGCTGCTCGGGTACGTCGACCCCCCGTAGTCTTCAGTGCGAAACGGGGCGCTTCGCCGTCCCGAGCACGTCCGCCGGCAGGGAGTAGTAGTGACAGAACCGCGTGATCCGAACCAGTGGCCACACCAGGAACCTGGACCGAACACGCCGGGTGAACAGCCGCCGTCGGAAACGGGGTCGATGCCGACGGTTTCGTACAATGCCGCGGCTTTCGAGGATGAACAGCCGACCCCAGATCCGGCGGCACCCACCGGCCCACCGACCTCAGCGCCCACGACACCGCAGTCCGGAACGGGCACCCAGGCGGTGCCGCCGCAGCAGCCGGTAGCCCCTCAACAGCCGGTGGCTCCTCAACAACCGGTATCCGGCCACCAGCCGACGCCGGATCACGCGGCCACGCCCCCGCAGCCCCAATCGGGATCATTCGGCGTTCCGCGCCCGCAAACTGGATCGTTTGGCGCACCGTCGTCCGGTCCGTTCAGCCAACCGCAAGTAGTGCCCGGCGACTACGGCCAGTCGTCCGGCGGCCCGACCACAGCGATCACGCCGCCGGGGTTCACCGGCGTTCATCCCACGGCGGCCACCGGCTCCTACGCGTCACCTAGCGCAGCATCGAGTCCGAAAAGCCGCAAGAAGCCACTCTTCATCGGACTGGGTGCCCTCGTGCTCGTGGGTGCGCTCGTGGCCGGGTACTTCATCTTCTTCACCTTTGGTGGCATCCAAAACTCGCGCGGTGACATCAAGAACGCCAAAGGGTTCGCCGATTCCGCAACGACAACCTGGCAAGCATCGCTGCCGGACGACGGGATCACCGTCGCCGAGGATGCCGGTTGTTTCTACATCCTCAACGACAGTTCGGAGATCACCAACCAGCTCGCCTGTGGACCCGCCCTGCGCGCCGGCGCGGAGAAAGGGCACGTGTGGGACATCTACCACTTCGACGTGTCCGGCAGCGGAGACAACCAACAAGCCACCGCTCTGAGCGAGACGCCGAAACTTGGCCAACCCGCGCCCGAGAAAGGGTCGATCGTCGACGTAGCGGGGAACGAGGCGGCCGACGGTGCGGATCTCGAGTCGCCGCCGATGCCGAAGGCGGACGAGAACGGCGTCTGGACGGACGAAGAATTCGTCCTCGACGAGGACAGCAAAGGCAACGAGATCGAACTCGCCGACGCTCCCACACTCATCGCTCCTGGAGCGAGCGTCACGATCAACGCCATCGTCGAGTACGGCGTAGCAGACATCGACGGGCAGCCCAGACAAGCCGCCGATGATCAGGAGTTTTACCTGATCACGATGACCGGCGACGGTGGGCCGGTCGACGGCTCGCTGAGCAGCACGGTTGATTTCGATCTCGCCGGGGCACCTGTATCGGGTTCGATCGACCCCGCGTCGATGGGCGAAGTGCAGATGCTGGTGTCGGTACCGACATCTGGCGACTCGTATCTGGTGCTTACCAGCGAGGACCACACGCAGTCGCTGAGCCTCGCCGATGGCGCTCGCGTGGCCGATCCCACCACGGACCTTTACTACAGCGGCGATCCCGAGCCGACGACTGATCTCAGCGGTAGCGTCGAATTCCCGGAGAAGGCGATCACCAAGGACGAGGACGTGTCGCTGACGGTGTCCTTGATGAAAGCGCGACTGAAGCCGTACTCCGACAGCCAAGGATGGGCGCCTGAGGGCAAAGTGTGGCTCATTGTCACCATGGGCACCAAGGGTCAGACCGTCGAGACCGATACCAAGTTCGATTACTACTCGATCGACTGTTCGGCGTCGAAGCTCGACGGAGGTCAAACGCAGTCCTGCGAATCCGATGCCGACGTGTCCCAGCAGGCGGTGTGGATCGTGGCCGTCGATCCCGATGCAACCTCGTTCAAAGGAAAATTCGCCGCCACAATGACCGCTTGGGGCGAGGACCAGGGCGAAGAAAGCGTCGACTTCGGCTCGAAGCCGGTCGAGTTCGCGTTCTAAGCTCCTTCGGCGATATCAGTGCGAGATGCGTCTCGTACTGACAACGTCGTCGTCGCCGTCAGTTAAACTCGTCAAGTTGCCCGGCGAGGGCGTGCCACCTGGTGCGCCGTTATCGACGGTCTGGTGCTCGCTATGTGTCTACATAGTTGGAGCCATGGCCTGAGACTCCCGGGCCACCACCGCACAGGTCCTCATAGACGGGCCTGAGAGACAGGTTTGGAAACTGAGGAGTAATTATGGCTGACGACAATCGCATCGACGCCTCGCCGCGATCGGATTTCGGTAAGGGAGCCGCTCGCCGCGCCCGTCGCGACGGACACGTTCCGGCAGTGCTGTACGGGCACGGATTGGATCCGGTGCACCTGAACCTGCACCGTCACCAGTTGACGATGGCACTGCGCCAGGGGTTGAACTCGCTGTTGACCGTGCAGGTTAACGGGAAGGACGAGCTGGCTCTGGCCAAGGACGTCCAGGTACACCCACTGCAGCGCGTCATCCAGCACGTCGATCTGCTGCTGGTCAAGAAGGGCGAGAAGGTCGCCGTCGACGTACCCGTCGAGCTCGTTGGCGATGTCGTCGCCGGCGGTCAGGTCAACCACGACCTCACCAGCGTGTCGATCGAGGCCGAGGCCACCGATATCCCCGAGTCGATTTCCGTGGAGATCGACGGGATCGAGGTCGGCGGTCAGGTACTCGCTGGTGATCTGAAGCTGCCGGGCTCCGCGACGCTGCTGACCGATCCGGAGGCGTTGATCATCGCCGTGTCCGAGGTCAGTGCCGTGTCCGAGGGCGACGAAGCCGAAGAAGCCGCCGAGGGCGAGGCCACCGAAGAGGCCACCGACGCGGACGACGCAGAGTAGTACCGCACGATGTCGACGGCCTTGGTGGTCGGGCTGGGGAATCCTGGCCCGCAGTACGCCGCCACCCGACACAACGTCGGGTGGCTGGCCGTCGACGCGCTCGCGCATCGGTCCGGTGCCTCATTCAAGCGGCACCGGACCGGAGCCGAGATCGCCGAGACTCACCTCGGCGCACCGCCAGCGCCCCGCGCGGTGCTGGCTAAGCCGTTAAGTTTCATGAATCTTTCCGGTGGCCCGACCTCCGGGCTCGCTAAGTACTTCAACGTCGAGCCGACGCACATCATCGTCATCCACGACGAACTGGATCTGCCGCTGGGCACCATCCGGCTCAAGCGCGGTGGGGGAGACAACGGGCACAATGGGCTCAAGTCGATCACCAAGTCACTGAGCACCAAGGACTACCTGCGGGTGCGGATCGGTATCGGACGACCGCCAGGGCGTCAGGACCCGGCCGACTACGTGCTCAAGCCGTTCGCTGCGGCCGAACGTACCGAGGCGCAGATCGTTATTGACGAGGCGGCGGACGCGGTGGAACTGCTGGTCCGCGATGGCCTTGAGAGTGCCCAGAATCGCGTGCACGTACGCTGATTCTCGCGCCGCCACGGCGAGCGCGGACCAAAGGAGAGTTATGGGCGTCGATCTCACCATGCACGATGACATCGAGTTCGCCCGCGAGCTCGCCCGTGGTACCGCCGAGGTGTTGTTAGACGTCCGCGCTGAACTCGGCTTCGCCGCGCGTTACAAACTGATGGACGCCGGTGATGCTGCCGCGCAGTCCTACCTGGCCGACGCGCTGCAGCGCTTCCGGCCCAACGATGTCGTGCTCTCCGAGGAAGCCCCCGACGATCTCGCGCGCCTCGGTGCCGAGCGAGTGTGGATCGTGGACCCGGTCGACGGCACGTCGGCGTACGGGTGGGAGCGTAGCGACGAATGGGCCGTGCACATCGCGCTGTGGGCCGGTGGCACATTACGACTCGGCGTCGTCGGTCGGCCCGCCACGGGGGAGATCTTCGATAGCGAAACCGCCGCTATCGCGCCGCTTCAGCACCCTGAGCAGATGCGGATTGTGTGCAGTCGCTCGCGCACGACGTCGTTCGTGCGTGCCGTCGCCCGCGAGGTCGATGCCACGCTGGTGGACATGTCCTCTGCCGGCATCAAGGCGCTCGCCGTACTTAACGGCGAAGCCGACGCTTACCTGCATACCGGCGGTCAATACCAGTGGGACAACGCTGCGCCAGTAGCGGTTGCGCAAGGTGCCGGGCTGATAGCCGAACGTGTCGACGGCTCCCCGCTGGTCTATAACGAGCGCGACGTTGCCATTGACGACCTGCTGATCTGCCGCGCCGAGGTGCACGACGATCTACGCGCAGCAATCGCCCGTCACGCGCACCGCGTCTAACCCACCCATTTGCTGAGGTCGCGTCGAGTTGACCACCCGAGTCGCGCAAGAAACGCAGGGATGTCTGGCTCTGTTCGTTTGTTGAGGTCGGCTCGGGTTGAGCACGCGAGTCGTGCAAATAACGCAGTGAAATCGAGGGGGCATCGCGCAGAGCGCGATGCCCTGCTGTTTTCACTGCGTCTTTTGCGGCCCGGTGCGCTGAGGTCGGTTGCTTTCGGGACGTCGGCAGCATTTCAACGCTGGTGGACTGGCTGCCCGGAACAATCGTGTTTCGCGGTCTGATACGTCTGGCTGAGGCAGGTCTGATGCTGGTCGATGGTCCTCGGCAGTCGGGATGCCGCGTTCACGCCCGCGGTTTCGGCACCCGTACCACCACCGCCCGATGATCCACACCGACGTCCAGTCGGCGCACGCCCGTGATCACGTCGCCGTCCACCTGTACCGGTTGAGGTTCACTGGGCTCGATCGTCACCTGGGGTGCGAATGCGTGCCGTAATCCCGGTGTGCGCGCACGCAGATGCAACAGTCCTTTCACCCCGATCGGTACCCATTGCACCGGATGCGTCACCGTGACCTCGAGTACGTCGAGTACGCCGTCGTCGATTACTGCGCCAGGGAACACAGCGATTCCGCCTGGCACCTTGCCGCAGTTTCCGATGACCACGCTCCAGGCCTGCACCGTGCGCGGTGGGTTGGCCGGGTACTGCAAGGTCATCTCAATCGGCCGCAGCCACGCGTGTCGACTGGCTGATTCCAGATATGCCAGCCATCCGGCGCGTTCCTTGAGCGCCGGACGGGTGCCCTGAACCGTAGTTGCGTCGTGTCCGATTCCGGCTAGGACCAGAAACACGTGATCGCGTTGCTGCGCGGACGTCGTCGTACGTGCCACTCCGATGTCGACCGCCGCCGCCTCGCCATGCATCGCGATCATCACCGCGACATTCAGATCGCGGGTCGGCAGCACCAAGTTACGAGCAAAAATGTTCGCAGTCCCGATCGGTATGATTCCGAGCGGGATCCGGGTATGCCGCAGCGCGTCAGCAACGACACGCACCGTGCCGTCTCCGCCGCACGCAATAATCAGATCGCAGCCGTCGGCTAGCGCGCGGCGAGTTTGTCCGGTTCCCGGTTCGGCGATACTCGTCTCGTAGAACAGCGGACGTGGCCAGCCTGCCTTCGCGGCGCCCTGATCCAGCAGTTCGCGCGCGAGCGTCGAATCACGCTTCTGCGGGTGCAGTACAACACCGATCTGGTGCGAGCCCTTTGCTGACCCGATCAGGCGGCCAGCGATCGGGAATCGGGTGGAACGCCGCCGCCCGAATGGTAGGCGAGTGGCGGGTAGCGGCGACATGATTCTCATCGTGCCGCAGACGACGTCCGTGCGGAACCGACCCGCTGTTGAGCGGGTCGCGAACCCGTATGAGTGCCGAGTAGCCCGCGGGGAATAGGTGGCTTTCTTGAGCCGGTCGTGGAAATGCGCGTGAGCGTAGATGGCACGCGGCGAGCGGCGGGTTCCTGAGGCGCTCGTGAAGTTCTCGTGAGCGCAGACGACGCCGGTGGTAAACCCGCGGGTTTGTTGAGCCGGTAGTGGAATCCTTGCGCGCCATGGCCCCGGGGAACGACAGATTGTCCAGCCGCCCGAGGAACCCTTGTGAGCGTTGGCGGCCCCGCGGGGCACCGACGGTTCGTGGACCGGAAACATGTCGCGCGGCGGCGTTAAGATGGGTGCATCAACCCCCTCGAAACCTCGTAGTGGGGCTGTTCTGCGTGCTGCCAGCACGCGGGCCTCAGCACGATCACGGAGATACGCGATGACCCAGCAGGCAACCGCTCGGCTACGGGGGCTGCTGGGCCTCCTCGATGACGACCCGGCTTTCGCGGCCGCGCTGGATTCGTTGGGGGCCGGTACCGATCAATCGGTGCGCTGCCCGCAACCGGTCCAGCCGTTCTTGATCGCCGCCGCGATCGCTCGCAATGAGCAGCGGCCGGTTGTCGCGGTGACCGCGACGAACCAAGACGCAGAACGGCTCACCGCTGCACTGGGTGCACTGCTGCCCGCAGACGAGGTCGGACACTTTCCGTCCTGGGAGACGTTGCCGCACGAACGACTTTCCCCGCGCGCCGACACCGTAGGCGCCCGGTTGTCCGTGCTGCGCCGACTGAAGTACCCCGAAGAGCACGGCAGATTGCGGGTGATCGTCGCGCCGGTGCGTAGCCTGCTGCAACCGATGGTTGCCGGTCTCGCTGAGTTGCGCCCGGTGCACCTGCACAAGGGCGATGAACGCGAACTCGAGCAGATCGTCACCGATCTGGTCGCTATCGGTTACGACCGCTGCGACATCGTGGAGAAACGTGGCCAATTCGCGGTACGCGGCGGGATTGTCGACGTATTTCCGCCGGTATCCGAGCACCCCGTCCGCGTCGAACTGTGGGGCGATGAGGTCGAGGAGTTGCGATTCTTCTCCGTGGCCGACCAACGCTCCCTCGGTGAGCTGCCGGAATCTCTGTGGGCGCCGCCGTGCCGCGAATTGTTGCTGACCGAGGAGGTGCGCAGTCGTGCCGCCGATCTGCTCGGCGAGCACCCCGAACTGGCTGAGATGCTCGAACCAATCAGCCTGGGCAACGTCGTGGAGGGTATGGAGTCACTGATCCCGGCGCTCGTCGACGCCGATCATGGGCTGGAGTTGCTCGTTCAGCAGATACCGAAGCAGTCGCTGATCGTGCTGTGCGATCCGCAGCGCGCCGGCGCTCGCGCGCTGGAAATGGTGCAGTCCAGTGAGGAGTTCCTGGATGCCTCGTGGGCGGTCGCGGCAGGTGGTGGCAGCTCACCTATCGATCTCGGCGCATCGACGTACCGAACCATCGAAGATGTACGCGAATCAGCGCTCGCTGCCGGACAGACCTGGTGGGATCTCGACCCGCTAGGTGGCGATACCGAGGGTGAACTGAGCGTGGACGCGCACGCCGTCGATCAGTACGTCGGCGATCCCGACCGGCTGATGCGCGACATCCGCGACTACACCGGCCGCGGCTGGTCAGTGGTGCTGACGTTCGCCGGTCATGGCCCGGCGTCCCGGTCGATCGAACGGCTCGCCGATGTCAATATCGCCGGGCAGCTGATCGAGGAGATCGCGACCTCGCCGCGAGGCGGCATCGTCACGGTCACGACCGCCGACCTGGATGCCGGCTTCCTCGCGCCGTCCGCCAAACTCGCGCTGATCACCGAGTCGGACATCACCAGTTCACGCGGCGCCGCGAGGAAGCAACTAGGCCGGATGCCGACCCGCCGTCGTAACGCGATCGACCCGCTGCAACTGCAGCCAGGCGATTTCGTCGTACACGAACAGCACGGCGTCGGTAAATACATCGAGATGGTGCAGCGTCAGATCAACGGCGCCGACCGTGAGTATCTGATCCTCGAGTACGCGTCCTCCAAACGCGGGCAACCGGGCGATCGGCTGTTCGTACCGACCGATCAACTCGAGCAGGTCACCAAGTATGTCGGCGGTGATATGCCGACCGTGCACAAACTCGGTGGAGCCGACTGGCAGAAAACCAAGAGCCGTGCGCGTAAAGCGGTTAAGGAGATCGCGGGCGAACTCGTTCGGTTGTACGCCGCACGCACGTCCGCGCCCGGATATGCCTTCGGGCCGGACACCCCATGGCAGCGTGAACTCGAGGACGCGTTTCCGTACGTCGAAACCCCCGATCAGTTGGCGGCGATCGACGAGGTCAAGGCCGATATGCAGAAGTCGGTCCCGATGGATCGGGTGATCTGCGGGGACGTCGGATACGGCAAGACCGAGGTCGCCGTCCGTGCGGCGTTCAAAGCCGTCCAGGACGGTAAGCAGGTTGCGGTGCTGGTGCCGACCACGCTGCTTGCGCAACAGCATTACCAAACATTCGTGGAGCGGTGCGAGCAGTTCCCGGTCAAAATCGCGCAACTGTCCAGGTTCACTCCCAAAAGCGATGCCGACACGTTGCTGGAAGGCGTCGCAGATGGTTCGGTGGATATCGCAATCGGTACGCACCGGTTGCTGCAGCCGTCGACTCGATTCAAGAACCTGGGCCTGGTGATCGTCGACGAGGAACAACGATTCGGCGTCGAGCACAAGGAATATCTCAAGCAGTTGCGTACCGCCGTCGACATGCTGACGATGTCGGCAACACCCATCCCGCGCACGCTGGAGATGAGCCTGACCGGTATCCGTGAGATGACCACGATGCTCACCCCGCCGGAGGAGCGGCACCCGATCTTGACCTTCGTCGGAGCGTATTCCGAGAAACAGGTCGGCGCGGCAATACGCCGTGAACTGCTGCGCGATGGTCAGGTGTTCTACCTGCACAACCGGGTGAGCTCGATCGATAAGGCTGCGGCCCGGATTCGCAATTTGGTTCCCGATGCCCGCGTAGCGGTCGCGCACGGAAAAATGAGCGAGGACCAGCTCGAGAAGGTGATGATGGGCTTCTGGGAACGCGAGTACGACGTTCTGGTGGCCACCACGATCATCGAAGCTGGACTGGATGTACCGAACGCGAACACCTTGATCGTCGAGCGCGCGGACATCCTCGGACTGAGCCAGTTGCACCAGATCCGCGGTCGGGTGGGCCGCTCGCGTGAACGCGCCTACGCATATTTCCTGTACCCGCCGGACAAACCGCTCGGTGACGTCGCGTACGACCGACTGGCCACTATCGCGCAGAACTCGGAACTGGGCGCCGGTATGGCCGTGGCGATGAAGGACTTGGAGATCCGCGGCGCTGGAAATCTGCTCGGTGGCGAACAGTCCGGGCACATCGCCGGCGTCGGGTTTGACCTGTACGTGCGGCTGGTGGGGGAGGCCGTCGCGGAGTACCGCGGTGACAAGCAGGCGCAGGACGTCGCCGAAATCCGCATCGATCTGCCGGTCAGCGCGCACGTACCGCACGATTACATCGACGGCGAGCGGCTACGGCTGGAGATCTATCGCAAACTAGCGGCTGTCACCAATGAGGAAGAAGCGGCAGCGGTGCGTGACGAACTGACCGACCGCTATGGCCCAGTTCCTACCGAGGTGGAGAATCTGATCGCCATCGCGCTGCTACGCGAGCGAGCCAAGGTCAGCGGCGTGCACGAAATTGCCGCTGGAGGCAAAATGGTGCGGATACAGCCGATGAAACTCGGTGACTCCGCTCAAATGAAGCTTGCCCGGATGTACAAGGGTGCGACGTACAAGCCAAACCTGTCGTTGGTCAGCGTTCCGCGGCCGACGGAAGGCAGCGGGGTTGCTGCACCGCCACTGCGCAACGCGGCGGTTGTCGAGTGGGCGCGGCAGTTGCTGCAGGACCTCGCACCCGTCCCGCAGCCAGTGGCCGGTGGTTAACGAGGTCACCAAGTCGGGTGTGAGACAGTAGTTCGGTTGTTCTACCTCTGCGAAAGGTCCTCTTCGTCGTGACTGTGAAGTTCCGTCGGCGTGCTGCCGGTGTCCTCGTTGGGGCAGCGCTCGGTTTCGCCAGCTTGACCGCGTGTTCGATGAACGCGAACACCGTTGCCGAGATCGGCGATCAGACCATCACGACCCAGGAGCTGGATCAGGCGCTTGAGGACGCGTACGCCGACCCGATTGTCGGTGACGCGCTCGAGGAGCAGGGTGAGGCGTTCCGCACCGAGTACCTCAACGACATGCTGTCGTACGAAATCTCGAAGGCCGTCGCTGCCGAGGCCGGGGTGAGCGTGAGTGACGAAGAGATCGACGATATGTTCGAGGAGTCGTTGCAGGGTCAGTCGATCGAGTCGGTCCAGGAAGCCGCCGCGGCCCAAGGCACTCCGCTGACGGCTGAACAGATGCGGATGCGGATCGCGACGAATCTGGTGAACGCGAAGTTCGGCGAAGAGGTCACCGGTACGACGCAGGAAGAACTGTCGGCCGAGAAGTTCGAGGAGCTGCAGAAGCAGCGCGAGGAGAACCCGGGGCAGTACTCCACCTATGACGTGCAGGCCACGGTCACTGCCGACCAGGCATTTGCCGACGATTGGGCCGCGAAGGTGAACGAGCAGGGGATGACCTTGCAAGAGGCGGTCGACAGCAACCCGGACGAGAACAATCCGGCTGGTACGAACGAGGTGTCCTCCGAAACCGTCGACGGTGCCCAGATGGCGCAGAACCCCGACGTGCTCGAACAGTTGCAGGCGATCGATGAGGGCGACACTGGCGTCATCGTGCAGGGCCCGGACCAGAACGGCGCCTTCGTTTACCTCGTAGTGACGATGGACAAGGTCAACCTCACCCCCGATGCGGACCTTCAAGCGCAGGCAGATCAGGCCGCTCAGCAAGAGTTCTTCCAGGCAGGAATGACCGAGGCTGCGGCGCAGGCGAAGAAGATCGATATCGACGTCAACCCGCGTTACGGAACAGTTGAATACCCGCAGCAGGGGTTGCCGAGTATCGGTACGCCGAACCCGAACACCTTTAGCGAACCCGAGCAGGCTGCCGACCCGAGCGGCGGCGTGCCCGGCGGTGGATTGCCCGGCGGTGTTCCGGGCGGCGTACCCACCTCCTGATGACCGACACGCAGCGGGGGCTGGCTCGCGCGGTGCGCGTGATGGACCGGTTGCGTTCACCGGGTGGCTGTCCGTGGGATGCCGAGCAGACCCACGGATCGCTCGCGAAGTACCTCATCGAAGAGGCCTACGAGGCGGTCGACGCCATCGGATCCGGCGATCGCGAGCACCTCAAGGAAGAACTCGGCGACGTCCTGCTGCAGGTGCTGTTTCACGCACGTATCGCCACTGAACACGACGAAGACCCGTTCGGGATCGACGACATCGCCGAGACGCTGTGTGAAAAGCTCGAGCGCCGTCACCCGCACGTGTTCGGCGATACCGCAGTCAGCGGCGCGGACGAGGTCAACGCGAACTGGGAGACGATCAAGGCCGCCGAGAAGCAACGTTCCGGCCCGTACGACGGAATCACCTGGTCTGCTCCCGCTCTCGCCGTCGCCGCTGCGGTCGTACGGCGAGAGCGACGTAGCGGTGCTGAGTTGCGGATCGATGTCGGTGATTCGCACAGTGAGGTTGCGGCGGATCTGCTGGCGGTGGTACGTCGAGCCGATGCGGTCGGTGTCGATCCCGAGACGGCACTTCGCGCTGCCTTGCGCGCCGCGACCGACTCGGCGCAGTGACTGGCAACTTCGCTGCGTGCCGTGACTGACTTGGCGGAGTGACCGGCCGCGCAGAGCCAGCCGGAACCGGCCGCGCAGAGCCGCCCGGCACCGGTTCAGGCGAAACTCACACTCGCGGATGCGCGCGCAGCCCAGCAGCGGCGGAATGCGCCGTTAAAGTGGACCAAAGGCGTGCCGCTCTGGATGCTCGAGCACCGCAACGCCCTGTTCGTTCGTACAGACCTTTAGGAGTCACAAGTGGCCAGTATCGAGGCAGTCGGCGCCCGGGAGATCCTGGATTCACGCGGCAATCCCACCGTCGAGGTCGAGGTTCTGCTCGACGATGACACGTTCGCTCGCGCGGCGGTCCCCAGCGGTGCCTCGACCGGCCAGTTCGAGGCTGTCGAGCTGCGCGATGGTGGCAAGCGCTACTTGGGCAAGGGTGTGCAGAAGGCCATCGCCGCGGTCAACGACACTATCGGCCCGGAGCTCGTCGGGTACGACGCTGAGGAACAGCGTCTGATTGATCAGCGGATGCTGGAGATCGACGGCACCAAGGACAAGGGCAAGCTCGGCGCCAATGCCATCCTCGGTGTGTCCCTCGCGGTTGCGCAGGCCGCGGCGAAGTCCGCGCAGCTCCCGTTGTTCCGGTACGTCGGTGGACCCAGCGCGCATGTGCTGCCGGTACCGATGATGAACATCCTCAATGGCGGCGCGCATGCCGATTCCAACGTGGACATCCAGGAGTTCATGATCGCACCGATCGGCGCGGCGACTTTCGCCGATGCGCTGCGTGCCGGCGCCGAGGTCTACCACGCGCTGAAGGCCGTGCTGAAGAAAGAAGGCCTGGCGACCGGCCTGGGTGACGAGGGTGGTTTCGCGCCGAACCTGTCCAGTAACCGCGCGGCTCTCGAACTGATTGAGAAGGCCGTCTCGTCGGCGGGACTGAAGACCGGCAAGGACGTTGTGTTCGCGCTCGACGTCGCGGCAACCGAGTTCTACTCGTCGAAGAAGTACGTCTTCGAGGGCGGTAAGCGCTCCAGCGACGACATGATTTCCTACTACGAAACCCTGGTGAAAGACTTCCCGATCGTGTCGATCGAGGACCCGCTGAACGAGGAAGACTGGGCCGGCTGGGCCGACATCACGACCCAGTTGGGCAGCAAGGTCCAGCTCGTCGGCGATGATCTGTTCGTGACGAACCCGGAGCGCTTGGCCCGCGGCATCAAGGATGGCGCGGCGAATTCGCTGCTGGTGAAGGTCAACCAGATCGGTACGCTCACTGAGACGTTGGATGCGGTCAACCTCGCGCATCGCAACGGATTCACCTGCATGATGTCGCACCGTTCGGGCGAAACCGAGGACGTCACGATCGCGGACCTGGCGGTAGCGACCGATTGCGGCCAGATCAAGACCGGTGCGCCGGCACGCTCTGAGCGCGTCGCCAAGTACAACCAGTTGCTGCGTATCGAGGAGATGCTCGACGACGCCGCGCGGTACGCCGGCCGTTCGGCCTTTCCTCGTCTCGACGTAAAGAAGTAGCGCTCGATGGCCTCCGCACGTGATCGCAAGCCGCCGCAGTCCTCGCGACGCGGCGGCTCGTCGCGCTCGCGTGCGGGCGCCAAGAACGCGAACGGTCGTGGCGTCAACGCGACGTCCGGTCGAGCTGCGGGCGCGCGCAACACCGCGCGTCCCGGGTCGAAACCCGCTCGTAGGGCTACCGAGCGGCCAACGCAGATCCGGCGGTCGGCGGCGCAGCCTATGCGCGCGACGACCAATGCTGCCGCACGCGCCCGGACCGGCGCGCGAGGGCTGAACTCGCGTGCGATCACTCTCGGGGTTCTAGTGATCGGCGCGGTGTTGCTGCTCATCCTGCCGATCTCCAGTTATATGAACCAACGAGCCGAACTCGAGAGTCTGCAACAGCAGATTGCCGACAAGAAAGCGTCGATCGCAGAGTTGACCGACGAGATCGATTTGCTGGACGATCCCGCCTACATCAAGTCGCAGGCGCGCGATCGGCTGAACTACATCGAGCCGGGCGAGAAGATGTACGTCGTGGCGAACAATGACCCCGACAGCGATGTCGCCGCCGATGAGAAGGCGGCTGAGGAAGCGGCAAAGAAGGAAAATACCTCCGCCGGGCAGGACCTCGCCGACTCCATCGCGGATGCCGACGGAGCCGCCGAGTGAGCACGCACGAGGCGTTCACCGACGCCGATCGCACCGCGGTGCATCATCAACTACGCCGCAGCCCGCGGGCGACGCGAGCGGTTGCCCATCGGTGTCCGTGCGGGATGCCGGACGTCGTGCAGACGAACCCGCGGACCGAGGACGGCGCACCGTTCCCGACGATGTACTACCTCACCTGCCCCCGTGCGGCCTCGGCTATCGGCACGCTCGAAGCCAGCGGGCTGATGAAAGAGATGACCGCTCGCCTCGAGGAGGACGCCGAACTGGCCGAGAAGTACCAGGCGGCGCACGAGCAGTATCTGGCGACGCGGGACGCTATTGAGCCGCTGGGTCACGAGGTCACTGCGGGGGGTATGCCGACCCGGGTGAAGTGCTTGCACGTGCTGGTCGCGCATTCTCTAGCCGAGGGGCCGGGGGTGAATCCGCTCGGGGACGAGGCGTTGGCCATGTTGCCGCAGTGGTGGGCTAAGGGTCCTTGCGTGGATGCGTCGGCGCCACTGCCCCCGGCGAAGAAGGGCAAGCGCTAGGTGGGTGGCGTACGTCGGGTCGCCGCGATCGACTGCGGTACCAACACGCTGCGGCTACTCATCGCAGACGTGGCGCCCGGCACCGACCGCCGAGTTCGGCAGGTGTTGCGCGAGATGCGCACCGTGCGCCTGGGTGAAGGAATCGATGCGACCGGGCGGTTCGCCGATGCGGCGTTGCGGCGTACCGAAGCAACCTTGCGGGAGTATGCGCACCTGATCGCCGACCATGAGGTTGCCGCAACGCGGATGGTCGCGACCAGCGCGAGTAGGGACGCAGCGAACCGGGAGGAGCTCATCGACCTGGTGAACG
The DNA here is from genome assembly GCF_004382795.1 of Cumulibacter soli. Taxonomy (NCBI): domain Bacteria; kingdom Bacillati; phylum Actinomycetota; class Actinomycetes; order Geodermatophilales; family Geodermatophilaceae; genus Cumulibacter; species Cumulibacter soli. The sequence continues at coordinate 566,594 of NZ_SMSG01000002.1, read as the reverse complement.
CGACCGTCGGCGTCACCCCGGAGGTCATCTCCGGAGATCAAGAGGGTCGTCTGACGTTTGCCGGCGTACTCAGCGGGTTCGAGCTGACCGAAGAGTCGATTGTCATCGATATTGGCGGGGGATCTACCGAACTTTTCATCGGTGACGCCGCCGGGGTAGATCAAGGAATTTCGATGAATATCGGTGTCGTTCGGCTCAGCGAACGACACGTCCACTCGGACCCGCCGTTGCCCGCCGAACTCGCCCTCGTCGCTGACGACGTACACCGCGCGCTGGCGGACGGTCTCGCGCAGATCCCTCCGTTACCGCACGCGAGGGTGATCGCAGTCGCGGGAACCGCGACCACCGCTGCTGCGATTGCGCATCAGTTGCCCGGATACGACCCCAGCGTGATTCACGGGCTGCGCACGTCATCGGCCGAGTTGCGGCGCGTCTACGACTGGGCGAGTGCGCGCGATACTGCGCAGCGCGCAGCGCACCCGGCGATGCATCCGGGACGAGCCGGTGTGTTTCCCGCCGGGATGGTCATCCTCGATTCGTTGCTGCGCGAGCTCGGCGCCGACGAAATGACGGTGAGCGAGAGCGACATTCTCGATGGCATCGCCTTGTCAATCGCGGACGGCGAGTAATCCACAGTTCTACCGGTTTTCCCCATTGAATCGCGCGTTCGCGCGGCTGCCTAGTTTTGCCCGTAGCGTCCGGATCCTCGAGTGGTGAGGGGAATTAGACGTGGGTGCGATGCAGGTGGCGGATTTTCTGGCAGCCGCGGGCCTCGATCCGCACGCGCGGGCGGAGGCCATACTCAGCGCGCGCCCGGGTGAAGTATCGGCATTAGGCGAGGCGTTCACTGCCGCGGCTGATGCGTTACTCGCGTCCGGAAGTTTGTCCTCCCTCGCCGGTCAACTCGCCGATGCCAGCGCGGTGTTCGACGGTGCGAGCCCGACCGACTTGATGGCCGAGGTGAGCGCCGTACGCGACACTCTGGCCGCAGGGCCCCAAGTGTTGGCCGGACTTGGTGCGCAATTGAGCACGCTCGCTGGACGGACTGCTATAGCGCAACAACAAGTGAGCGCTGCCCTGATGGAGATGCAGGAGAAGGCTGGCCAAGTTGTGCTCAACTACGCCTCGCTCGCTGACGAGATGGTGATCGGGGCGCAGGCGTGGTGGGAGATGAACCTCGCTGACGGCGTTGGCATCGTGCAGAGTTGCGATAGCGCGATCGCGGCGATCGTTGATGAGTACGACGCGGACTTGGGTGCGGTGCTGCTCGTGCTGCAGTCCGCCGGGTACCTCCTGCCGCCGGATGTCGATGTCGGACTCGCGACGCCGTCGACGTCGGCGACCACGGAGGTGTTGTTTGAATACGCCGACTTCGGGGTGCCAGATCCACACGGTCAGATTCCGGTCGCGACGGCGTGGTGGGCATCGTTGAGCGCCGCTGAGCAGGCTGTGATGCTTCAGGCCAATCCGTCGCTGGTCGCGATGATGCGCGGACTGCCGGCCGACGCCTATCACGCCGTGAACGCGCGAGCACTGATCGACGATTCGGTCGATACCGACGAGCAGCTACAGGAGGTCTGCGAGAAACTGTGGAACACGCTGTGGATCCAGTCGGTCGCGCCGCGGTTGGGGATCGAATCTGCGGCGGAACTCGCCACGATGCCGTCGTGGAAGATGTCGCTGTTGATGCCGATGGCGCCCATGGTGTTGGGTTCGCTGCCAGCACTACGTGAGAAGGCGGCGACAATCAACGGCGTGCAGCAATCCATTACCGTCGGCGGCGACGGCAAGGATCGGTATCTACTCGAGTACGACAGCGCGGCGTACGACGGCGATGGACTCGCAACGATCGCGATCGGCGAGGTCGACACGGCCGAGAACGTAGCGGTTGTCGTACAAGGCGCGAACCACGACCTCGGCACGATCACTGCGCAGACGGCAGATGCCGAGGCCGTGCTGGGCGAGATGGACGCGATGAGTGACGATGAGAACGCGGTGATCGTCTACGGCGGGTACGACAACCCGACGATCCTGCAATCGCCGTTCACCGAACGAGCCGAGTACGCCGGGCAGGTCCTGGCGGACGATCTCGCCGGGTACGCCGCCGCACACCACGAAGCCAGCGGTGGGGCTGATCCGCACACAACGATCATCGGCCACTCGTACGGGACCGTCGTCGCGGCCGAGGCCCTCAAAGATGGCGCTTCGGCGTACGCCGACGACGTCGTGCTGTACGGGTCACCCGGGGTCGATGCCGATGACATCGGCGATCTGGGCATGACCTCTGGACACGTGTTTGTGTCCATGACGCCATCCGACGTACTGATCGGCGCCAGCGGTGTGTCGGCGGTGCTGACTGGGCACCCGCTGTCGATGAATGTGTACGACTCGTCTTTCGGCGCGACGTTCATCGGTTGGGATGGTGTCGATGACCACGGCGACTACTTCGGGTATGAGAACGGCGAACCGAACCAAACCCTCAAGGGTGCCGCCGCGGTCGCGGTGCAGCAGTCGCCGGGCGATTAGGCCTCGACGAGCGTCAGTGACGCTTCGATGCTGAGTTTTTCGCCGCCACAGGCCGACGAGTTGTTGATCGTTGCCTGCCCCTCGAGTTCGGACTCCGAGTTCTGGCTGCCCGGGATCGTGATCTCGAGTTCGAGATTGTCCGACGCGCCGCTCTCGCAGGTGACCGGGTACGACATCGTCGTGGTCCACGAGGTGCCGTCGTATTCCAGCGAGTATGGCCCGTCCGAAGAGGTGTCGGAGAAGTCGGTCAGCACGGCCGAGCATTGGACATCGGTCGTGCACGGGGTGGTCATGATCATCCACTCGTGCGGGCCTTCCCAGATCGAGCCGCCGGTACCCACTGAGCCGGAACTGGATTCGAGATCGCCATCGATACTGGTGATTGCCGCGTCGACATTCCAGGTGCCGTCGATGACGTCCGCGGCGGCCTCGGCGTCATCGCCTTCGCCACCACCGGAGCATTCGATGATGTCGCCGGTCTCGGGGTCGATCTTCGCGCCGTACTCTCCGGGCGCGCATTCAGCGCTGGACGAGCCGCCACCTTCCTCGCCGTCCGAACCCTCGCCGGCTGAACCCTCACCGGCTGATCCTTCGCCGTCGCTTGCGGCGCCGTCGCATTCGATGCTCTCGCCAGTTTCGGGGTCAATCTTGATCCCGTAATCGCCCTCGTCGCATGTCAGTGAGGACTGGCCGCCGCCATCACTCTGCTCGGATCCGCCGCCGCCGGCGGATTTCTTGCCGTCGTCATCGCCGCCGAGGACGACGATCAGTACGACCCCGACGATCGCGAGCAATGCGACGACAGCGCCGCCGACGATCCACGGCGTTTTGTTCTTCGATGGCGGTTGGCCGTATCCGCCGGGCGCCAGCGGATACCCGGGTTGGTTCAAGCCTTGCGGTGGTTGGCCTTGCGATGGGTATCCGAGTGGCGGCTGGCCGTACGGGGGGGTGCCCTGCGGCGGGTAGCCGTACGGGGGTGTGGCCTGCGGCGGGTAGCCGGCGGCCGCACCGCTTGCCTGGGGCCCGGTCTGCGGCGAGCCGACCGGCGGGACTCGTCCTGGCGACCCTGGGGTTGCACCGGTGGAAGGCGGTGGGAATCCTCCTGTCGGAGGCTGCTGGGGATGTGTGCCTTCCTGATGTGGACCGTTGGGGTTATTCGGGTCGGTCATGGGCGCTCCACGGTGCTATCAGCGCGATCACGTTTAAATCGTGGCGAGTGAACAGAATGTCACCATGCGACTGCGTGCGTACCTGGAACGTTCCGAATCGACTAGGTTGCCTTGGCCGCCGCGGCGCCCTGGCGAGCGCCCACGTCGCTGGCGGAGGTGAGCGCACGGCCGAGGGGTGGGTTTGCACCGGTGAAGAACCGATGCACTTCCTGCGCGCTGCGTTCGGCGACGTACCGTACGGCGACGATGCTCATCGCGGTCAGCGCGGTCCACATGATCGCATCGGCCACTTTCGGTTCCTCGATAGGCCGGGGGAGCAGGCCCAACTTGGCCGCCTCTTTATTCGCCTTCTCCTGCTCTTTGCGGCGCTTCGCGGACGGCGGCTCTGTCCCGGTGGCGCCGCGCCAGGATGCCGCTAACTTCTTGGTCGCGAACTTCTGCAACGGAATGGCGATGAGCCCAGCGAGAACTTTCACTCCGGTGCCGGCCATGTCATCTCCTACCAGTTCGCGTTCATGTCAGCGACTCCTACGTTAGTCGATCCGGCGAATCGCACGGGACGTAAGGTAGGAGGGCGTTTGCTGCTTGGCCCCCGTAGCCCAATGGCAGAGGCAGGCGACTTAAAATCGCTGCAGTGTGGGTTCGAGTCCCACCGGGGGTACTTCCAGTGTCGCGTTCTTGCGACGTTCCACTGCGTTTTGACCGCGCAACGACCCGCTTCATGAGTGGGTCGAGGTGGTTTTTCCAACTAACTAAACTTCGACTGCACATTCCGGAACACGAGAGTGCGGTCGCACGTTTCACAAGTGGACTTCTCTCAATAGATGGCCCAGACCGGGCTACGACGTCAAGGAGTACACGTGAGTAACCCGTCCCTCAAGAGGGTGGTCAGCGGCGCGGTGGGATCCCCGTCCCCGTCGCAGGGCTACCAGACCTGGAACGCGCCGGGCCAGCCTCAAGCGGGTGGCCCCGGTGGTCCGCCGCCGATGGGCGGCTTCCCGAACCAGGGCATGCAGCAGGGCTACGGTCAGCCCGGATTCGGCCAGCAGGCCTATCAGCAGCCGCCGGTACGCAGCGCGTCCAGCTACCTCGATATGAATGATGTCGTCACCAAGACGGCGATTTCGATCCTGACGGTCATCGTGGCCGGCATTGCGACCTGGTTACTGCTGGCCCCGTCGGACGCCGAGATCTACAGCGAGGGTAACGGGGCATTCGGTGCGCTGACCGCTGCGGCGATCATCGGTGCGCTCGGCGGCTTCGTGCTCGGGTTGGTCATCAGCTTCAAGCAGATGACGAGCCCCGCGCTGGTGCTGATCTACTGCGTCCTCGAAGGCATGTTCCTCGGCGGCATCACCGGAATGTTCGAGATGGTGTACCCGGGCATCGCCGTGCAGGCTGTCCTCGGCACCGCCGGTGTATTCATCGGAATGTTGGTCGTCTACCGCACAGGCGCGATCCGGGTGACCCCCAAGTTCCAGCGGTGGTTGGCGGCTGCGCTCGTTGGCGCGCTCGTCCTGATGCTGTTCAACCTCGTCTACTGGCTGATCTCCGGCGAGGCGAGCATGCTGCGCGATGGCGGTCCGCTCGCGATCGGGTTCAGCCTCCTGATGATCGGCATCGCGTCGTTCACGCTGCTGTCGGACTTCGATCTCGCTGAGCAGGCCATCCGCCGTGGCGCACCTAAGAAGTTCGCCTGGGGTATCGCGTTCGGTCTTGTTACCTCGCTGGTGTGGCTGTACATCGAGATCCTGCGCCTGCTGTCGTACCTGCGCGAGTAGTTGCTCCAGCAGACGCTCACATAGCAAACGACCCGGTCACTCCTGCGTGACCGGGTCGTTTGCTATTCGCTAGACCTGCTATTCGCTAGACCGCGCGACGGGCGCGGGCGGCGGCCCGGACCGTCGGCGCGATGGCGTCGGCGATGATTCGATAGCCGTCGGCCGAAGGGTGGAAGCCGTCTTCGGCGTACAGCGAGGCGTCACCGCTGAATGCATCGCCGGTCAACTCGGCCAGGTTCACGACCTCGGCGCCACCGGCGAGGGCACCGTTGATCTGCGCCTCGGTGACCTGCCCGGTACGCAACCCCCACAGCCAGCGCAGCGGGGGTTTGACGCACGGCACCGAGCCCATATCCGGTGTAGTTGCTAGCACCACGCGAATGCCGCGGTTAACCAGCGCCGTGATCGTGCGCGCTGTGACGTGCTCAATCGCGCGCGGTGAGGTCCACGCGCACACGTCCATGGCGCCGACCACGATGACGGCAATGTCGTACGGGTCGGACTCCGAGGTGATCAATGCGCGGGAGGCTTGGATCTTCACATCGACCGTGTACGAGTTCGGGACGGCGACGGTGCGGGCTGCGACCCGGTTTCCGTCCGCGACCAGTGCACGGATCAGACGTCCGGCGAGCGACGCGCGTTCGGATCCCGCGCCGACGCTGGCGGCGATGCTGTCACCGAGCATCACCAGCCTCAGCGGTGTGCCGTCGGTAGGGCCCTGATCGCCGACCATGGCCGGTGCTCGTCGCGGATCCAGCGAGGGACGCCGCCGCGCGGCAATCGCCTGACCAGCGATGATTCCGGCGCTTGCGAAGACTCCCGCTACGGCCCCGGCGGCGGCGCCGTACGCCGCGAAGCGGATCGGATTCATTCGGATCATGTCACTCCTCGGTAGCGGAATTATCCGCATCGTCGGTGGCAGCGAGGTCGGCGATGAGGTCGGGATGGCTGCCAGGAGGGCGCCGCGGAACCGGTAGCGGCACGGGCAGCAAACGGCTGATCCGCGCCCGGTCCTGGCGGTGTCCATCAAGGGTGGTGACCTCATCACTGGTCACCTCGGAGCCGGTCTGCTGAGAGGACCGGGCGGCGGTGGTCGTGATGTTGCGTTTGCGACGCGCCAGCGCCTTCTTTCGGATGTCGCCGCGGGAGATGGGCCAATACCCGAGGGCATCGGCCACGGATGGCAGCACGAACGACGCCGCGGTGGCGTACCCGGCGGCCGAGGGGTGGAAGCCGTCATCGCTCCACAGTTCGTCGTACCGTGCGAACGTCGGGCCCAGAGATGAGCCGAGGGCAACCGTGCGCCCGCCGGCCTGCAGCACAGCGACGATCTGCGCTGCGGCCATATCGCGGCTCCACTTTCGGGCAATCGTGCGCAGCGGTTGCGGAATCGGCCGCACCGTACCTAGGTCGGGACAGGTAGCGACAACGACGTGTACGCCCGCGGAGCGCAGCCGGCGTACGGCGTCGCCGAGATAGGTCGTCGCGACTTTCGGATCGGTGCGGGCCGTGACGTCGTTCGCGCCGATCATGATCACGGCAACATCGGGTGTTTCGGGCAGGACGTCGGTGACTTGCTGGTCTAGATGACGAGATTCGGCTCCGCTGATCGCGTGCCTGGTCAGTTGCACCGGACGACCGGCTAACCGCGACAGACCGGCGGCGATCAACACACCGGGCGTCGACTCGACCTCATCGACGCCAAGTCCGACCGCTGAGGAGTCACCGAGAATCGCCAGCACGATCGGTTCGCCCGCGCCGTCGCCCCAGATTCCGTTTCCGGTGGGGGGATCGTCGACGGGAGTGTATTGCTCGACGCGTCGGCGAGCGGTGCGCGCTTCGGCGAGAAGAAGTGCGCCGGCCGCGGCAGACGCGCCCGTGACACCTATACCGATAGCGCCGATCATCGAGACCAGTCGTCGCGCAAATTGACCCATGATGAGGCCAGCCTACCCCCGGCTGGCGAGGGAGTTATTGCGTGCGTGGCCCGGCGATCACGCCCGTTACGGGATGAAGGTCTCGACCCCGAGCACCTTCACGGTGATGCTCGCTCCGGTGGGCGTTTCGTAGGTGACCTCGTCACCGACCTTGTGACCGGTAAGCGCGCCACCGATGGCCGATTCAGGGGAGTAAACCTGGAGATCCGTGGTCGCGCCGATTTCGCGCGAGCCGATCAGGAACTTCTCGGTGTCGTCGTCGCCGACGTACTGAATGGTGACCACACTGCCGATGCCAACCCCGGAATTCGGATCCGGCGCCTCGCCGATCTCCGCGTTGCGGATCAACTCCTCGAGCTGACGAATACGGCCTTCCTGCCTGCCCTGCTCTTCGCGAGCGGCGTGGTAACCGCCGTTCTCCTTGAGATCGCCTTCTTCGCGGCGTTCGTTGATCTCGGCCGCTACGGCGGGACGGTTGGCGATCAGCTCGTCGAGCTCCGACTGCAGCTTGTCGAACGCGGCCTGGGTCAGCCAGGTCTTGCCGGGATCGGACACGGGAGTACTCCTCATCGGGGACAGTGAACTCCCAACAGTACATGTGAAGTCAAGGCCCGTCTGTGTTCCGCGAGGCGGCCCAAACGCGTCCGCGGCGTGCGGCGAGGCGACTGTCACAGGGATGCGTGCGGTTTGTCGGGACGGATCGGTAACAATATAGGGATGCCGATGAACGACACCGAACAGTTGCGCCTGATGGCCGTGCACGCCCATCCAGATGATGAGTCCAGCAAGGGCGCCGCGACGATGGCGAGGTACGTTCGCGAGGGTGTAGATGTCGTGGTCGTGACCTGCACCGGCGGTGAACGGGGCAGCGTGCTCAACCCGGCACTCGATACGCCGGAAACGTGGGAACGGATCAGTGAGATCCGCCGGGCGGAGATGGAACGCGCGCGCGAGATCCTCGGCGTCAAACAGTGGTGGCTCGGCTTCGTCGATTCCGGTCTGCCGGAGGGGGACCCGCTGCCGCCGCTCCCGGAGGGCTGCTTCGCGCTGGCGCCGTTGGAGGAAACTGTGCCACGGCTGGTGGAGATGATTCGCCGGGACCGCCCGCACGTGATGTTGACGTATGACGAGAACGGTGGGTACCCGCACCCCGACCACATCATGACCCACACGGTGTCGATGGCGGCTTTGGAAGCAGCGGCCGATCCGGCGTACCACCCGGAGCTCGGTGAACCGTGGCAGGTGCTGAAGACCTATTACCACATGAATTTCTCGCGCGCGCGGATGGAAGCCATCGACGCGTATCTTGAACAGCATGGGCACGAAGCTGCCTATAAGGAATGGCTCGCGAGTTGGGGTGATCGGCCCGATATGTTTCACCGGATCACCACCCGGGTGCCGTGTGGCGAGTACTTCGAGGTGCGCGACGATGCGTTACGCGCGCACGCGACGCAGGTCGATCCCGAAGGGCGGTGGTTCGCGGTGTCGATGGAAGCGCAGCAAACTGCGTGGCCGACCGAGGACTACGAACTTGCGGTCTCGCACGTCACCTCGAGCATGCCCGAGGACGACCTGTTCGCCGGTGTGCGCGAGTACCTGAGCAAGGAGGCGTCATGATCGGTGAATTGGTCGCTGGAGCCCATGTGCTCCTCGCCGAGGCCGGGCCGAGTAACGCGCCGGAGGGTAATCCGGAATGGGGCAAGGCGGCTCCGACGGGCTTGTTTGTGCTGCTGGCATTCGTCGTGGTCTGCATCTTCCTATTCCGCTCGATGAACCGGCACATCCGCAAGGTGCCCGGCAACTTCGGTGGCAAGGCTCGTCAGCAGCAGACGGAGGACCTTGCCGGTAAGGCAACCAGTGCGGTCCCGACGGTGGAGTCGGTCGATTTGAGTACGCAGACGCCGCCGCGGTTGGGAACGCCGACGCAGTTGGCGACTGATCAGAAAGCAAAGCGGGCTGAGCAAATTCGCAAGGCGAAGGCGAAGGTCAATAAGGACCGCGACAAGTAACCGCGACAAGTAGTAGTGCGCCCAGGCTGAGGCGTCCCTAGTCACTCGGGCTGCGGTCTTCCGGTCACGCCGCTGTTGACGTCTGGGTCGTCAATCCGCTGTTGGCTGAGCGGTGATCTGTCTCAGGTGCGCACCTAAAGTAGCGCGTGGCACCTCGCCCGTGCCGTTCCGCACGTGTCGCTCCGGCGTGCCGAGCAGGCTAATGCGGGTCGGAAGAGTGCCCGGGGAACACCTTCGACCCGGGCCTGATCACCGGTACGGCGTTGTTGACTGCGGTCGCGGCCTCACCGAATCCGACTGCGATCAGCCGCACCTTTGCGTCCGCGTCGCTGTCGTAATCGATGATGTCTCCGGCCGCAAACACCCGGGGCACGTTAGTGCGCATCGCGGCGTCCACGACGAGATGACGCTTGCGCTGGGTGATGCCCCACGAGGCGAACGCCCCCATGTCCGCGACGAACCCGAGCGCAGCCACAACCGCTTGGACCTTGAGAGTGCGCCGCTCATCGGTCTTGCTGTGAAAGATGTCGACGCTGGTGATCGCGTCACCGCCATGGATCTTGGCAACTTCGAACGGGGTGAGCACTTCGGTGTCGCTGGCCAGCACCTTTGCCACAGATCCCTCGTGCGCGCGAAACTGTTCGCGGCGGTGAATCAGAGTGCGCGAACGCGCGATACCCTCGAGGCTCTCGGCCCAGTCGAATGCCGAATCTCCGCCGCCGACGATCAGAACGTCTTGATCGCGCAGGTCATCCAATTTGGGTACGAAGTACCGCAGCCCGTGTCCTTCGTACTCGGCGGCGTCAGGCAGCGGGCGCGGCGTGAACGTGCCGATTCCGCCGGTGATGATCACTGCTTTCGCATGGATTACGGCGTCCTTGCTGGTCACGACCTCGACGTACTCGTCGTAAGACTCAAGGTGCTCGGCACGGTGTGTCAACAGATACGTTGGCTTGTACTGGTCGGCCTGCTCGACCAGTTGGTCGACGAGCGTCTGACCCTTGATCTCGGGGAAGCCAGCCACGTCGTAGATGATTTTCTCGGGGTAGAGGGCGCTGACCTGACCGCCCGGCTCGGGCAGTGAGTCGACGATGACGGTGCTGAGCTCGCGGAATCCTGCGTAGTACGCCGCGAACAGGCCCGCGGGTCCGGCGCCGACGATGAGTAGGTCGCAGTCAATGGTCTGGTCCATGCGTTTCAGCCTAGTCATGGCGTGTGGTCCGCGTCACGCGCGACGGAGGCGCTGGTCGCCAGCAACGCATCGCGACTATGAGGTGCGGCTGGGTGGGGTTCGGCAACCCCCGAGTGCTGGACGCCGCCGCATCCATGTTTGTCCGCACGTCGCGGAACACCAGTCGCGGGCCCTGCGGGATATCGGTGTTGCTCCTAGGCTGGGCGCCAAGGGAGCCGTCGGCTTTCGAAAATTCGCCCGTCTCGCGAGAATCCCGATGCGCACGGGTTGAGGAGCGATCTATGACTAATCGACTGTCCGCCGCAACCAGCCCATATCTGCAGCAGCATGCCGACAACCCGGTGCACTGGCAGGAATGGGGTGATGCTGCGTTCGACGAAGCCCGTCGCCGCGACGTCCCCGTCTTCATCTCCATCGGGTACGCGGCCTGCCATTGGTGCCACGTGATGGCGCACGAGTCCTTCGAGGACCCGGCGCTGGCCGCGCTGCTCAACGAGAATTTCGTCAGCATCAAGGTCGACCGTGAAGAGCGTCCCGACGTTGACGCCGTCTATATGTCCGCCACCGTCGCGTTAACCGGCCAGGGCGGCTGGCCGATGACTGTGTTCGCGACGCCTGACGGGCAACCGTTCTATTGCGGGACGTACTTTCCGCCGTCCCCGCGCCAGGGCATGCCGTCGTTCACTCAACTGCTGCATGGGGTCCTGGATGCGTGGCGCGAGCGTCGCGAGCAGGCGTTGGAGACCGCCGGGACCGTCGCCGCCCATATTCGCCAACGCCAGCTGACGGCTGGTCACCAGAGTGGCAAGGTGCCCGATTCCGACACGTTCGCTGCCGCGACCGAACGGCTCAGTGGCGTCTTCGACGCGAAGTACGGCGGGTTCGGCTCGGCACCCAAGTTCCCGCCGGCGACCGTGCTCCCTGCGCTGTGCGCTGGCAACGAACGGACGCGAGAGATGGCCGAGGCCACTATGAAGGCCATGGCGTACGGCGGAATCTACGACCAGCTTGCCGGTGGGTTCAGTCGCTACAGCGTCGATGCGCAGTGGGTCGTACCGCATTTCGAGAAGATGCTCTATGACAACGCGTTGTTGCTATCGGCGTACGCCGCGTGGATCCCGACCGACGCCACCGGTCTCGCGAGTCGCATCTGCGCGGAGATCGTCAACTTCCTGGAAAGCGACTTGCGCACCGATTCGGGTGCCTACGCCTCGTCGCTGGATGCTGACACCGATGGGGTCGAAGGGCTCACGTACGCCTGGACGCCGGCTCAGCTCGCGGAGGTGCTCGGCGAGGCTGACGCGCAGTTGGCGGCTGAGTTGCTGAAGGTGACCGAGCAAGGCACGTTCGAACACGGAACCTCAACGCTGCAGATGGCGGTCGCGATCGACAGCGAGCTCGGGTCCAAGTGGCCGACGTGGCGCGCAGCGCTACGCGAGGCCCGTGCAACTCGTCCGCAACCCGGCCGCGACGACAAGGTCATCACCTCCTGGAACGCGCTTGCAATCAGCGGCTTGTGCGATCTGTACCGGGCAACGGGGAACACCCGAGCGCTGATCGCTGCCCGCCGCGTCGCCGACGTACTCATCGACACTCATGTCATTGATGGCGTGTTGGTGCGCGCGTCGATCGGCGGCACTGCAGGATCTGTCGGCGGGATGTTGGAGGACTATGCGGCGTTGGCCGCAGCGCTGTTGCGGTTGCACCTGGCGACCGCCGCGCGGCGATACCTGGAGATCGCGATACGCCTCATCGACCGCGCGCGTTCACTGTTTGCCGACGACGAGGCGTTGTACGCCGACGCGCCCAGTGACAGCGACCTGATCCATCGGCCGGCAGACGTGTTCGACAATCCGACGCCGTCGGGGATCGCCAGCCTCGTCGATGCGCTCGCGCTCGCGCACGCGATCACTGGTGAGGGGGCATACAGCGATGAGGTTGAACGTCTGCTCGCGCATCTGAGTCCGGTGCTGGAACAAGCCCCGAACGCTGCGGGCACGATCTGGCGCGTTGCGCAGAATTGGTCGGCCGGCATGCCAACCTACGTCGTCACCGGCCCTGAAATTGATGAGGACACCAGTCGGCTGGAGGTTGAGGCGCGGCAGATCGCCGAGCCGGGGGCGCTCATTCTGGTGGGGCACGATGAGGCAGCTTCGCCGCTGCTGGCTGGCCGCGTTGGCTCCTTCGGGCGTCTATTCGCATGTCGCGGGGGAGTGTGCGATCGTCCGGTGACACAGGTCGCCGATCTTCGGGACAGGTAGCTGGCACACAAGTTGCCTGCGGTCCAGACCAAGTATGGCGATCGCCAGACCAGGCGCCCCTAGCCAGACCAGGTAGCCGGGATCCGAGCCCGGGCAGTCCCACGATCGCCGCAAAAAACGCAGCGAAATCGGCAGGGCATCGCACTCTGAACGACGCCTCGCCGATTTCGCTGCGTCTTTAGAGCGCGCCGAGTGTTGAACTCAGTCAGGGCTGCGAGATCTCAGTTAGATCAGCGGACTTTGGTACAGCACGAGAAACACTGCGATGAAATGGCTGATGGCTGCCAGCACCGTGAAGGCGTGGAACACCTCGTGGTAACCGAAATGCCCCGGCCGTGGGTTTGGTCGTTTGGTCGCGTAGCAGACGGCGCCCACGGTGTAGCAAACCCCGCCGACCAGCAGCAGCACGAGCGCCGCGACGCCACCGTTGTCCAGGATCGGCCCAAGCACGAACACGGCGGGCCATCCGACCGCGATATAGATCGGTACGCCAAGCCATCGCGGGGCCCGAGGCCACACCGTCTTCAGCGTGACGCCGAGCAGTGCGCCGCTCCAGACAACGCCGAGGATCCACCACCGCGCGGCGCCGTCGAGCGCGATCAGCCCAAACGGGGCATACGTTCCTGCGATAAACAGGAAGATCATGCAGTGGTCGAGACGCTTCATGACCATCCAGCCGCGCGGGGTCCAGCGGCGGCGGTGGTACAGGGCCGATGTCCCGAAAAGCAGGAGCATCGCAGCGCAGTAAATGGATACTGCCAGCGCGGCGCGACCGCTCTGCACTGCCGCCAACGGAACGAGCACCGCAGTTTGCGCGATGGCGGTAAAGAACGCAACGAGATGAATCCAGCCGCGCCAGGTGGGCCTGGTGTCAAGCGGTTCGTAATCGGAGTCGGATTCTGCCAACCGCAACTCAAGATCACGGTGGTCGATAGCGGCGGTGGGAGCGCTCGTGATCGTCATCAGATCACGTTACGCCCGGCCGTGATGGACAGGCGTGAGTTCTGGGGATCAAGTCGTGTGCCCTGCTGCACAGTCCGGTGCGGAACCTGACAACCGTCCACCCGCGGAGTGTTCGCGAGCACTTCACGGCGCTGCGCAGTTCACCTCACGGGGTTGCGAGAACGAACTCGAGCCAGGCGATACCCTCGGCGGGTGGCCAATCTCCCCGCCGGCGTACGTCGCCAGTTGACCAAAGCGCGCAAGCGAGCGAAGCGTTTACTCAGCCCCGCGCTGTACACCGCATATGAGAGCCGCGTGCTCGCCGACCTGCAACAGTCCGAGATTCCCCGGCACATCGGGGTAATCGTCGATGGAAACCGGCGCTGGGCGAAAGAAATGGGCTTCGACGTCGCCGACGGACACAGGTATGGCGGCCGCAAGCTCGACGATCTGATCACCTGGAGTTCTGACCTGGGCGTCGAGGTCGTCACGATCTGGCTGCTGTCCACCGACAACCTGTCCAACCGCGACCCGAAGGAACTTGGCCCGTTGTTGGGCATCATTGTCGATGTCGCGCGCAGCTTGAGCCAGTCCGCCCGCGATTGGCGGGTTCGGGTGATGGGCGCGCTAGAGCTGCTGCCGACCGAGACCGCCGCCGAATTGCGCGAGGCCGCCCGCTCGACTGATAACAAGACCGGGATCGTGGTCAACATCGCAGTCGGGTACGGCGGCCGGCAGGAGATCGTCGATGCCGTCCGCGGTGCCCTGCGCACCGCGGAGTCGCAGGGCCACTCGCTGCACGAGGTTGCCGAATCGATCAACCTCGACGACATCGGAGCGCACCTCTATACCAAAGGGCAGCCCGATCCGGACCTGATCATTCGTACGTCGGGGGAGCAGCGGCTATCCGGGTTCCTGCTCTGGCAGACCGCCAACTCGGAGTTCTACTTCTCCGATGTCTACTGGCCCGACTTTCGGCGGGTGGATTTCCTGCGTGCGGTCCGTGAATACGCCAGCCGGCACCGCCGGTTCGGTGGTTAGCGCGGCGCAGTCGGGACTCGGTGCGCCGAGGGCGGGACGACCCGCGGCGAGCGGCCAGTACTCTTGCAACGTGCCGAACGATCCCCGCTATGAACCGACGTCGGGATCTGGGCAACCTGCGTTACCCACCGTGTGGCCATCTGCCTGGCCGAGCTTGCGCGCACAAGTCGCGCTCGGCGCGACGTTTCCGGTGGTAGCGGCCGTGGCGGGCTTCATCATCCTGCTGCGTACCCAGACGCTCGCGACGTCGTGGTGGATCGCGGTGCTGCCGTTGCTGTTGCTGGCCTGGCCGCTCTCGCTGCCGGCGCGCGCACGCGCCGCCATGCGCCGCGCGCACGAGGGCTCTAGAATTGAAGTGCTTGCGACACAGCACGGCCTGGTTGCCAGGCCAATCGAGCGGCGCGGCCTCAAAGTTCGGGCATTCCTTGAGCAGGACGGCAGGGTGCGATACGAGATAGCGCCCCGCGGCGGCGCCCGCTGAGGGCGACCCGGATCACGCTATTGGTTTTCCGCCTGCTTTGACGCCCCGCCGATGCGCCGGGTAGAGTTGTTCCTCGTGCTCCCGCCGTATGGCGTCATGCACGCCGGTCGTGCTGCGTGAGAGCGCGTGCATGCCCCGATCGCCGTATCATTGGGCGCCGCCGCGACACGCCCGGTCGCGGGTACCGGTCAAGCACAACTGAAACGTCGCACCACTAACCGAGCAAGTACACAGAGCAGCAGCGCAGGCGCACCGCGTCCCGGCGGTCGCTGCGAGTTTGAGGAGACGAAGAGGCAGTATGCCTACGATCCAGCAGCTGGTCCGCAAGGGCCGCCAGGACAAGGTCACGAAGACCAACACCCCTGCGCTGAAGGGGAGCCCCCAGCGCCGCGGTGTGTGCACGCGTGTTTACACGACGACCCCGAAGAAGCCGAACTCGGCGCTGCGCAAGGTCGCGCGCGTCAAGCTGTCGAGCGGTATCGAGGTCACGGCCTACATTCCTGGCGTCGGTCACAACCTGCAGGAGCACTCGATCGTGCTCGTGCGCGGTGGCCGTGTGAAGGACCTGCCCGGTGTGCGCTACAAGATCATTCGCGGTTCGCTCGACACCCAGGGTGTGCGCGGCCGCAAGCAGGCCCGTTCGCGTTACGGCGCCAAGAAGGAGAAGAGCTAATGCCTCGCAAGGGTCCGGCCCCGCGCCGTCCGGTCATCAACGACCCGGTTTACGGCAGCCCCGTTGTCACCTCGCTCGTAAACAAGATCCTGCTGTCGGGCAAGCGCTCGACCGCTGAGCGGATCGTCTACGGCGCTCTTGAAGGTGCGCGCGAGAAGGCCGACGGCAACGATCCGGTCATCACCCTCAAGCGTGCGCTGGACAACATCAAGCCGGCACTCGAGGTTAAGTCCCGCCGCGTTGGTGGCGCGACCTACCAGGTTCCGGTCGAGGTCAAGCCGGGCCGCGCGAACACCCTCGCGCTGCGTTGGTTGGTCACCTACAGCCGTCAGCGTCGCGAAAAGACGATGACTGAGCGTCTGATGAATGAGATCCTGGATGCGTCCAACGGCCTCGGAGCCAGCGTGAAGCGTCGCGAGGACATGCACAAGATGGCCGAGTCGAACAAGGCCTTCGCGCACTACCGCTGGTAACACCCCGTACACCGCGACCGAACCGGCCGCGGTGTATACCGCCACCTCAGTACCTCCCCACTACAGCGATTGCGAGAAAATCGAGTGGCTACCGACCTCACCAAGGTCCGCAACATCGGCATCATGGCTCACATCGATGCTGGCAAGACCACGACCACCGAGCGGATCCTCTTCTACACCGGTATCAACTACAAGATCGGTGAGACGCACGATGGCTCCGCCACGATGGACTGGATGGAGCAGGAGCAGGAGCGTGGCATCACGATCACTTCCGCGGCCACCAAGTGCATGTGGAAGGATCACACGATCCAGATCATCGACACCCCCGGCCACGTCGACTTCACCGTAGAGGTCGAGCGGTCGCTGCGCGTGCTCGATGGTGCGATCGCGGTGTACGACGGTGTTGCTGGCGTCGAATCGCAGACCGAGAACGTATGGCGTCAGGCCGACAAGTACAACGTTCCGCGTATGTGCTTCGTCAACAAGATGGACCGCACCGGTGCGGACTTCTACCGCTGTGTGCAGATGATGATCGACCGCCTCGGCGCGACGCCGCTGGTGTTGCAGTTGCCGATCGGCTCTGAGTCCGACTTCATCGGCGTCGTCGACTTGATGCGCATGAAGGCGCTGACCTGGCGTGGCGAGACGAAGATTGGTGAAGACTTCGAGGTCGAAGACATTCCGGCAGATCTGCAGGAGAAGGCCGAAGAGTACCGCGAGAAGTTGATTGAAACTCTCGCGGAGAACGACGACGCCATCATGGAGAAGTACCTCGGCGGCGAGGAACTCTCCGACGACGAGATCAAGGCCGGCATCCGTCGCGCCACGATCGGTGGTCACCTGAACCCGGTGATGTGCGGTACGGCGTTCAAGAACAAGGGCGTCCAGCCGCTGCTGGACAACGTGATTGCTTACTTGCCTTCGCCGATCGATATCGGCGCTGTCTACGGCACGCTGACCGATGGCGAGACCGAAGCCACCCGCGAACCGAGCGATGATCAGCCGTTCGCCGGCCTCGCGTTCAAGGTGCAGACCGATCCGCACCTCGGCAAGCTCACCTACGTGCGCATCTACTCCGGCACCGTCTCGGTCGGTGACCAGGTCATCAACACGACCAAGGAGCGCAAAGAGCGCATCGGCAAGATCTATCAGATGCACGCGAACAAGCGCGAGGAGTTGCAGAACTCCGGTGCGGGCGACATCATCGCCGTCGCGGGCCTGAAGCAGACCACCACCGGTGAGACGCTGGCTGACGCGAAGAACCAGATCGTGCTTGAGTCGATGACGTTCCCGGAGACGGTCATTTCGGTAGCCATCGAGCCGAAGACGAAGTCCGACCAGGAGAAGCTGGGCGTCGCGATCCAGAAGCTCGCCGAAGAGGACCCGACCTTCAAGGTCGAGAACGACGAAGAGTCCGGTCAGACGATCATCTCCGGTATGGGCGAGTTGCACCTTGAGGTGCTGGTCGACCGTATGCGCCGCGAGTTCAACGTCGAGGCCAACGTCGGCAAGCCGCAGGTGGCCTACCGCGAGGCGATCCGCAAGACCGTCGAGCGCCTCGACTACACCCACAAGAAGCAGACCGGTGGGTCGGGACAGTTCGCGAAGGTCCAGATCAAGGTTGAGCCGCTCGAGCAGACCGAGGACGGCGCGACCTACGAGTTCTCCAACGAGGTCACCGGTGGCCGCGTGCCGAAGGAATACATCCCTTCGGTCGACGCTGGTGCACAGGACGCGTTGCAGTACGGCGTCCTGGCCGGGTACCCGGTCGTTGGCGTCAAGTGCACGCTGATGGACGGCCAGTTCCACGACGTCGACTCCTCCGAAATGGCGTTCAAGATCGCCGGCACGATGGCGATGCGCGAGGCGCTGCGCCAGGCGGGCGCGGTCATCCTGGAGCCGGTCATGGCCGTCGAGGTCGTTACCCCGGAAGAGAACATGGGCGACGTCATCGGTGACCTGAACTCGCGCCGCGGCATCATCCAGGCGATGGATGAGCGCAGTGGTTCGCGCGTCGTGCGGGCTCAGGTTCCGCTGTCGGAGATGTTCGGCTACGTGGGTGACCTACGGTCGCGCACGCAGGGTCGTGCGTCGTACAGCATGGTGTTCGACTCGTACGCCGAGGTTCCCTCGAACGTGGCGAAGGAGATCGTCGCGAAGGCCACGGGCGAGTAGCCCGCGACCGTAGTTCCGGGTGCACCCGGTGATCCACTTGGTGCATCAGCAATACTCAATAAGGTTCCAAGTAGACGGCACGTCAGAACGACGTTCCCAACGTCCTGAGGAGGACACCAGTGGCGAAGGCCAAGTTCGAGCGGACTAAGCCGCACGTAAACATCGGCACGATCGGTCACGTCGACCATGGCAAGACGACCCTGACTGCCGCCATCACCAAGGTTCTGGCTGACAAGTACCCAGATCTGAACAACGCTGCTGCGTTCGACGAGATCGACAACGCTCCTGAAGAGAAGCAGCGCGGTATCACGATCAACGTGTCGCACCAGGAGTACCAGACCGAGAAGCGCCACTACGCGCACGTTGACGCTCCGGGTCACGCCGACTACATCAAGAACATGATCACCGGTGCTGCTCAGATGGACGGCGCGATCCTCGTCGTCTCGGGCACCGACGGTCCGATGCCGCAGACCAAGGAGCACGTGCTTCTGGCCCGCCAGGTCGGCGTTCCGTACATCGTCGTTGCGCTGAACAAGTGCGACTCGCCGGACGTGGACGACGAGATCCTGGAGCTCGTTGAGCTCGAGGTTCGCGAACTGCTCTCGCAGTACGAGTTCCCGGGCGACGACGCTCCGGTCATCCGCGTGTCCGGTCTGAAGGCTCTCGAGGGCGACCCGGAGTGGGCGGCCAAGGTTGCCGAGCTGATGGACGCCGTGGATGAGAGCATCCCGGACCCGGAGCGCGACACCGACAAGCCGTTCCTGATGCCGATCGAGGACGTCTTCACGATCACCGGTCGTGGCACCGTCGTCACCGGCCGCATCGAGCGCGGCAAGATCAACGTGAACGAGGAAGTCGAGATCGTCGGCATCCGCGAATCGTCGCAGAAGACCACGGTCACCGGCGTCGAGATGTTCCGCAAGCTGCTGGACTACGGCGAGGCTGGCGACAACGTTGGTCTGCTGCTTCGTGGCACCAAGCGCGAAGATGTCGAGCGCGGCATGGTCGTCGTGAAGCCGGGCTCGATCACCCCGCACACGGAGTTCGAGGCGAACGTCTACATCCTGAGCAAGGATGAGGGTGGCCGTCACACGCCGTTCTTCAACAACTACCGCCCGCAGTTCTACTTCCGCACCACGGACGTGACCGGCGTCGTTACCCTCCCCGAGGGCACCGAGATGGTCATGCCTGGCGATAACACTGAGATGAGCGTCAAGCTGATCCAGCCGATCGCAATGGAAGAGGGTCTGCGTATGGCTATCCGCGAGGGTGGCCGCACGGTGGGCGCGGGTCGCGTCACCAAGATCATCGCCTAGTAGTCCGGTACGTGTAGGTACCCGAAGGCCGTCTCCCCTCATGGGGAGACGGCCTTCGTCGTTTCCGATGCGTCGGGTTGCCGGGCGTTGATGGCCGGCAACCCGTCGCATCGATCTACTCCTTGGCGATCCCGGCGCCGCGGAGGTCGATGCCGCCGTCCGGCAACATCTTCACGCCGGAGATGTTGGGGTTCACCGCTCCGGCGAGGTGCACCATGCACACCGGGACGATGTGCGGCGGGTTCTCTACCCAGATGTCCCAGTACTTCTCGTACAGCGGTTTACGCTCGGCCGGATCCAGGGGCTTCGCCGCCGCATCAGCGGCCGCGTTAAGCTCCGGGTAGTCCGTCTTTCCGCCGTTCAGCAGGGCATCCGGGCTGAGGTAGCGCGAGTGCACCTGGTACGGGTCGTTGAGCACTGTGGCGATCGAGGCGGTAGCTTCTGCTGTCGCATCGATACCGTATTCCTGCACGAGTTGGGCGGCGGGCACCGGCTTGACCGTCATATCGAGACCGACATCCTTGAGTTGCTGTTGCACGATCTCGGCGAACTTCGTGTAGATCGTGACGTTCGGCGGTACGGCGGTGAACTTGTATCCGGTCGCGCCGTGCTCCTCGATGATCTTCTTGGCCGCTTCCGGGTCGTACGGGAAGATGTCCGATCCGTCGCCGATCTTGTCGCTGTAGCCCGGGCTGGATTCCGGCACGTTCTGAATGCTTGGTGTGCAGAATCCGTCGTACAAGCCCTGCGCGATGCCTTCGCGATCGATCGCCATGTTCAGTGCCTTGCGCATCTCGGGATCATCGAACGGCGGCTGGGACGCATTCACGGCCAGGTACAGGTATAGCGGCGTTTCGTGCACCATGCCGATTGCGCCGTTCGCCTCGACCTCCTCGAGCTGGTCGGGGTTGATTCGGGCGACGTCGATCTCGCCGGAGATGAGGGCGTTGTAGCGCGCCTGGTCATCTGAGTACAGGGTGTAGGTCATCTTCGCGACCTTCTGTACGTCGGGATCCCAGTAGTCCGGATTCTTCTCGAGTTCGATGCTCACGCCCGGGTTGATGTTGGTCGCGACGAAAGGTCCGATGCCGACGGGCATCTCCGGGAGTCCGCCAGCTTTGGCGGCTTTGGGGGAGACCATCATGCCCGCGCGGGAGGTCAGTGAGATGGCCAGGGCGCCGATGCCGGTGGTCACGTTGACCTTGACCGTGTACTCGTCGACGACCTCAACCGACTTGATCATGCTGAGGTCACCGGCGATCGTGCTTTCTTTCGCGCGCGCTCGATCCAGGTTGAACTTGACCGCCTCGGCGTTGAATGGCTCGCCGTCGGAGAACGTGGCGTCCTCGCGCAGGTGCAGGATCATGGCGGCGTCGTCGTCGGCAGACTCGTAGGACTCCGCGAGCATGGGCTGGGCGGTGCCGTCCTCGCCCGTTCTCAGCAGCCGGTCGTATACCGCGACGTACGCCGTTGCATCACCGTTGGTGATGCTCTCGGTGGGATCCCAGGTGGGTGGGATCGCTTGTTCACCGGTTCGGATGTGCCCGTTGGGATCGATGTCGTCCGCGAGCGGGATGTCGGTCGTGTAGGCCTCGGCCTCAGCGGCCGGGTCCTTCGCGTCACGACTGCCGTCCCCGCAACCGGCGAGGAGTAGGGCGAGTACGGCGAGACCAACGCTGAGTTTGGTGGATCGTCTCTTCATCGGCGTACCTTTCGGTGGGTGGTACGCAGATCGTGGCGGTGATTTGGTTAAAGGGAAATATAAACCGTCGAGTAACTTCGGAACTTCTGTAAAGTAATGATCGTTCCGTTATCTCGGTGGCCTGGATGGATCGCATACCGCACACGTTCGCTCCGGGGCGGATGCCGAACACGCGATAGGCGCCGAGACTGGGCAGCCCCGGCGCCTGTCACGCATTGATAACTATCGATTAACTACTCCTTGGTGACGGAGGCTCCGCGCAGATCGATTCCGCCGTCCGGCAACATGCGTACGCCCGAGACGTTCTCGTTGATCGCGCCCGCGAGGTGCACATTGCAGATCGGGATGATGTGTGGCGGGTTCTCCACCCAGATGTCCCAGTACTCCTCGTATAGCGGTTTGCGCTCCGCGGGATCGAGCGGTTGAGCGGCCGCGTTTGCGGCGTCGTTCAGTGCGCCGTAGTCCTCGCTGGAGGGATTGAATAGCGCCTCCGGGGTGAGGTAGCGACCGTGTACGGCGTGCGGGTCGTTGATCACCGTCGCGATCGACACGGTTGACTCGGCCGTGCCGTCGATCGCGAACTCCTGAACCAACTGGGCCGGTGGCACCGGCTTGACCTTCATAGTGACGCCCACATCGGCGAGCTGCTGCTGCACAATTTCGGCAAGCTTGGTGTAAATCGTGACATTCGGGGGGACCGCGGTGATCTCAACGTCTGTTGCGCCCGAGTCCTCGAAGATCTGCTTGGCGGCTCCCGGGTCATACGGGAAGATGTCGGATCCGTCGCCGATCTTCTCGCTATAGCCGGGGCTGGACTCGGGGAACAGTTGGATACTTGGGGTGCAGAACCCGTCGTACAGCCCCTCGGCGATGGCCTCCCGGTCGATCGCCATGTTCAGTGCTTTGCGGACTTCGGGATCATCAAAGGGTTCGATCGACGTATTGATGCCGATGTACAGGAACAGTGGTGTCTCGTGCACCATGCCGATCGCGCCGGCCGCCTGGACCTCCTCGAGTTGGTCGGGGTTGATTCGGGCGACATCGATCTCGCCGGACAACAGTGCGTTATAACGCGCTTGATCATCGGTGTACAGCGTGTAGGTCATGCTGGCCACCTTTTGTGCATCCGGATCCCAGTAGTTCGGGGTTTTCTCGAGCTCGACGCTGACACCTGGATTGATATCGGTGGCGACGAACGGACCGACGCCCACCGGCATCTCGGAGAGCCCGCCAGCCTTGGCGGCGGTAGGGGAGACCATCATGCCTGCGCGGGAGGTCAGCGAGATCGCGAGGGTGCCGACCCCGGTGCTCACGTTGACCTGCACGGAATATTCGTCCAGAACCTCGACGGATTCGATCATGTTCAGATCACCGGAGATGGTGCTTTCGGGGGCCCGGGCGCGATCCAAGTTGAACTTCACCGCCTCGGCGTTGAATGGTGTTCCGTCGGAGAACTGCGCGTCTTCGCGCAGGTGCAGGATCATCGCGGTGTTGTCGTCGTTGGCCTCGTAAGATTCGGCCAGCATCGGTTGAGCGGTCCCGTCCTCACCGGTCGTGAGCAGCCTGTCGTACACGGGGGTGTAAGCCGTGGCGTCGCCGTTAGTGATGCTTTCAGTCGGGTCCCAGGTCGGCGGGATCGCTTGTTCGCCGGTGCTGATGTGACCCTCGGCGTCATAATCATCGGCGAGTGGGACGTCGGTCGTGTACTCGGATGCGTCGCCGCTGGGCGCGTCGTCCTGATCCACGTCGCCGCACCCGGATAGCACCAGGGAGAGTGACGCGAATGTGGCGAGCGACATGAGGTGGCGCTTTCGCATTTTCGCCTTCTTTCGGATGGTCGCGGTGGAAAATGTAGCGAGTGTTCCATATATGGATAGCGAAATCGTAGAGGAGGACGATGAGAACAGAAACCCGTTTGAGTCCGGTCTGCGAAATTTTCGTGATGAGGTAGAAACCGGCGGTGCCGGGACCCAATGGGCCCCGGCACCGGTACGTCGACTCGAACGGTCGTTACTCCTTGGCGATTGATGCGTATCGCAGGTCCAGACTGCCTGTCGGCAATTCCTGGACACCCGACACGTTCTTATTCGCCGCGCCTGCGAGGTGCACCATGCAGACCGGTACGACGTGGGTGGGATTCTCGACCCAGATGTCCCAGTACTTCTCGTAGAGCGGCTTGCGCTCGGCCGGATCCAGCGGGATGGCTGCTGCCTCTGCGGCGGCGTTGAGTTCGCTGTAATCGGTCCCGCCCGGGTTGAACAATGCATCGGGAGTCAGGTACCGACCGTGTACGGCCTCCGGATCGTTGATTACGGTGGCAATGGAGGCCATAGCCTCAGCCGACTTGTCGATCGAGAACTCCTGGACCAATTGCGCCGGTGGTAGCGGCTTTACTTCGAGCGAAATACCGACGTCGGCGAGTTGGTCCTGCAGCACTTCGGCGAACTTGGTGTAGATCGTGACGTTCGGCGGCACCGAGGTGATCTCGATGTCCGTGGCGCCGAGGTCCTCAAGGATCTTCTTGGCTTCTTCCGGGTCGTACGGGAAGATGTCGGATCCGTCGCCAACCTTGTCGCTGTAGCCAGGGCTGGTGGACGGGACGTACTGAATGCTCGGCGTGCAGTGACCGTCGTACAGGCCGTCGGCGATCGCTTGCCGGTCGATCGCCAGGTTCAGCGCCTTGCGGGCCTCGGGGTTATCGAACGGCTTCACCGAGGTGTTGATACCGAAGTACAGGAACAGTGGGGTCTCGTTGGCCACGACATTCGCGCCCGCGTTGAGGACGTCGTCCATCTGGTTTGCGTTGATCTGTGCGACGTCGATCTCGCCGGAGACGAGCGCGTTGTAACGGGCCTGGTCTTCGGTGATCAGCGAGTAGGTCATCGTCGCGACCCGCTGCGCTTCGGGCTCCCAGTAGTCAGGCGTGCGTTCCATTTCCATGGACGAACCAGGACTGATCGCGGTCGACGTGTAGGGGCCGATCCCGGCGGGCTTATCGGTCAGCGTGCCTGCTTTGGCGGCCTTCGGAGAGACCATAATGCCGCCGCGCGAGGTCAGCGACACGGCGAGCGTGCCAAGGCCCTTGGATACGTTGACCTTGGCCGTGTA
Organism: Cumulibacter soli; assembly: GCF_004382795.1. Classification (NCBI taxonomy): domain Bacteria; kingdom Bacillati; phylum Actinomycetota; class Actinomycetes; order Geodermatophilales; family Geodermatophilaceae; genus Cumulibacter; species Cumulibacter soli. The sequence continues at coordinate 541,808 of NZ_SMSG01000002.1, read as the reverse complement.
CTCGTCAACGACCTCGACACTGGTGATCATGTTGAGTTCGCCGTTTATCTTGCTGTCTGGGCCGGCGGCGCGTTCCAGGTTGAACTTGACCGCCTCGGCATTGAACGGCTCGCCATCGGAGAACTTAAGTCCCTCGCGGAGCTTGAGGATCATCGCGGAGTCGTCGTCGGCCGGCTCGAACGATTCGGCGAGCATCGGCTCCGGATCGCCGTTGTCGCCGGTCTGTAGCAGCCGATCATAGATCGGGACGTACGGCGTGAAGTCACCGTTCGTGATGCTCTCGGTGGGATCCCAGCTCGGCGGGGCGTTGGTGACGCCGACGCTCAGGTGTGCCTCCGAGTCGTAGTCATCGGACTGTTCGATGACCGCAGGGTACTCATCGGTCGCCTTCTGCTCGGCACGTTCCGCCTCGCCGCAGGCGGCCAGCAGCATTGTCGCCGCCAGTACTGAGGACAGCACAAAAGTAGGTTTGGTGCGCATTGCAACCTTTCGAAAGGTATGGAAAGTGAGGAAGTCTTAGCTGTCGGCGCGCTCGTGCGCCGCCGTGAGGCTGACTCGCTCCGAGGTGATGTCGGCCAATGTCGCGGTGCCGAGCAGCATCATGGTCCGACGAAGTTCGGCGCGCAGAATCTGTAGCGCCTTTTCCACGCCGGCCTGGCCACCGACCATCAACCCGAATAGATACGGACGACCGACCATCACGGCGCGCGCACCTAAGCCGATGGCCGCAGCGATGTCCGCGCCGGATCGGAACCCGGAGTCGATAAAGATCTCGATGTCGTCGTCCAAGGCTTCGCGCACCCGAGGGAGCACCGAGATCGGCGCATGGGTTCGGTCGAGCTGGCGACCACCGTGGTTGGAAATGACGACGCCCTGCGCACCGGCCTGCACCGACTCGACGGCGTCCTGTACGTCCATGACGCCCTTGACCAGGATTGGACCGTCCCACCGCTCGCGTAGCCATGCGATATCCGCCGGACGCAGGTTTTGCTCAACGACGACACCCGACTGACCCCACCGTTGGAAGGGGGAGTCCTCGCCGATGGTCGCGAACTTCAGTGGCTCATGCGTGACTAGGTCATAGACCCATCGCGGATTCACCGTCATGTCGACCAGCGCGCGACCAGTCAGTCGTGGCGGAATGTCGAACCCATTGCGTGCATCGCGGCGGCGCAGTCCCGTCGCCGGTGTGTCGATGGTCAGCATGATGGCTTCGAACCCGTTCGCCTTCGCTTCCGCGAGCTGGGCTTCGGTGATCGAGCGGTCGCGCATCATGTAGACCTGGAACCAGTTGCGGCCGTTGGGTGCGGCCGTGGCCACGTCGGTGATCGACGTGGTGCCCATCGTCGAGAGGGTGTACGGCGAACCTCCTGCGGCGGCAGCCCGGCTGACGGCGACCTCTCCCTCGTGGTGGCTGAGCCGGGTGAATCCGGTGGGCGCGACGATGATCGGCGCCGCGGCCTCGCGGCCGAGGATCGTGGTGCTAATGTCCGGTTTGGCAACCTGACCGAAGAAGTGCGGGTTGAAACGAACGTCGTCCAGCGCGCGCCGGTTCTCGCTGAGCGTGATCTCGTCTTCGGCGGCACCGGATACGAACTCCCAGACCGACTTTGGCACGCGATGCTTGGCGAAGCGCTCGAGGTCGCCGATACTCTGCGCGCGGGAGAGCCGGCTGGTGGTGCGGTTCAGGATCGGTTTGCGGATCCGAAGGAACGGCTTGAGGTCGCCTACCGTGGGCAGTTTGCGAGTCATGATCACACGACCATGGACAGGCCGCCGTCGACGTTGAGCGCGGTACCGGTGAGGTACGACGCCCGCGGCGACAGCAGGAACGCGGCCACATCGCCGAACTCCTGGGTGGTGCCGCCACGTCCGAGCGGGATCTTCATCGCCTCGGCGCGGCCGGCCTCGAACTCCTCGACACTGACGCCGGCGGCCGCCGCTGCGCGATTCCACTGGTCGCTGTGTATGAATCCGATCAGCGCCGCGTTGACCCGAATCTTGTACTTCGCCAGATCGCGCGACAGCCCGCCGGTGAGTGCGACTCCCGCTGCCCGGTAGACCGAGCTCGGCATCGAGTTGTTCGGCTGAAAGCGAGCGTAGATGCTCAGCACGTTCAGCACGGCCGGCGCGTCGCTCTTGGACAGCAGCTCAATGGACTGTCGGATACCGCGGACCTTCGCCAGCAGCTTCAGTTCGAAGTCTGCCTGCCATTCGTCATCGGTGGTCTTTTCGAACGTGCTGCCGGTGTGGAATCCCGCGTTGTTGACCAAGCCGTCGAGCTTGCCCCATTCGCGCCCGGCGACGTCGATAGCGCCCTGTAGGTCATCGGGATTGCGTACGTCCGCTGAAACGGTGAGCACCTGGGTCCCGGCGTCCGACAGCTCGTGTGCGGCGGCGTCGAGCTTGTCCTGGCTGCGGGCGACGAGAAGTACATTCGCGCCTTCGTCCACCAAAGTGCGGGCGAGTCCGAAGCCGAGGCCACTCGAGCCACCAGTGATGAGTACGCCGCGCCCGGCGACCTGAAGGTCCATCGTGATCTCCGTTCATGTAGTTCGTTCGAAACTAACTGATGGGTACGTGATTACTGTTACGTAGGTGACGTCGATTACGTCGTCCGCGTATGTAGCGCTCACTCTAGATCCCAAGTGGCGTATTGCTCCGGGGGGCATCCTCGGGTAAGAAATTGACCGAGCAGCCGATTAGTTAGGAAGTGTGCCATGAGCAGCGATCAGTCGAAAGGTGGGGCGCCCGACCTGCGCGAGCACAGCCGGCGTCTGACGAGCCCGGGCAGTATCGGACCACGCGCGATGCTGCGCGCCCTCGGCCTCGACGATGACGATATGAAGCGGCCGATCGTGGGTATCGCGAACACGTGGAGTGGAGCGATGCCCTGCAACGCGCACTTACGCGACTTGGCGCAGGAGGTGGCTGCGGGGATTCGCGAGGCCGGCGGTACGCCGTTGGAGATCAACACGGTGTCGGTCAGTGACGGTGTGCTCGCCCGAGGCGGAGCCTCCTTGATCAGCCGGGAAGTGATCGCCGATTCGATCGAGTTGGCTGCTACGGCGTACGCCTTCGATGCGATGGTGACCATCGGCGCCTGCGACAAGACCAACCCGGGCTGTGTGATGGGCATGATGCGGATGAACATCCCCGCAGTGCATCTGTACGGCGGTAGTACCCGCCCCGGGTGTTTCGGTGGCAAAGATGTGTCGATCCAGAGCCTCGCTGAAGCGGCCGGTGAGCATGCCGCGGGGAACCTCAGCGACGAGGAGCTGGCAGAGATCGAGCGGGTGGCGATTCCGGAGCGTGGTTCGTGTGCGGGAATGTTCACCGCGAACACCATGGCGTCGGTGATCGAATCACTGGGTCTTACCGTCACCAACAGCGCTGCGCCGCCGGCGATCAGCGCCGACCGCACGGCGATCGCACGTCAATCCGGTATTGCGGTGATGGACGCCCTGCGCGCCGGTACCCGGCCGCGTGACGTGCTCACCGTGCAGGCCATCGAGAACGGGATCGCTACCGCGGCAGCGATCGGGGGATCGACGAACGCGATCCTGCACTTGTTGGCTATCGCGACCGAAGCGGGCGTCGAGTTGAACATCGATAGATTCGGTGAGGTCAGCGACCGGACTCCCCGAATCGGTGATTTCACCCCGTCGGGTAAGTACGTGATGGCCGACCTGCATCGCGTCGGCGGTTTACCTGTGGTGCTGCGCGAGTTGATCGGCGCCGGTGTGTTGCACCCTGACGCCCGGGGGGTCGACGGCAAGACTCTCGCCGAGCGGGTTGGGGCGCAGCCGCTGCCGGAAGATCAGGATGTCGTGACGCCGGCTGCCACCCCGGTGGAGGCAACCGGCGGCTGGATCATCCTGCGGGGCAACCTCGCACCCGAGGGGTCGGTGCTCAAAGCGCCAGGGACGAAGGTTCATCAGCACCGCGGGACAGCCAAAGTGTATGAGGGGGAGCGAGAGGCGTACCGGGCTGTTATCGCGGGCGAAGTCGTCTCCGGCGACACCGTCATCATCAGATACGAGGGCCCGATCGGCGGTCCGGGGATGTCGGAGACGTCACGAGTCACCGCGGCGATCGTAGGCAAGGGGTTCAAGGACACCGTCGCGCTGATCACCGATGGTCGGTTTTCCGGGATCTCGCACGGGATCGCGGTAGGCCACGTCGCTCCCGAGGCGGCGGTCGGCGGTCCGATCGCGTTGGTGCGCACCGGCGATGCGATCGACATCGACTTGGACGCTCGCACGATCACGTTGGAGGTATCCGATGAGGAGCTTGCCCAGCGCCGCGCCGAATGGAGTGCTCCTGAACCGAAGGACTCCGGCGGGCTGTTCGCGAAGTACGCCAAGACCGTCGGATCGGCCTCGCGCGGAGCGGTCACCACGACCGCGCGCATCGGGGCTCGGTAGGCGGCTGCGATCGACCTCACGCCCCTCGCTAATGAATATAAATTCGGTTAGGCTTACCTAATATTCACTAGGTGGGCGGAGGCTGCGTGCGCGGGATCGATCACATCGGGCTGACCGTGCCCGACGTCGAGCAGGCGACGAGGTTCTTCATCGAGGCATTCGACGCTGTCGTGCTGTACGACGTCCTGGAGCGCACCGATCTGGCTCGATCGGGCGATGCGCTCTCGCTCAGGCTCGGAGTGCCACCGGATACGCGACAGTGTGCGATCCGAATGTTGCGGCTGCCGGATGGGCCTGGCATCGAATTGTTCGAGTACGCGGCCTCCTTGCAGCGGCCGCCGGCGGTGCCTAGCGACTTCGGGTGGCAGCACGTCGCGTTCTACGTCGACGACCTCGACGGGGCGCTTGCGCGGGTGGTGGATGCCGGCGGGCGCCCGCTCGGCGAGCCGCGCCCGATGCCCTACCCGGAGAACGGCCGACGCAATCAATTCGTGTACGTCGTTCCGCCATGGGGCGGCCGACTCGAACTGGTCAGTTACCCCGATCCACAGCCGTTCGCCGCGTTTGCGACCGCCGCGCGTTGGAGGCCGAGAGCCGGCGCGCATTCGTAGTCAAGTTCAAAACGACAACCCCTCAGTGGGTGCAGCATGTCGCTCCACTGAGGGGGTGTCGTGAATCGCGTGAAAGCGTTGCGATTACTTCAGCCAGGGCGCGGCGCGCACCAGTGAGGTGCTGGCCCACCACCGTCCCAGGCCAAGGTAGCGGCCCGCTCCGGTGAGTGCGACGGCGACGCCGACCAGGGCATAGAGCAGGTGCTGGTCCATGAACGGATTGTTCTCCAGCGGGAGCATCGATAGCCACAACATGAACATCAGAATGGAGCCGCCGATCGCCGCAATCCGCACGAAGACTCCCAGTAGTACGGCGATGCCGGCGCCGAGGGTGGCAGCGAGATAGAGGCCGTCGGCGATCGGGTTGCCGGCCATCGCGGTGAGCATCCCGTGCACGGGGCTATCGGGATTGACGCCAAATGATAGGTACCCCTCGGTGACTGATCCGCCGTCGACGATGCCCTGACCGCTTTCGGTGGGGTAGCCGAGGCCGAAGATCTTGTCGAGTCCGGCCCAAAGCAGGACCCAGCCGAACGCGATACGTAGTAGGCCGAGCATGGTTGTGGTGATGCCGGAATCTGTCTGGTTGTGCTCAGTGGGTGTGATCGTCGCCGTGAGTTCGCGCTCGGGAGCTGTCGCGGTGGCGTTGACCATATGTGTCCTCCAAGTTAGGTTAGGAATGCCTAAGTTCGAGCGTTACAGATTGAACCTCTAATGTCCACCCCCAAAACTTCGGTGGCTAGTTTCTGCCCTCGTCCGGTCACGTCGAGTCGCGCCGCAGCTGGATGCTCAGGTCGGTCCCGTAGTCGGGTGCTCGAGTCGGTACGGTGTTCGCGTGATGGCCGCCGCGGTGCCTGCCGAGACTCCAGAATCAGTCCCTCGACACCGCTGGTGGGAGGTGCTGCGGGCGTTCACTCTGCTCGGACTGACCTCGTTCGGCGGACCGATTGCGCACCTGGGTTACTTCCGCACCGAATTCGTCGATCGTCGCGCCTGGCTGCGTGATGAGGAGTACGCCGACCTCGTATCGCTGTGCCAATTCCTACCCGGACCGGCGTCCTCGCAGGTTGGTATGGCGATCGGGCTACGACGTGCCGGGTTGGCTGGCGCCGTCGCCGCCTGGTGCGGATTCACGCTGCCTTCGGCGATCGCGCTCGCTGCCTTCGGCCTCGGCGCCCTCAGCGGGGTGCCGGACGGCGTCCTGCACGGCTTGATGTTGGTCGCCGTCGCTGTCGTCGCTCAAGCGCTCTGGCAGATGGCGCGCACGGCATGTCGCGGTGTGCCCGAAGCGCTCATCGCGATGGCCGCTGCGGCCGCGGCAATCCTGTGGACCGACGCGTGGGTTCAGTTCACGATCGTGGCGCTCGGGCTCGCGCTTGGCTGGGCGCTGTTTCGCGCACACAGCCCGGCGGTGCCTTCCGCGGTGCAACCTCAGGTGGTATCGGTGCGAGCCGGAGTTATCGCACTCTGCGTCTTCGCCGTGCTGCTGATCGCGCTGCCGATACTGGCCGCACTCACCGCGGAGTTCGCGATCGACGTCACCGACGTGTTTTATCGAGTGGGATCGACGGTCTTTGGCGGTGGTCACGTCGTACTGCCGCTGCTCGAGTCGCAGGTCGTCGGCGCCGGATGGGTCAGCGCTGATGACTTCGTCGCCGGATATGGCGCCGCTCAGGCCGTTCCGGGACCGCTGTTCACCTTCTCCGCGTTCCTCGGTGCCTCGATGAGTAGTCCGTTGCTGATGGCACCGCTGGCATTGCTGGCAATCTTTCTGCCCAGCCTGCTGCTGGTTGTCGGCGTGATGCCCTTCTGGGACCGGTTGCGCGCAGCACCGGCGCTGCGGGCAGCGCTGCGTGGCGTCAACGCGGCAGTGGTCGGCATCCTCGCGGCAGCGTTCTATCGTCCAGTGCTGACCAGCGCAATCGGGCGTTGGCAGGACGTCGTGATCGCGCTGGTCGCATTCGCTGCGCTCGTCTGGCTGAAACTGCCGCCGTGGGTCGTCGTACTCGGCACCGTGCTCATCGGGCTCGCCGCCTGGCAACTGACGCGGTAATCCGGACGGGCTGGACGGGCTCACGCATGGCCCGCGGCGCATGCCTCTAGTCTGAGGGCATGGCTGCCATCGAGTTCGTAGAGCATCAGATCACCGCTCGGGTGCCCGAGCTGACCAACCCGTCGAACATCATCGAAGTTCCGCTGACCGTCCGCGTCGACCCGCTCACCGGCCGTACGTCGCGCATCATCACCGGGTCCAAACTGAGCCCGACCGAGCGGCCCGATATCAGCGCATTGACCGCCACGCCGCCGTTCTGCCCGTTCTGTGCGGACAAGATCGAGATGGCCACGGGAGTCTTTGATTCCGCCATCACCACCGAGGGGCGGATCCGTCGCGGCACCGCCACTATCGTGCCGAATGTCATGGCCTACTCCGAGTTCTCCTCGGTCGGGCTGTATGACACGACCTCGCACTTTCAAGACCTGAACGAACTCACCGGCCAGCGCGTAGGTGACCTGCTGACTGCCTTCGTGGCCTACACCAAAGGTGTGCACGGTCTGCGCGCGATGTACTCCTCGATCAACGCGAACTACCTGCCGCCGAGCGGTAGCTCGCTGGTGCACCCGCACGCGCAATCCGCGCACGACGATATCGGCACGACTACTCAGCGTGAGCTGATCTCTCGTTCGCTGGCATGGGACGGCGAACCGTACTGGCAGAGTTTGGTCGCCGCCGAGACCGACGGTCCGCGGTGGATCGGTCGTCGTGGTCGAGTCGCATTCTTTACCCCCTTTGCGCCCGCCGGATTCCATGAGGTGTGGGCGGTCGTGGACGGTTGCGCCGACATCGTCGATCTCACCGAGGCGGACTGTGCAGACCTCGGCGGGGGCATGTCCGCCGTACTCGGCACGTACCACGCACTGAACCTGACCTCATTTAACTGGGCGCTCGCCGGCGGCGGCCCGAACCCGTCGCAGCGTTACTCGTTGCTGCTGCGGATGGTGAGCCGTTCGAACGTGGATGCGATGTATCGCAGCGACGTGACGTACTTCGAGAAACTGCACAATGAGGCCATGGTGGACGTCGGCCCGGAGGCGGTCGCAGCACTGGTGCGCGAACATTTCTAAGGTAACCCGCAGCTAGGATTCCCCGCTGATGACTGACATGTACCTGCCTAAGCATTTCGCGATGCCGGACGACGACGTCCGCGACGTGCTGGAGAACCTTGGCGCGGCAGACCTGGTGACTCCGACTGCCGACGGCCTTGCATCCACGTTCATGCCGATGCTGTACGACGAGCAGGCTGGGGCACTGTGCGGACACTTCGCCCTGCAGAACGAGCACTGGAAGGTCGAGCCAACCGGTGATTCCCTGGTGATCGTGCACGGCAGCGACTCCTACATCACGCCGATGTGGTACCCGTCCAAGAGCCAGCATGGCCGCGTCGTGCCGACCTGGAATCACCTGACGATCAACATTCGCGGGGAGTTGATCGTGCATCACGACCTCGACTGGCTGCGCGAGAACGTGACCCGGTTAACCGAGCATTTCGAGCAGCCGTTCGCCGAGACGTGGCGGGTCAGCGATGCACCAACCGCGTTCATCGATGGCCAACTGCGCGCCATCAAAGGGATGGAACTGCGTATTCACAGCATCCAGGCCAAGGCCAAGCACAGTCAGAATCGGCCGCCGGCTGATCGTCAAGGAGTGATCGACGGGCTCCGCGCCGTCGGCGACTTCGACGGTGCCGGGGCGGTTGCGCATTACAATCCTGCGAATCGCAGCGAGGAGTGAACCATGACGATCCCGCCAACCGGACCGCAGCCGCCTGAGCCACAGCCGAATGACTCCGACGGCGCGCAGCGACCACCTGGTCCGTCGCAGCCGCCCTCGCAGCCCTACGGCGGGCACCAGCAGAACGGCGCACCTCAGAACGGTTGGTCCGAACCAGGAACGCAGCCCGGCGCACCGCAGAGCGGTTGGCCTGAGCCGGGATCACAGCAGCCTGGCGCTGCGCAGCGCGGAGAGCCGCGAACCCAGCAACCCGGCGAGTGGCACCCGGGAACCCAGCAGGAACTGCACGATCCGGCGATGACCTCGCGCGAGCGACGTCTGCTACCCATTGCCGTTGCCGTTGGCATCCTCGCGCTCGTCGTGATCGTCGTCATCCTCGTCACGAGCCTGTCCGGTGGCGGTAGCGGTGATGCGAGCGATTACGGACTGGACGAGGCTGCGATCGACCAGGCGCCCGAGGTCAGCGAACTCGCCGGCGAAGCGGCAGCGGCCGCCGACGACGTCGACATCGAGGCCGGGCTCGCGCTCATGTGCCAAGCACCCCCGGCCGAAGACATCGAGGCGCTGAAGGACGCGATATCCCAGGCCAACGAGATGGCCGGTGGTGAGGCCAAGAAGAGCATCACGATCACCGACGCCACCCAGGACGGCGATTCCGGCACTTTTGACGTGCAGGTACAGGGCGAGGGGGCGTTGCAGGAGTACGACTTCGCTGCGATCGTGCACGTTTCGAAGGTCGGGGACGACTGGTGCATCGACTCGATCGGGCCTAGCGACTAAGTGGGGCGCTATGCCGTCGTACTCGGCGCCGCATTCGTCGGCGCCTGGTGTGCGATAGCGGCGACGGTGCTGATCGTCGTCGGACCGCTGCAATGGTGGCGGATCCTGACGCGCTCGGCAGCGCACGGCCACTTGCGGTTCGTTCTGGTCGGAGTTCTTGTGGTGGTGCTCCCGCTCCTCCTGCTCGCGACGCTGCTGCGTTTCCGGCGCAATTGGATTCCCTATGTTTCAGTGGTGGCGATCGCAGCGGTCACTCCGGCGCTCATCGTGCCTCGCCTGGCGCACCTGATACCGCCGGTGGGGTGGATTGCGTTGATCGCCGTGGAGATTCTCGGGATGTTGTCGGCGTACGCCGTGACGCAACGGGCGATTGGTCAGTCGAGTACGGCCCGTTGAAGCGTCTCACCGGCATTCGCGTGGATCACCAGGTCGGCCTGCGAATCGTACGGTGTTTCCTCGCGGTTGATGATGACCATCCGCGCGCCGGCTTCCTTACCGATCATCGGGATTTCAGCGGCCGGGTAGACCTGTAGTGATGAGCCGATGGTCAGTACGACGTCCGCCTGCTGCACGATGTCTACCGCCTCCTCCATCGCGTCGGTCGGCATCATCTGCCCGAAGCTGATCGTCGCTGATTTAATGATCCCGCCGCACTGCGGGCAGCGCGGATCATCCTGACCGCCCTCGAGTAGCGCGAACACCCACTCGGCCTCGCGCCGGAAGCCGCACCCGTCCGGGGTGCCCATCCGTGGCGCCGCGCCGATGCACTCGACGTCCCGCATCGTGCCGTGAATCTCGATCACCTTGCGCGAACCGGCGTCCTGGTGCAATCCGTCGATGTTCTGAGTGATCACGCCGAGCGCGCGCCCTTCGGATTCCAATTGGGCGAGCGCGCGATGGGCGGCGTTCGGGCTGGGGCGACCGTCGAACAGTTCGGTGCGCATCGCCCAGGAGTTGCGGCGTACCTCGGCGGATTCGACGTACCGGTCGAAGGTGAACTCGCGCGGATCGTAGCGCGTCCAGACGCCGCCGGGGGATCGGAAGTCGGGAATCCCCGATTCGGTGGAAATCCCGGCGCCGGTAAAGGCTACGACGCGCTGCGCGTCACGAAGTAACTCAGCGAGTTCAGTCATGCCGCAAGCCTACGACGTCCCGCAGCCACGGCCGGATGATCGCGGAGCCGGAGCCGGAGCCGGAGCCGGAGCCCGGGCTCGAATCGAGCGCCCGCACACCTCACACACCGCCGGTGGCCTTGTGAGCACGAGTTGATCGGCGGGTAACAGAAGGCGCGGGGGCTCGAAACATCCAATTCCTAGGTTCGCTACATCCACCGGAACCGAGGAGTTCGCATGCCGCCCGTGCAGAACATGCCACCTGTGCAGAATCCACCCACCGCTACCGACACCGACGATGCCGCACATCCGCACTCATCCGCGGCCCTTCACCAGTCAACGCTCACCGAGAATCCCGAGCGCCTCCTACCGGGAGTCACGCTCACGCGTGGGCGTTGGATGCACGGTTGGAACCCCGAAGAGCCGAAGCAATGGCGCCACGGCGGTAAGGCGATTGCCCGCGTCAATCTGGCGGTCTCGGTCTTTGCCGAGTTCCTCGGATTCGCCCTCTGGGCGATCTGGAGCATCGTCGTACCGCAATTACCCGCGGCCGGGTTCGTCCTCACCGTCGATCAGATGTTCTGGCTAGTCTCGGTGCCCAGTCTCGTCGGTGCGACGCTGCGCATCCCTTACACGTTCGCCGTACCTCGGTTCGGCGGTCGTAACTGGACCATTATTTCGGCGCTCTTACTGATCATCCCGGCCGGAGCGCTAGCCTGGGTGGTCTCCAACCCGGACACCTCCTTCGGCATCCTGTTACTCGTGGCGGCGCTCGCCGGCTTCGGCGGCGGAAACTTCGCATCGTCGATGGCGAACATCTCGTTCTTCTATCCGGAGGCCGAGAAAGGTAAGGCGCTCGGCCTCAACGCCGCCGGCGGAAACGTCGGCACGGCTGCAGTCCAGTTCGCCGTACCGCTGATCATCGTCTCGGGCGCGGGTATCGCGCTGGAGCGGGCCGGGCTGATCTTCATCCCGTTGAGCCTGCTGGCCGCCGTACTGGCCTGGAAGTTCATGCACAACGTCGCCGACGCGTCCTCGGACTCGCGTAGCTTCCGCGCAGCGCTGCGGCACCGGCATACCTGGATTCTGTCGATCATCTACATCGGCACCTTCGGGTCATTCATCGGCTACGCCGGTGCCTTCCCGACCCTGCTCGCCGGTGAGTTCGCCGAGATCGACCTGTCGATCGCCTTCCTGGGTGCCCTCGTGGGATCGGTCTCTCGCCCCATTGGAGGCGTGCTGGGCGACCGATTCGGCGGAGCGATCGTCACGGTCGTGTCGTTCGCGGCAATGATTCTGGGAGCCATCGGCGTCATCGTCGGGCTGAATGCGCACTCGTTCGGACTGTTCTTCGTGTCGTTCCTGTGGCTGTTCGTGTTCACCGGTATCGGCAACGGCTCGATCTACCGCATGATCCCGGCGATCTTCCGGGCCACGGCGCGAGGCGCTGATGCGGCTTCGACCAAGCGGATCGCCGCGGCGTGTATCGGTATTGCCGGCGCCATCGGTGCGTTCGGCGGATTCTTGATCCCGCGCACCTTCGCACTCTCGACCGGCGCCACCGGCGGTATCGAGGCTGCGCTGTGGGTGTTCATCGGCGTGTACCTCGCGATGGCCGCCCTCACCTGGGTTGTGTATTGCCGTAAGAGCAGTGCGCTCGCGTCGGAGGTCGTCTGATGACGGCTGTCGACACCCACTGCCCGTACTGCGCCTTGCAATGCGCGATGACGCTCACCGAAACCTCTTCGGGGGTTCAGGTACGCGGGCGTGATTTCCCTACGAATCGCGGTGGGCTCTGTCAAAAGGGGTGGACCAGTTCGGCGTTGCTCGATGTCGAGGACCGGTTGCTCACGCCACTGATTCGCACCGCCGCAGGTGAGTTGGAACCCGCGAGTTGGGACGACGCGCTTACGCTGATCGCCAACCGGATTCGCGCACTGCGGGCCGAATACGGACCGGACGCCGTCGCGGTGTTCGGTGGCGGCGGGTTGACCAACGAGAAGGCATATCTGCTCGGCAAACTGGCCCGGCTCGCGATCGGCACGGCGATGATCGACTACAACGGCCGGTTCTGTATGTCTTCGGCCGCGGCGGCTGGTAACCAGTCATTCGGCATCGACCGCGGCCTGCCGTTCCCAGTTACCGATCTGGACTCCGCGGAATCAATCCTGCTGATCGGGAGCAATATCGCCGACACGATGCCGCCGCTGGTGCAGCACCTCGCCGCTGCCCGTCGCCGCGGTGGACTCATCGTGATCGACCCGCGTCGCAGCGCCACCGCCGCATTGTGCGATGACGGGCAGGGGCTACACCTGCAGCCGTTACCCGGCACGGATATTCCGCTGTTGCTGGCGCTGCTGCACGTGCTGATTGCCGACGATGTGCTGGACGACGATTTCCTGCAAGCGCGGGTGGACGGCGTCGCCGGGGCGCTCGCGAGTGCCAATGAATGGTGGCCCGAGCGCGCCGAGCAGGTCACCGGCGTACCGGCGCACAGCATCCGGCAGGCCGCGCGGACGTTGTGGCGGGCAAGCGGCCACGGCGGCGGTCAGGGTGCATACGTGCTCACCGGCCGGGGTGCTGAACAGCATGCGAACGGAACGGACACGGTGCAAGCAGCCATCAACCTAGCCCTCGCGCTTGGATTGCCGGGCCGCCGCGGTAACGGATACGGCGCCTTGACCGGTCAGGGCAATGGGCAGGGCGGACGTGAACACGGGCAGAAGGCCGATCAGCTGCCGGGTTACCGTTCGATCGCCGATCCGGCCGCCCGTGCGCACATTGCCTCCGTATGGGGAATCGACCCCGCCGACCTCCCCGGTGCAGGGCTGCCGGCGATGCAGTTGCTGACGTCGCTCGGTGAACCTTCTGGTCCGAAGGCGTTGCTGGTGCATGGTTCGAATGTGGTCGTGTCGGCGCCGAATGCCGAAGACGTGAAGCGACGTCTGGCCGGCTTAGATCTGCTCGTCGTCACCGACTTCGTGCCCTCGGAGACGGCGATGCTCGCGGACGTCGTCCTGCCCATAGCGCAATGGGCCGAAGAAGAGGGCACGATGACGAATCTGGAGGGCAGGGTGATTCGTCGGCGGCGGCTGCGACCGCCGCCGGGTGAGGCTCGCGATGAACTCGCCGTGATCGCTGACCTCGCTGCAGCCCTCGGCCACGAGTTCGCGCGCACCGCGCTGGACGTATTCACCGAACTAGGGGCGGCAAGCTCTGGCGGGCTCGCCGACTACGCGGGCATCGATTACGACCGTCTTGACGAGCCGCTGCCGGCGCATTGGCCGTACGCGGCCGGAACGCCGGGTACGCCGCGACTATTTACCTCACGTTTCGCCCATCCGAACGGGCGGGCGCGGATGCGTCCGGTGCACGCCAGCGATGTCCGTGACGACGTACGCCCCGGAGCGCCGATGTACCTCATCACCGGGCGCGTGCTCGCGCACTATCAATCGGGCGCACAGACCAGGCGGATACCCGAACTCGCTGCGGTCAGCCGCGGCGCGTTCGTACAGATCCATCCGTTGACTGCGGCGCGGCTACAGATCACCGACGGCGACGACGTACAGGTCGCCTCCGAACGCGGCGTAGTGAGCGCGCCGGCGCGGTTGTCGTACGACATTCGCCCCGAGGTCGTGTTCATGCCGTTCCACTTCAGCGGTGAGGGATCGGTCAACCGCGCGACCAACCCCGACAGCGACCCGATCAGCGGTATGCCCGAATTCAAGGTGTGCGCGGTCGACGTACGCCGCAAGGAGGCCTGAATGCGCAAGATCATCGTGGTCGGCGGCGGCATGGTCGGGACCAGGTTTGCCGGTGAGGTGGCCGCCGAACTCGCCCGCGCCGGCCAACAGGCGCAGATCACCATGCTCGGCGAGGAGCCACATGCGCCGTACAACCGAGTATTGCTCTCGGAGGTCGTTGCCGGTCGAATGACGCTGGCGGGCATCACCATGCCGGAGCTGCCGGATTCTGTGACCCAACTACGCGGCGTCCGAGTGCGCGCCGTCGATCGCGCGCACCGTCGGATTCGTACCGACGAAGGGCTCGAACTCGGCTATGACGACCTGGTTCTCGCGACCGGTGCTCACGCTCGGATCCCCGATATAGAAGGTATGGAGGACGGTCACGGCGTTCGAGTACTGCGTACCCTCGACGATGCGCGCGGGATCATCGCCGTAGCCGCCGTCGGTACGCCGATCGGGGTACTCGGCGGTGGTGTGCTCGGGGTCGAGGTGGCCGCAGGTCTAGCCGGGCGAGGCGCGCAGGTGAGCCTGCTGCACACCGGCGACGCGCCGATGCAGCGCCAGCTCGACGCTGATTCGGCGGCTGTCGTGGCACAGGCGCTACGGGAAAGCGGCATCGACGTCCTCGGCGACGCCGACGCGTGCGCGATCGAGCGCACCGACGGCCGGATGCGCGGCGTACGGCTCGGGGACGGGCGATTCGTTCCTGCCGAGACGCTGATCATCACCGCGGGGATTGAACCCGCGACCGAACTCGCGCGCGCAGCGGGACTGAGTATCGACGAAGGGATCCTGGTCGGGAACGACCTGCGCTCGATCGACGATCCGAACATCGCGGCGATCGGTGATTGTGCTCAGCCGCCGGAAGGAATCCGTGGACTGATCGGTCCGGGCTGGGAGCAGGCACGCCGGTTGTCGAGGGCGATGGCGGGCATTGCGGTAGCGCCCGCGCCGCTCGAACGCGACGTCGTGCGGCTCAAGGCAGGCAGTATCAGCGCCGTCACCCTCGGCGATGCGACGTTGTTGCGCGAGCCGAGCGACGTGCGGCTGGTCAGCCTGTACGACCCGCGTGGCGGGCGCAGTATCAAAGTGGCAACCGACGGCGACCAACTGCGAGCAGCCGTCTGCGTCGGTGCACCGGAGATCGCCGCCGAGTTGCAGGCGCTGTTTGAACGTCACTTATCGGTGCCGGCCGATCCCGCGCACCTATTACTGGACCGATCACTGCTCGCCGCGCCGTCCGGTGAAGCGAGCATCACCAAGATCCCCGACAGCGCGACGCTGTGCCGCTGCAACGGAGTCACCAAAGGGCACATCATCGCCGCCTACCGCGCTGGTGATCGCAGCGTCGCGGAGGTCGCCGCCCGCACCCGCGCAACCACCGGATGCGGCGGCTGCGCCGCGGCCGTCGGCGATGCGCTCGTGTGGCTCAAGAGCGCGGATCCGGATGCCGAAAGCAGCAGCCCTGCCGCCTCGCACACCGAAGCGGCCGTGCGGTGAGCGGGATGTTTCCTGGCGTTAACACGGCTCGGCGGGCTTGAAACATTCGGCTGGAAATCTCGAAGGCAGCACGACAGAGAGGCCAATCATGACCACCACGAATACCCACGGCGCCCGGCGCATCGTCGTCATCGGCGGCGGAATGGTCGCGCACCGATTCGTTGAGGCTATCCGTCCAGGTACCGCCAGCGGCGAACTTGAGGTCACGGTGCTGGCTGATGAGCCGCGCGCGCCGTACGACCGGGTCGCGCTGACCACGTACTTCACCGGTCGAGATCCGCAGTCGCTGAGTCTGGGGGACCGTGAGTTCTGGAACGCCGATGGAGTCCGGCTGCGCACCTCATGCCGCGCCACAGCAATTGACCGTGCATCCCGGCAGATCACGCTTCAGGACGGTGCGCAACTCGGCTACGACCACCTCGTACTCGCGACCGGCTCCTACGCGTTCACCCCGCCGATCAAGGGCAATGACATCGACGGATGTTTCGTGTACCGCACGATCGACGACGTCGCCTCATTGCGCGGGTACGTCGAAGAGCTGCGTAAGGAGGACCCCGACCGGGTGCTGAACGGGGTGGTGATTGGCGGTGGGCTCCTAGGCCTGGAGGCTGCCGGTGCCTTGCAGGCACTCGGCGCACGCAGCCGGGTTGTCGAATTCGCACCGCGTCTGATGCCGATCCAGGTCGATGACGGCGGTGGTCAGGCGCTGCGCCGGCTGATTGAACAGCTCGGCGTCACCGTGCACACGGAGACCGCCAGCTCGCGGATCCACGGTCGCTACGGTCGAGTGCACCAGGTCGAGTTTGTGAACTCCGATCGTGTGCCAGCAGACGTCGTGGTGTTCGCCACCGGTGTGCGGCCTCGGGACGAACTCGCCCGTGATGCCGGACTGCCCACCGGCGAGCGCGGCGGTGTCATCGTCGATGATCGTTGCCGCACCGCGGATGACGCGATCAGCGCTATCGGTGAGGTGGCGTGCATTGACGGCGCGGTATGGGGCCTCGTCGCGCCCGGTAACGCGATGGCGGAGGTAACCGCGAACCAACTGCTGGGTGGCGACGGCACGTTCCCGGGCGTCGATGCCTCGACGAAGCTCAAACTGCTCGGCGTGGACGTCGCCAGCTTCGGTGACGCGTTCGGTCAGGAAAGCGGATCTCTGGAGGTCGTGTACGCCGACCCCGTCGCCGGCGTCTACAAGAAACTGGTGATGAGCGACGACGCTCGCACCCTGCGCGGCGGCATCTTGGTCGGCGACGCCTCGGCGTACGCCGCGCTGCGGCCGATGGTCGGCCGCGAACTTGGGTCGGACCCGGCCGCGTACCTCGTACCCGAGGGGCTCGCCGCACCGGGCACCGGCGATCTGCCCGATGACTCCGTGGTGTGCTCGTGCAATAACGTCACCGCGGGCACGATCCGGGCCTCCGTCGTCGACGGAGCACACGACCTCGCCGCGGTGAAGTCATGCACCAAGGCCGGCACGAGTTGCGGTTCGTGTCTGCCGATGGTGAAGAACCTGATGATCGCCGGCTTGGAGGCCGCTGGCGTCGAGGTGTCGAAGGCGCTGTGCGAGCACTTCTCGATGTCGCGCGCCGAACTGTTCGCCGCGGTCTCCGTCAGTGGCCTCACGACGTTCTCCGAGATCATCGCTCGCCACGGCGACTCGGGTCGCGGCTGCGATATTTGCCGGCCGACGGTGGGTTCGATCCTCGCTAGCCTCGGCGGCGGGCACATCCTCTCCGGTGAGCAGGCGAGCTTGCAGGATACGAACGACCACGTGCTGGCGAATCTGCAGAAGGACGGCACGTATTCCGTCGTACCACGCATCCCGGGCGGCGAGATCACCCCCGACGGCCTGATCACCGTCGGTGAAATCGCTCGTGACTTCGGGCTGTACACGAAGATCACTGGCGGGCAGCGGATCGACCTATTCGGGGCACGCATAGAGGAACTGCCGTTGATCTGGCGGCGGCTGGTGGACGCCGGGTTCGAGTCCGGACACGCATACGGAAAATCGCTGCGCACGGTGAAGTCGTGCGTCGGATCGAGCTGGTGCCGGTACGGCGTACAAGACTCGACCTCGATGGCGATCCTGCTGGAGAACCGCTATCGCGGGCTCCGCGCGCCACACAAACTCAAACTCGGCGTATCGGGCTGCGCTCGCGAGTGCGCAGAGGCGCGCGGCAAGGACGCCGGCGTGATCGCGACCGACAAGGGCTGGAACCTGTACGTCGGCGGCAACGGCGGATTCACGCCCCGACACGCCCAACTACTGGTTGAGGATCTTGACGATGAATCGCTGATTCGCACCATCGATCGGTTCTTCATGTACTACATCCGCACCGCTGACCGGCTGCAACGCACCGCCGCATGGCTGGAAAACCTCGAAGGCGGACTGGAGCATCTGCGTTCGGTCGTCATTGACGACTCGCTGGGGATCGCCGCGGACCTGGATGCCGCGATGGCCCGGCACGTGGCCAGCTACTCCGATGAGTGGCGCGATGTGCTTACCGATCCGGCGAAACTCTCCCAATTCACGTCGTTCGTGAATGCGCCGGATGTTCCGGACCCGGATTTGGCGTACATCGACGAGCGTTCGCAGATCCGACCTGTCGATCCGCACCAGCGACCGGTGTTGATTAGTGGTCCTCGGATTCCCGTTTCTGGCGGAGGTGTGTCGTGATGAATGTTGATGCGCCCTCGACGTGGCGAGCGGTCTGCCGCGATGAGGGGTTACCGACCGAGCGTGGTGTGGCCGCGTTGCTGGCCGAAGGTCAGGTCGCGATCGTGCGGATGAGCGACGGGACGCTGTACTGCGTGGGTCACCGTGATCCATTCGGTGGGGCTAACGTGATCGCCCGAGGCCTGGTTGGATCGACGACAATCGATGGAGTCCGGGTGCCGACCGTCGCGTCCCCGATGTACAAGCAGGTCTTCGACCTCCGCGACGGGTCTTGCCTGAGCGAACCTGGTGTGACACTCGGGTCCTGGGAGGTGCGGTCCCGTGACGGAAATATCGAAGTAGGCCGATGCGTGGCTGAGCCGACGGGGTGCCGTGATGAGTGAGCGAGGGAGAGTTGTACTCATTGGCGGAGGACCAGGAGACCCGGGACTGCTGACCGTTCGCGGTCGTGACGAACTGCTGGCCGCCGACGTCGTCGTCGCCGACAGGCTCGGGCCGACCGATTTCCTGCACGAGATCGGCGTACGCGCGCAGATCGTCCCCGTCGGGAAGCGCCCGTACCACCACCCGGTGCCGCAGGAGGAGATAAATCGGATCCTCGTCGAGCGTGCCCTCACAGGGCAGCGGGTCGCCCGGCTGAAGGGCGGGGATCCGTTTGTGCTGGGTCGCGGCGGTGAGGAGTACGCCGCTTGCGTGGCGGCCGGCGTACAGGTAGAGGTCATCCCAGGGGTCTCGAACGCCATCGCCGCACCGGCCGCGGCCGCAGTACCGGTGACTCACCGTGGTGTGGCGGCCGGCGTCCTGGTCATCTCCGGCCACGATGAGCTCGAGGTCGACCTACTAGTCCGCTGGCCACACACGATCGTGGTGCTGATGGGCGTTGCGCGGCTGCGCGAACTGTCCGCGGCGCTGGTGCGCGCCGGCATGTCGCCAGATCGGCCAACGGCGGTTGTGGAGCGCGCGTGGACCTCTCGGCAGCGATCAATCCGCTCGAAGCTGTCCACAATCGCCGACGACGTCGCCCGGATTGGCCTGGAGAATCCGGCGACCATCGTGATCGGGGACGTCGTCAACGCCGTGGCGGACGACGCCCTCGCTCAGGTGACCGCGCAGATGGCGGTGTCGGCGTGAGCACGATGACCTCACCTCGGCGTCTCGTCGGCAGGCGGGTACTGGTGACCGCGCAACGGCGCGCCGCCGAACTTGCTGCCGCCCTACAGCGACGCGGCGCCAGCGTCGATCACGCGCCGATGCTGTCAGTGGTACAGCACGCGAACGATCACGCACTGCTGACTGCCACGCTGGACTTGATTGAGGAGCGGCCGGACGTCGTGGTGATCACGACCGGAATCGGGCTGCGCGGCTGGATCGAAGCGGCGGACGGCGCGGGAGTCGCCGACCAACTGTTGGACACGCTGCGCGAGGTCCGGTTGATCGTGCGCGGTCCGAAAGCGCACGGGGCCGCTCAGTCGGTTGGACTGGTGCCCGACTGGGTCGCCGAGTCGGAAACGCACGGCGAGATCCGCGACCTGCTGCTGTCCGAAGGCGTCGCAGGGCGGCGAATTGCAATCCAGCATCACGGTGCGGGAGCCGACGGGCTCGATGCCGACTTCATCGCCGCCGGCGCCGACGTCGTACCGCTGGTTGTGTACCGCTGGGGTCGGCCGGAGGACATCGATGAGGCGAGCGCCGCCGTCCGCAAGGTGGCTGACGGTGAGTACGACGCGGTGGTCTTCACGTCGGCCCCCGCGGCCCGTGAGTTCTTGTCGGTAGCCGACCGGATCGACGTACTCGAGGAGGTTTGTGAAGTGTTCGGACCGAGCGGGCCAGTGCTGGCCGCGGCCGTGGGTACGACGACCGCGGCGCCGTTGCGCAACGTCGGCATCGTGCCGCTGGTGCCCGACCGGTTTCGGCTCGGTGCCCTGGTGCGTGCGCTACTGCACGAACTCGATGATCAACGAGGACTTCGGGTGCAGACCGCGGCGGGCTCGCTGCATCTGCTGCGGTCGGCGGCCGTCCTGGACGACGAGGTGCTGGCGTTATCGCCGACGGGATTGTCCCTGCTGCGCCGATTGGCCGAGGCGGACGGTGCGGTAGTGGGCCGCGATGAACTGGTGCGGGTGATGCCGGGGGAGACGGTGTCACCGCACGCGCTCGAGGTGGCGATTGGTCGATTGCGCGAGACGTTACCGGGGCGCGATCTGATCGCGACCGTGATCAAACGCGGGTACCGACTTCAAGTCCAACAGCGCGACGACACGTAGCCGCGCTGGCTGGGTGAGGCGTCTGCCTGGAGCAAGGAGCTAGCTGTGCGCGGAAGTCTCGAGGATGGGGCCGACCGGATCGCGTGTCACCCGCCGTCGACGGAGCGTGGGGATCAGTGGCGGTAACCCCAGTCGTCGATGCAGCGAGGGGATCGGCGGGGGCAACCCGCGGTTGTCGATGGAGTGGGGGATCGGCGGGTGGCAGCCCCGGTTGTCGCAGGAGCGTGGGCTGGCCGATGGCAACCCCGGTCGTGGATGGGACGAGGGACGAAGGATGGACGAAGGAGTAGGACCTAGTGAGTACAGACGTCGCAGATCGAGGGAGTTCTCGGCCGTCCGTAGCGCCGCCGCGCCCGGTCACCCTGGCGGGCGACCGCCCCGAGCCGACCCTGGTGCTGTGCGCGCACGGTACGCGTGACGCCGCCGGCGCGCGAGTTGTTCGAGAGATCGCGCGCAGCGTCGCGGCTGAAGGTATCGACGTCCGTCTCGGATACGTCGATGTGCAGGCACCGCACATCGCCGAGGTGACGGCCGACCTCGCGATTTCAGGGCGAGAGTTTGTCGTTGTGCCGTTGTTGTTGTCCGCCGGGCATCACGTGCTCGTCGATATCCCGGCGGCGTTGCAGACGGCGGACGGCGTCGGAGGGTGGCCAGAGGGTGGTATGCCGCCGGGTGCCGCTGCGGGTGGGGCCGCCGCGCCGGCCTTAGGGCCGGACCCGCTGCTGGCCGATCTATTGGTGCGCCGTTTGGTCGAGGCGGGGGCCAGGCCAGATGACGGCGTCGTCCTTGCCGCTGCGGGGTCGAGCCGCGCTGAGGCCGCAGTCGATGCTGTGCGTACGGCGCAGATGTTGCGTGAGCGGTGGCCAGGTCCGGTCTCGGTCGGCTACGGCGCGTCGGCGACGCCGAGCGTCACCGATGCGGTCGCTACGTTACGGACGCAGGCACGGCGTGTGGCGATTGCGTCCTACCTCATCGGGCCGGGGCACTTCCACAGTCGGCTTGCGGGTTGCGGCGCCGATCTCCTCAGCGCTCCGCTCGGGTCGGACGACGCCGTCGTCCGTCTCGTGCTGACTCGTTACCAACAGGCGGTGTCAACACAGTTGCGCAACGCGCTGCTGAGCGCTTAGCGCGTTCGTGAGTGCCGCCGAGCGTGCCGAGCAGCGCCCCGCCCCGCCGTTGGACGAGGCCTGGCGCAGGAAGGCCGCGCAACCGGTAACGCCGAGTCGGCGTGAGGCCTCGCGTAGGAAGTAGGAACGATGGGCATCCCGGTAACGCTGCACCGGAGTCGGAGTTGACGCGAGGCTCCGCGCAGGAAGGATAGGCATCCGGTAACGCTGCACCGGAGTCAAAGTTGACGCGAGATCCCGCGGAGCATGGGCCTGCATCGGCCGCGTCTCAGGCGGCGTGTTTCTCATCGTGGTAGGTCCGGGCCAGGTGAACGCACACCAGCGTCAGTGCCGCTCCGATCGTGATCGAAAGTGTCGCGGGGGAGAAGGCGCTCAGGTCGTCCGAGCGCCCGGCGAGCACCGCCACCAGCAGCCATGCCCCGGCGCAACCGAGGATGAGAATGCCACCGCTGATCGATGCGAACTTGATTCGGCCGACGGTGGGGTGCTCGGCGAGGCAGGCGATCGCAACCGCCGTGAGGAGAGCCGCGAGCGCGAGTATCCCGACGAGCACCGCGACAATGATCGCCTGCGTTTCGAAGGGGCCACCGCCAGCGTCGGCCAACGCGAAGATCGCGGGCAGCAGGGTGATCGAGTCACCGTCCGCGCCGCCAACGGACCGGACGAAAGGCAAGAACAACCCCACCGCGATCCCGAATAACGCGAGTACCGCGCTCGCGGTGAGGAGAACGAACTGCAGCTGCAACGCCTGCTGTCGCAGGTGTGAAACTTGGCCCTCGAGTCGCGCTATTCGGCGACTTAGCGCGTCGTCATGCCGTCCATCAGCACTCCGGTTGTCTGCCACGAGTTTTCTCCAATGTGAAGCAGCGGCCGCGAGGCCGGTCGCTGATGCTGCGTGATCCTAGCGGCCATACCGCTGACGCATGGCTTGTTAATCAGTCCGTCCGCGAGGCTGCAACCGGCCGGTCGGCCGCGCCGAGACCTCCGCGATTCGCCGAGGCGGCACCGGTGTCCCTGCCTCCGTTCGCCAGCCCGCATGGCCTCCTTCCACAAAACCTGGCCATGCGGTGCCCTTTCGCAAGATCGGACTTCTGGCGACCGTCAGCGATACCGGCCCGTGTGGCGATCTCCTGCACGACCGGGCCGAGCGGCGACCTTCCGCAAAAGACGCAGCGAAATCGACGAGGCATCGCGCACAGAGCGATGCCTAGCCGTTTTCGCTGCGTTTTTGGAAACAGTTGGGTTCGCTGCCGGCGGAAGCGCGACGCTGAGCCGGGACGATGCGTCGTGCCTCCACGGCGAATAGCGGCTGCCCTCGGTCGAAGAACGGCAAATCCGCAGCGGGACGCCAGCCAGCGGCCACGAACGTCGCAAGGTCCTGGCCGTACGGCGCGCCGGAAACCGATCGAGACGCAGCGCCGCCGGCGGAATGAGCCACAGCGCCGGAAGCCGATCGAGTCGCAGCGCCGCTGGCGGACTGAGCCCCGGCGCCGGAAGCCGATCGAGTCGCAGCGCCGCTGGCGGACTGAGCCCCGGCGCCGGAAGCCGATCGAGTCGCAGCGCTTCGACGGACTGAGCTCCAGCGCGGTCGATGGACTGAGCCGCAGCGCCATACGAACTCGCGAAGTCGGCTGATCAGGCGAGGCTCGTGACCGGGTTCACGAGAAGAAGTTCTCGGCCCATTTGTGCCCGATGAATCGGTAGGGCATACTTGAACGGTTGCCTTTTGGGGAGCGCGTCCTGCGTGCTGCTCGAGTCGGCAGCAGATGAGACGGCCACGTCGCATCACCGCACGGCGCTCTACGCGAGCGCATTCGGTCCGATACCGCAGATTATTCCGCGGAATAGACCGCGCCTAGGCGACACGCCCGGGTGCGTGGACCGGAGCACTTCAGACACGTTCACAGTGGCAGCGAAGATCTCGATCTCGCCTGCATGAGCACCCGCATGGGTGCCGGCATGCGCCTCTGACGGGCCGAAGGTGCGGTCGACCACGACGTGGACGACGCATCCGCCCAGTTAAGACAACAGAAGCAATCAGCTCATACCTCGGCTACCCAACACCGAGGCAGACGAAAAGGACGGCAAGCGTGGCGGGACAGAAGATCCGCATCCGGCTTAAGGCCTACGACCACGAAGCGATCGACGCGTCCGCGCGCAAGATCGTCGAGACGGTGACTCGCACCGGTGCTCGCGTTGTTGGCCCGGTGCCGCTGCCCACTGAGAAGAACGTGTACTGCGTCATCCGCTCGCCGCACAAGTACAAAGATTCGCGCGAGCACTTCGAGATGCGCACCCACAAGCGCCTGATCGACATCCTCGACCCCACTCCGAAGACGGTTGACGCACTCATGCGTATCGACCTGCCGGCCAGCGTCGACGTCAACATCCAGTAGTTGCCGCCGCCGGTGCATAGCCGGCGAGAGCATGAAGCAGTAGCAACCTGAAATCAGTAGGGATAGCAAGCAGATGACCAGCAAGTACAGCCGCAACGAGAGCGGCGTCCTTGGCACGAAGCTGGGCATGACCCAGGTCTTCGATGACAACAACCGGATGATTCCGGTGACCGTCGTCAAGGCCGGCCCGTGCGTCGTGACCCAGGTCCGCAAGCCCGAGGTCGACGGCTACTCCGCCATCCAGATCGGCTACGGCGAAATCGACCCGCGCAAGGTGAACCGTCCTGACAAGGGCCACTTCGCCAAGGCCGGTGTCTCGCCTCGCCGTCACATCGCCGAGATCCGCACCGACGACGCGCCGTCGTACGAGGTTGGCCAGGAAATCACCCTGGACATCTTCACTGCCGGCAGCGAGGTCGACGTCACCGGAACGAGCAAGGGCAAAGGCTACGCGGGCGTTATGAAGCGTCACGGGTTCGCCGGTGTCTCCGCTTCGCACGGCGCGCACCGCAACCACCGCAAGCCGGGCTCGATCGGTGGCTGCGCCACTCCGGGTCGCGTCTTCAAGGGCCTGCGTATGGCCGGCCGGATGGGCAACGATCGCGTCACCACCACCGGCCTCAAGGTCGTGCGGGTGGACGCCGAGCGTGGCCTGTTGCTGATCAAGGGCGCAATTCCGGGCAACGCCAAGGGCGTTGTCTACGTCCGCAACTCCGTGAAGAACGCCGCTAAAGGTGGTGCCCAGTAATGACCAACCTGACCGTTGACGTACTCGACGCCGAGGGCAAGAAGGCCGGTTCGGTCGACCTTCCCGCCGACGTCTTCGACGCCCAGGCAAACATCTCGCTGATGCACCAGGTCGTCGTCGCTCAGCTCGCTGCAAAGCGTCAGGGCACGCACAAGACCAAGGGCCGCGGCGAGGTCTCCGGCGGTGGGGCTAAGCCATACCGCCAGAAGGGCACCGGTCGCGCCCGCCAGGGTTCGACCCGTTCGCCGCAGTTCGCCGGCGGTGGCATTGTGCACGGCCCGGTGCCGCGTGATTACTCGCAGCGCACCCCCAAGAAGATGAAGGCCGCCGCTCTGCGCGGAGCCCTCTCGGACCGCGCCCGCGCTGGCCTGGTCAAGGTCGTTTCGCAGTTCTCGGACGGCGAGAACGTCCGCACCAAGGACGCGCTGGCTGTCTTGACCTCCGCGACCGAGATCGCCACGAACCGCCGCAAGCGCGTTCTGGTTGTGCTCGACCGCGAGGATCTGGCCGGCTGGGTCGCACTGCGCAACCTGCCGAACGTCCACCTGCTGGTGGCCGATCAGCTCAACACGTACGACGTCCTGGTTTCCGACGTGGTCGTCTTCACCCAGGCGGGACTGGACGAGTTCCTCGCGGGCGGTCGCAAGACCACCGTGGAGATCCCGGTCGATGATGTGGCTGTCGCCGAGGCTCAGGCCGCCGGCGCGGGCACCGAAGAGGAGAAGTAGGCATGGCTGCCGACCCACGCGACGTACTGCTCGCTCCGGTCATCTCGGAGAAGAGCTACGGACTGATCGAGGAGAACAAGTACACCTTCCTCATCCGCCCGGACGCCAACAAGACCCAGATCAAGATCGCTGTCGAGCAGATCTTTGATGTAAAGGTTCTCGCCGTCAACACGATCAACCGCCAGGGCAAGCGCAAGCGCACGCGTTATGGCGTGGGTAAGCGCAAGGACACCAAGCGCGCCATCGTGACTGTCGCCGAGGGCGATCGCATCGAGATCTTCGGTGGCTCGGTCAGCTAACGCCGACCGCAACTAACGAACAAAGAAGCGAGATAGGTAAACCACAATGAGCATCCGCAAGTACAAGCCGACGACTCCGGGTCGTCGCGGGTCGAGCGTCTCTGATTTCGCAGAGATCACCCGCAGCACCCCGGAGAAGTCGCTGGTGCGCCCGCTGCACAACAAGGGTGGCCGCAACGCTCATGGGAAGATCACCACCCGTCACCAGGGTGGTGGGCACAAGCGTGCTTACCGACTGATCGACTTCCGCCGCGCGGACAAAGACGGCATCCCAGCCAAGGTCGCACACATTGAGTACGACCCCAACCGCACCGCTCGCATCGCTCTGCTGCACTACGCAGACGGCGAGAAGCGCTACATCTTGGCGCCGGTGCGCCTGGCACAGGGAGCAACCGTCGAGTCCGGCGTCGGAGCTGACATCAAGCCGGGTAACAACCTTCCCCTGCGCAACATCCCGACCGGTACCGTCGTGCACGCGATCGAGCTCCGTCCTGGCGGCGGCGCGAAGATCGCTCGTTCGGCCGGCGCCTCCGTGCAGCTCGTCGCGAAGGACGGCCCGTACGCGCAGTTGCGTATGCCGTCCGGCGAGATCCGTAACGTCGATGCCCGCTGCCGCGCGTCGGTCGGCGAGGTCGGCAACTCCGAACACTCGAACATCAACTGGGGCAAGGCCGGCCGTATGCGCTGGAAGGGCAAGCGCCCCACGGTGCGCGGTGTTGTCATGAACCCGGTCGACCACCCGCACGGTGGTGGCGAGGGTAAGACCTCCGGTGGTCGTCACCCGGTCAACCCGAACGGTAAGCCCGAGGGCCGCACCCGTCGCCGCAAGCCAAGCGATCAGATGATCGTCCGTCGTCGCCGTACCGGCAAGAAGCGTTAAGGAATAAGACATGCCACGTTCGGTCAAGAAGGGCTACTTCGTCGACGATCACCTGCTGAAGAAGGTCGACGCCCAGAACGAGAAGAACACCAAGAACGTCATCAAGACCTGGTCGCGCCGTTCGACGATCATTCCCGACATGCTCGGGCACACGTTCGCCGTGCACGATGGCCGCAAGCACGTCCCGGTCTTCATCTCCGAATCCATGGTCGGCCACAAGCTCGGCGAGTTCGCTCCTACGCGCACCTTCAAGGGGCACATCAAGGACGACCGCAGGTCGCGTCGCGGCTAAGGCCACACAACTAAGCATTCAGTAGAGAAATCAAGGGGACTAAGCGAATGACTGCCACCGCAGGCGACGACCTTCAGGTCGTCCGCGCGCGTGCAAAGCATGTGCGCGTCACGCCGATGAAGGCGCGTCGTGTCATTGACCTGATCCGGGATCTGCCGACGGCGGAAGCACTCACCCTGCTTCAGTTCGCTCCTCAGTCGGCAAGTGAGCCGGTGTACAAGGTTCTGGCCAGCGCGATTGCCAATGCCGAGCAGAACCACAACCTCGACGCCGACACGCTCATCGTGCATCGGGCGTACGTCGACGAGGGGCCGACCATGAAGCGTTTCCGGCCGCGCGCCCAGGGCCGTGCGTTCCGCATCCGTAAGCGCACCAGCCACATCACGATCGAGGTCGCGCCGCTCGCCTCGAAGCCTTCGAATAAGGGGAGTGTCCGCTAGTGGGACAGAAGGTCAACCCACACGGCTTCCGACTCGGTATCACCACCGAGTGGAAGAGCCGTTGGTTCGCTGACAAGCAGTACGCCGACTACGTCAAGGAAGACGTCGCGATCCGTAAGCTCATGACCACGGGCATGGAGCGCGCCGGTATCTCCCGCGTAGACATCGAGCGCACCCGCGACCGTGTCCGCGTCGACATCCACACTGCTCGCCCGGGCATCGTCATCGGTCGCCGTGGCGCCGAGGCCGAGCGCCTTCGCGGTGAGTTGGAGAAGCTCACCGCCAAGCAGGTCCAGCTGAACATCCTCGAGGTCAAGAACCCCGAGTCGGATGCGCAGCTCGTCGCTCAGGGCGTTGCCGAGCAGCTCTCCAGCCGCGTGGCGTTCCGCCGCGCGATGCGCAAGGCGCAGCAGTCGGCGATGCGTTCGCCGAACGTCAAGGGCATCCGGATCCAGTGCTCCGGTCGTCTGGGCGGCGCCGAAATGTCGCGCTCGGAGTTCTACCGCGAGGGTCGAGTGCCGCTGCACACGCTGCGCGCCAACATCGACTACGGGCTGTACGAGGCCCGTACCACCTTCGGCCGCATCGGTGTGAAGGTCTGGATCTACAAGGGCGATGTGACGCAGAGCAAGGCGGAGCGGGATGCGGCCGAGGCCGCGTTGCGCGAGCACCGTCGCAACCGTCCGGAGCGTCGCGGACGTCGTTCGGGTTCGTCGGGCACCACCGGCACCACGACCGAGGCCGGCCGCGCCGCGGCGAAGGCGAGCTCCGGCGAGACCGAATCGAACACCACCGAGCAGGTTGCTCCTGAGGCCGTCGAGGCCGCAGCGACGCAGCCGGTGGCCGAGGCCGTGCAGGCTCCGGCAGCAGAGACCGAGAAGGACGCGTAGCAATGCTTATCCCACGTAGGGTCAAGCACCGCAAGCAGCACCACCCGTCGCGTACGGGCACTGCTTCCGGTGGCACCCGTGTCACGTTCGGTGACTACGGCATTCAGGCTCTCGAGCCGGCGTACGTCACGAACCGTCAGATTGAGGCTGCGCGTATCGCCATCAACCGGCACATTCGCCGTGGTGGCAAGGTGTGGATCAACATCTTCCCGGACCGCCCGCTGACCAAGAAGCCCGCAGAAACCCGCATGGGTTCGGGTAAGGGTTCGCCGGAGTGGTGGGTGGCCAACGTGAAGCCGGGCCGCGTGCTGTTCGAGATGACGTACCCCAATGAGCAGACCGCGCGCGAGGCACTTCGCCGCGCGATCCACAAGCTCCCGATGAAGTGCCGAATCGTGAAGCGGGATAGTGAGTTCTAATGGCAGTCGGAACTTCGCCGTCGGATCTGCGTGAGCTTGAGGATGACGAGCTCGAGACTCGCCTGCGCGAGTCGAAGGAAGAGCTGTTCAACCTTCGTTTCCAGGTCGCGACCGGCCAACTTGACAACCACAAGCGCCTGAAGGCCGTGCGCAGCGATATCGCCCGGATCTACTCGATCCTGCGCGAGCGTGAGCTGGGCCTCGCGGCGGCACCGAGCGAGAGCAGCGAGAAGTAAGCATGTCTGAACAAGCAGTAACGGACGGCGAGCGCAACTACCGCAAGGTGCGTAGCGGACTCGTTGTCAGCGACAAGATGAACAAGACGATCGTGGTTCAGGTCGAGGATCGCGTGAAGCACGCGCTCTACGGCAAGGTCATGAGCCGCAGCGAGCGTCTGAAGGTTCATGACGAGAACAACGACGCCGGCATCGGCGACCGCGTGAGCGTGATGGAGACCCGCCCGCTCAGTGCTACCAAGCGCTGGCGTCTGGTCGAGATCATCGAGAAGGCGCGCTAGTACCTGGTGCGCCCCGGCCGCCGTCCGCGGTGGCCATCCATCCAATCCGTTCGGCCAGGCTCGTCTTAGACGAGAACCAGCAGACAACTGGGAGTAGAAGTGATTCAGCAGGAGTCGCGACTTCGTGTCGCCGACAACACCGGAGCCCGAGAGGTCCTGTGCATCAGGGTCCTCGGTGGCTCGGGCCGTCGCTATGCCGGTATCGGTGACATCATCGTCGCCACCGTCAAGGAGGCCATCCCCGGCGCCGGTGTGAAGAAGGGTGACGTCGTCAAGTGCGTCATCGTGCGCACCGTCAAGGAGAAGCGTCGTCCGGACGGCTCGTACATCAAGTTCGACGAGAACGCCGCTGTGCTGATCAAGCAGGACGGCGAACCTCGCGGAACGCGCATCTTCGGCCCCGTGGGCCGCGAACTGCGCGACAAGAAGTACATGAAGATCATCTCGCTCGCGCCGGAGGTGCTGTAACCGTGAAGGTCAAGAAGGGCGACACCGTTCTGGTCATCTCGGGCAAGGACAAGGGTGCTAAGGGCAAGGTCATCGCTGCGTTCCCAGAGCGCGAGCGCGTGATCGTCGAAGGCATTGGCCGGGTCAAGCGTCACACCAAGATGCAGGCCAGCCAGCGCGGCTCGCAGGAGGGTGGCATCGTCACCCAGGAGGCTGCGATCCACGTCAGCAACGTCATGGTCATCGACAAGGAAGGCAAGGCCACCCGCGTCGGTTACCGCAAGGACGAGGACGGCCGCAACGTGCGCATCTCCAAGCGCGCCACCGGCAAGGACAAGGACCTGTAAGAGATGACTACTGAGACTGGCGAGCGCATCGTCGCTCGGCTGAAGACTCGTTACCAGGACGAGATCGCGCCCGCGCTGAACGAAGAGTTCAAGTACGGCAACCCCATGCAGATCCCGCGCGTGGTGAAGGTCGTCGTCAACATGGGTGTCGGTGACGCCGCGAAGGACGCCAAGCTGATCGACGGGGCCCTTCGGGACCTCACCGCGATCACCGGGCAGAAGCCGCAGCTGCGTCGCGCCACCAAGTCGATCGCGCAGTTCAAGCTGCGTGAGGGCCAGCCCATCGGTGCGAAGGTGACCCTGCGCGGCACCCGCATGTGGGAGTTCCTGGACCGCACGCTGAGCCTCGCGCTGCCGCGTATCCGTGACTTCCGTGGTTTGTCGGGCAAGCAGTTCGACGGCAGTGGCAACTACACCTTCGGCCTCAACGAGCAGTCGATGTTCCACGAGATCGATATCGACAAGATCGACCGCGTCCGCGGTATGGACATCACGGTCGTGACTACCGCCAAGACCGACGATGAGGGACGGGCTTTGCTCAAGGCACTCGGCTTCCCGTTCAAGGAGGACTAAGCCATGGCTAAGAAGGCCCTGATCAACAAGGCGAACCGCAAGCCGAAGTTTGCTGTGCGCGCCTACACCCGGTGCAACAAGTGCGGTCGCCCGCATTCGGTGTACCGCAAGTTCGGCCTGTGCCGCATCTGCCTTCGGGAGATGGCGCACGCGGGCGAGCTTCCCGGTGTCACGAAGTCCAGCTGGTAACTCACCAATATCTTCGCCGCAGGCCGGTTCTGCGGAACCGCGGCGAGAAGGGTAAATACACACTCATGATGAACACGAAGGGCGGCGATCTGTAATGACGATGACTGATCCGATCGCCGATATGCTTACCCGCGTGCGCAACGCCAACTCGGCGTTCCACGATGAGGTGGCTATGCCGCACAGCAAACTGAAGACCCACATCGCCGAAATCCTCAAGCAGGAGGGTTACATCGCCTCCTACGAGGTCGTCGATGGCGATAAGGGCAAGGTGCTGCAGATCGAGCTGAAGTACGGCCCGAACCGC
Source organism: Cumulibacter soli (assembly GCF_004382795.1). Lineage (NCBI taxonomy): Bacteria > Bacillati > Actinomycetota > Actinomycetes > Geodermatophilales > Geodermatophilaceae > Cumulibacter > Cumulibacter soli. The sequence goes on along the minus strand of NZ_SMSG01000002.1, from coordinate 510,302 downwards.
GAGCGCTCCATCGCCGGCGTACGCCGCATCTCGAAGCCGGGCCTGCGCGTATACGCACGCTCGACCGAGTTGCCGCGGGTGCTCGGTGGCCTGGGTATCGCAATCATCTCGACGTCGTCCGGTCTGCTGACCGACCGTCAGGCAACTCGTCAGCGCGTGGGCGGCGAAGTCCTCGCCTACGTCTGGTAAGGGAGGGTAACCATGTCACGAATTGGTCGTCTCCCCGTTCCGGTCCCCAGTGGCGTCGACGTCACGATCGAGGGCCAGAACATCACCGTCAAGGGTCCCAAGGGCGAACTGAAGCATTCGGTCGTTTCGCCGATCACGATCTCTCGTAACGATGAGGGCCAGGTAGTAGTGAATCGTCCGAACGACGAGCGTGATTCGCGCTCGCGTCACGGGCTGTCGCGCACCCTGATCCGCAACATGGTCGTTGGCGTTAGCGAGGGCTACGAAAAGCAGCTCGAGATCGTCGGCGTCGGTTATCGCGTGGTTGCCAAGGGCAGCGCCCTCGACTTCTCGCTCGGTTTCTCGCACCCGGTCGTCATCGAGCCGCCGGAGGGCATCACGTTCAAGGTCGAGTCGCCGACGAAGTTCTCGGTGATCGGCATCGACAAGCAGAAGGTCGGCGAGGTCGCCGCGAACATTCGCAAGCTGCGTAAGCCTGAGCCGTACAAGGGCAAGGGCATTCGGTACGCGGGCGAGCAGGTTCGCCGCAAGGTCGGAAAGCAGGGTAAGTAATGGCATCGTCCGCTATCGCACGTACCGGTGGCCGCGGTGTGGCGCAGCAGCGTCGCAACTCGAAGGCACGTCGCCACTTCCGTCTGCGCAAGAAGATCGCCGGCACCGCGGCTCGTCCGCGCCTGGTCGTCACCCGTTCCGCGCGCCACGTCGTCGCGCAGATCGTCGACGATTCGGTCGGTCGCACCCTGGTCTCGGCCACCTCGATGGAGGCCGATGTCCGCGCAGCTGGTGGCGACAAGACCGCCGTCTCGAAGAAGGTCGGCGAGCTCGTAGCAGCCCGCGCCAAGGACGCCGGTATCAGCGCGGTTGTGTTCGACCGCGCCGGTAACCAGTACCACGGCCGCATTGCCGCGCTGGCTGATGCTGCGCGTTCCGGGGGGCTCGACTTCTAATGCAGACCTTCACACTTTCGGTCAAGGAGAGCATCTAATGCCAGGACAGCAGCGTCGCGGCGGCGGCACCGGCGGCGAGCGCCGGGACCGTCGCGAAGGCGGCCGCAATAACCAGGCTCAGGCGGAGAAGTCGAACCACCTCGAGCGAGTCATCAAGGTCAACCGAGTCGCCAAGGTAGTTAAGGGTGGACGCCGGTTCAGCTTCACCGCGCTCGTCGTCGTCGGTGACGGTGACGGCACCGTCGGCGTCGGATACGGCAAGGCGAAGGAAGTTCCGGCCGCGATCGCCAAGGGTGTCGAGGAAGCCAAGAAGAACTTCTTCAAGGTTCCGCGCATCGCCTCGACGATTCCGCATCAGATCCAGGGCGAGGCCGCTGCCGGCGTCGTCATGCTGAAGCCGGCCAGCCCCGGTACCGGTGTTATCGCCGGTGGCCCGGTGCGTGCCGTTCTGGAGTGCGCCGGCATCGGCGACATCCTGAGCAAGAGCCTGGGCTCGGACAACCCGATCAACATCGTGCACGCGACCGTCGCCGCGCTCAAGGGCCTCGTTCGTCCCGAAGAGGTAGCCGCTCGTCGTGGCTTGCCGCTTGAGGACGTCGCACCCGCGGGCATGCTGCGGGCGCGCGCCGGCCAGGGAGCGTAAGGCAATGGCACAGATCAAGGTCACTCAGGTTCGGTCGAAGATCGGCGTCAAGCCCAACCAGCGCGCCACGCTGCGCGCCCTGGGCCTGAAGCGGATCAACGATTCCGTCGTCCAGGAGGACCGCCCGGAGATCCGCGGCATGGTCCACACGGTCACGCATCTCGTGTCCGTCGAGGAAGTGAAGTAGACATGGCTGAAGAGAACGAGACCCAGGCCGGGGCACCCATCAAGGTGCACCACCTCCGTCCGGCTCCCGGCGCCCACAAGAGCAAGACCCGCGTCGGTCGCGGTGAGGGCTCGAAGGGTAAGACCGCGGGCCGCGGCACGAAGGGCCAGCACGCGCGCAACACCGTGCGTCTGGGCTTCGAGGGTGGTCAGACCCCGTTGCAGATGCGTCTGCCGAAACTCAAGGGCTTCAAGAACCGCTTCGCGACGTCGTACCAGGTAATCAACCTGGATCGTCTCGCCGAGCTGTTCCCCGAGGGTGGAACGGTCACGGTCGCCGATATGGTCGCCCGTGGCGGCGTACGCAAGAACCAGCTCGTCAAGGTCCTCGGCACCGGGGAACTCGGCGGCGTCAAGCTCGACATCACCGCGGACGCCTTCTCGGGCTCCGCGAAGGAAAAGATCGCTGCCGCGGGCGGCAGCATCACCGAGCTGTAGCAGTACTTGGCCGAGGGCCCGTTCGCATTCGTCAGGATGCGAACGGGCCCTCGACGTTTGTCGGCGACTGTCGATGCCTCGCGCCGTGGCTGATCGACACTGGTGTGGCGGCGTGCATCAACATGAGTACGCCGGCCGGTGGGGGATCGATGCGCGCATTGGGGCGCATACCGCGGGGTAACGTCGCTCGCGCGCAGATCCGGAGTGCGTAAACTCGTCGGTCTACGCGGGCACGAAGCTGTGATCTAGAGGTGTCGCCGTACGCCGCGCCCCATGGGTGAGATAAGGTCGGTTGCTGGCGTCGTGTACATTTTCGCATCGGCGTTTACGGCGTGTACCGCGCCGTACAGACTGACCGTGCAGTTGTCCAAGCATCGCTCTGTAAGAGGGAACGATGCGCAGCGCAGGAGGATGCGTGCTCAAAGCGTTCGGGTCGGCGTTCAGGACGCCCGACCTCCGCAACAAGATCCTGTTCACGCTAGCGATCGTTGCGCTCTACCGTATCGGCGCCCAGATGCCGGCGCCCGGCGTACTGCTGGGGAACATCAAGCAGTGCGTTGACGATGCGACGGGCAGCGGCTCGGGCGATATCTACTCGCTGGTGAATCTGTTCTCCGGCGGTGCTCTGCTGCAGTTGTCGGTCTTCGCGCTCGGCATCATGCCGTACATCACCGCGAGCATCATCGTGCAGCTGCTTGGCGTCGTCATCCCGCGATTCGCGCTGCTGAAGAAGGAAGGGCAGAGCGGTCAGGCCAAGCTCACGCAGTACACGCGCTACCTGACTATCGCCCTTGCCGTTCTGCAGGCGACCGGCATCGTGGCGCTGGCGCGGTCGGGTCAGTTGCTGCAGTGCGCGGACCCGATCTTGGCGAACCCGGACTCGATCTTCCAGTACGCGATCCTGGTGATCGCGATGACCGCCGGCGCGACGCTGATCATGTGGTTCGGTGAGCTGGTCACCGAAAGGGGCATCGGCAACGGAATGTCCTTGCTGATGGCGACCTCGATCGCCGCGCGTATCCCTGCAGAGGGCGCCTCGATCGCCAGCCAGGGTCAGGTGCTGCTGTGGTCGATGATTGCGCTCGCGCTGATCGTGATCGTCACTGTCGTATTCGTTGAACAGGCGCAGCGGCGCATCCCAGTGCAGTACGCGAAGAAGATGATCGGCCGCAAGATGTACGGCGGTACGTCAACCTACTTGCCGTTGAAGGTGAACCAAGCCGGCGTTATCCCGGTCATTTTCGCGTCGTCGCTGTTGTACATCCCGCAGTTGATTACCCAATTGATGGGTACGGAAGAGGCCGGACCGGTCCGGCGGTTCTTCGAGAACTACATCATCAACATGACCAGTTGGGTGCATATCGTGCTGTACCTGGCGCTGATCGTGTTCTTTGCGTACTTCTACGTCGCTATCACGTTCAACCCGGAGGAGCGTGCCGACGAGATGAAGCGCTACGGCGGCTTCATCCCGGGCATCCGCCCGGGGCGCCCGACGGCGGAGTACCTGCAGTACGTGCTGTCGCGGATCACGCTGCCTGGCGCGCTCTATCTGGGCGTAGTGGCGATCTTGCCCAATATGTTGACTTCTCTCGCGGGTCCGTCGGGATCTGCGCAAAACTTCCCGGTCGGCGGCGTGGCCGTGCTCATCCTCGTGGGTGTGGCATTGGAGACGGTCAAGCAGATCGAGAGCCAGTTGCAGCAACGTAATTATGAAGGGTTCCTCCGCTGATGCGTATCGTTCTCCTCGGCCCGCCCGGTGCCGGTAAGGGCACTCAGGCCACGATTCTCGCCGACGAACTCGGCGTGCCGCAGATATCAACGGGGGACATCTTCCGTGCCAACGTAGGTGCGGGCACCGAGTTGGGCGTGTTGGCCAAGAAGTACATGGACGCCGGAGACCTCGTTCCTGACGAGGTCACGGTCGCGATGGTTGAGGACCGGCTCGCGCAGGCGGACGCCGCGAACGGCTACCTGCTCGACGGCTTCCCCCGGACCGTGGCCCAGGCTGAAGCGTTGGCGACTCTGTTGGACAAGGCAGGGCAGCCGTTGAATCGGGTCCTGGAGATTCGCGTCCCCGACGAGCACATCGTCGAACGCTTGGCGGCGCGTGTCACGATCGTCGACGGCGTCGAGACCCAGCGTGATGATGACAAGCCCGAGACGGTCCGTCGTCGCCTGCAGGTGTACGCGGAGCAGACCGCCCCGCTGGTCGATTTCTACTCCCGGGCAGGACTGCTGCGCAGCATCGACGGGGTTGGCGAGGTCACCGAGGTGACCGAACGCGCCCTCACTGCGCTGCGCTCGGAGTAAGCGGTGCGCGGCCTGCGCGAGTTCATCTCTCGCGCGCGAGGCCGATCGATTCAGGTCAAGTCCGCCGACGAGTTACTGGCGATGCGGGTGGCGGGCTTACTCGTCGCTGATGCGCTGGACGCCGTCCGCGCGGCGGCCCGCCCCGGCATGAGTACTTTCGATCTGGATCGGATCGCGGAGACAGTCATTCGTGACGGCGGTGGTACGCCGTCCTTCTTGGGGTACCACGGCTTCACCGGGTCCATTTGCGCGTCGGTGAATGACGAGGTCGTGCACGGGATTCCGCGACCGGACAAGAAGCTTGCCGCCGGTGACGTGGTATCTATCGACTGCGGCGCGATCGTGAATGGATGGCACGGCGATAGCGCCATCACGTTCGGTATTGGGCCGGTCACCGACGAGCAGCAGCGGTTGCTGGAAGTAACCGAGGATTCGATGTGGGCGGGTATCGCCGCCGGAACAGCTGGAGCGCGGCTCTCGGATATCTCGCACGCGATCGAGGCCTGTATCGAGCGTTGGGGCGCGCGGCACGGACACGAGTACGGAATCGTCGAGCAGTACGGCGGCCACGGCATCGGCTCCGAAATGCATCAAGACCCGCACATCCTCAATTACGGCAAGCCCGGTTCTGGTCCTCGGCTCACACCAGGGATGGCGTTCGCAATCGAGCCGATGGTGATGTACGGTTTCGAAGCTACTGAGGAACTCGCCGACGGTTGGACGGTACGGGCGGTGGACGGTTCGAGCGCGGCGCATTTCGAGCACACGTACGCCGTGACCGAGACCGGCCCGTGGGTTTTGACGGCCCGCGATGGGGGACTGGCGCGGCTGCAGGATCATGGCTGTGTGGCGTCACGGATGGCTATCGGCTCCTCGTGAGTGTTGTCACCTAATGATTGATCGTTGTGCCTGCAACATTCACCTGGAATCCAACTAGGGTGACACCGCTGTCAAATATTCGGGTTCGCGGTGTGCGTTCCCGTAGTAGAGAGATGTGAGTGTCCCCAAGAATGAACAAGAAACTCATCGCTGGCGTGGGCTTCGGCCTGGCCGCTTCGATGGCGTTGTCCGCCTGCTCGACCAAGGCAGGAGACGGTGGCGGCGGCGAGGGTGCTGACGGTCTGAAGACCGACTATGGCGTAACCGACGACACGATCACGCTTGGTGCGCTGACCGACTCCTCGGGCCCCTTCAAGGTTGGCGGCGTTCTGGTCACGCACGGCAACCAGATTTGGGTTGACGAGGTAAACGAGGCCGGCGGTATCTGTGGTCGGCAGATCGAACTCAACGTGATCGACACCGGCTACAAGGCCGACACTGCGGTCTCGATGTACGACGCGAACAAGGAAGAGAGCGTCGGCCTGATCCAGATCATCGGCTCGGCGGTCTTCGCCGCCCTGAAGCAGAAGATGATCAGTGACCAGATCATGGGATCCTCCCCGACGATCGCCTCGGTGAACCTCGACAGCGAGATCATGCTGTCGGTGGGGACGACGTTCGACGTCGAGGCCATCAACGGCATGGCGTACATGCAGTCCGAAGGCAAAATCGCCGACGGCGACAAGGTCGGCGCGATCTATCTCGACAACGAGGCTGGGCAGAACTCCTTCGCCGGCGTCGAGGCGTACGCCGAGCAGCACGACATTGAGGTGGCCGGTGCGCCGATCGCGCCCACCGACACCGACATGACGACGACCGTCACCAAGTTCAAGTCCCAGGGCGTCGACCTGGTGTACGTCGCGGTCCCGCCGGCCGCTTTGACGTCCACAGCCCTAGCGATGCAGTCTCAGGGTTTGGATGTACCTCTGCTCGGGTTCAACTCGTCGTTCCAGCCGAGTGTGATCGCTGACCCGTCGGTTCTTCCGGCGCTGGACGAGTTCTACCTGCAGACCCCGAATGTGGTCTGGAGCAGCGATGCGGCCGCGCCGCTGCGTGAGGCGTACGAGGCCAGCGGTAGCGAAGACGCTCCGTCGCAGTCGATCATCACCGGCTACCTGTCGGGCGTCGCATGGGGCGCCGTGCTGGAGCAGGCGTGCGAAGACGGCGATATGACTCGTCAGGGTCTGATGGACGCGCGAAAGAAGATCACTGCGCTCGATACCAAGGGCCTGACCGGCGAACTCGACTTCTCCGATCCCGGTGCGCCGGTGACGCGTGTTACCGCGATCGCCCAGGTCGATACTGATGCGCCGGGCTCCCTGGTTGAGGTGCTGGCGCCGACCGCGTCGTCCGAGGCCGAGGACTACAAGACGCCGTACCAGAAGTAATCGGCTGTATTGACGCCCTGAGTGCCGGTCCACCGCGGTGGTCCGGCACTCAGCGTTTTGGGCCTGGTTCGTTACTGTGACAGTTGTGGTTGACGAGAACACACAGGCGATCGTGGCGATGGCGTGGGCCCGGGCGTACGGGCTTGACGACGACGCGTTCAGTGGCGCCGAGGGTGCGCAGCGGCGCACGCTCATTGCTGACGGTGACGAGATCGTCGCGATCGAGTTACTCGGACGCACGGTCCTCGTCGGCGCACCGTGGGCGCTGGATGAGGCTGTCGAGTACACCGACGAGGCGCTACTCTCCGTGCCCGGACTGCTCGATCTCGCCAAGGGTCATAGCCCGCGCGGGACTAGTGTGGAGGCGTTGTTGTACGCCGATGACTACCTCAGCGCTCCTGGCCTTTCCGAGGCCGAGGTGACCGCAGACCCTGAAGCCGTCGCGGAGTTGCTGCCTCGATGCGCCCCGGATGACGTACGCGGTCTGGCCCTCACCGAGCACGAGCACCTATTCGTGTTGCTGGACGAGGGTGAGCGGCCAACGGCAGCGGCGGCGTACTCGACGCAGCACGGGATTCTGGCCGATCTCAGCTTCGTCGGCGCGATCGACACGCGCGGCACAGGTGCGGTGGAGATTGCCGCTGCGGTGGCGATGCACGACGCGTTGGACGCCGGATTGATCCCGCAGCTGCGACTTGGTATCGACGATGACCACGTTGCTGCGCTCGCGCTGGGATTCGCCCGTCTCGGCGTCATCTCCAGGGTTACTGTCGAGCAGTAGCTAGGCTGCGGCCACCGTGAGCGCAGCGCGCGCGACGTTGGTGAGTTCGCGTTCGGTCACCAGATCCAGCGGCACCCACTCCACGAGGTCGGTGGAGGAGTTCTCTTCAACGACGCGCAGCGAGTCCAGATCGGCGTCACTGTCGGCGTCGACGAGGTAGATGATGCCGACGCCCTGGAAATCCTCGAGCACCCCGGCGCGGTTCTTGCCGATGACGTGCAGGCTGGTCACGGTGACGACCGACCGTACCCGCACCGACAGCGACGTCTCCTCGTAGACCTCACGCACGACGGCGTCGTCCGGATGCTCACCATGATCGATTCCGCCACCGGGCAAGGTCCACATTCCGGCGCCGTAATCGGTGGGCGAAATACGGGTCAACAGCAGTTCGCGGCGACCGTCGATCTCGCGGGTCAGGACGCCGTACGCGCCGATCCGCTGCCGAACGACCGGGGTAGCGTTAGTCGACTGAGTGCTCACTCACTAAATTCTAGTGCGGGTCGGAGTTGGCTTAGCCAGGCGCACCCGGTAGAACGATCATTATAGAAAACGAATCGTGGAGGTAGCGATGGCTGTGGACCAGAACGCTGACCGCGCGACTCAGGCCGCTCAGCTCGCTGAGGAGGTGCGCGAGTTCTTGGCCGCGCACGATCCGGCGACCACTGAGCCGCTGGAGTTCTTGCGGGCGCGGTACGACGCCGGTCTGGCGTGGGTGAACTATCCGGAGGGGTACGGCGGCAAGGGCCTGGACCGGTCCCTGCAGGCTGATGTAAGCGACGCGTTCGCTAAAGCTGGCGCACCGGACAACAAGGCCGGGATGAATGCCATCGGCCTGGGCATGGCCGCGCCGACGCTACTTGCCTTTGCCAGCGAAGAAGACGCCAAGCGACTGCTGCGTCCGCTGTGGACCGGTGAGAACATCTGGTGCCAGATGTTCTCTGAGCCCGGCGCTGGTTCGGACCTAGCTGGTCTCGGCACGTCCGCGGTCAAGCAGGAGAATGGCGACTGGCTGATTAACGGCCAGAAGGTCTGGACGTCCCTGGCGCACCACGCCGAGTACGCGTTGCTAGTCACTCGCAGCGACCCGGATGCGGTCAAGCACCGGGGAATGACCTACTTCTGGGTCAAGATGGACACCCCTGGTATCGATGTGCGCCCGCTGCGGCAGATCACCGGTGAAGCCGAGTTCAACGAGATCTTTCTCGACGATGTGGTGATCCCGGACAACCAGCGCCTCGGTGAAGTCGGCCAGGGCTGGGCAGTCGCGCAGACCACGCTGATGAACGAGCGCGTGGCCATCGGTGGCAAGGTCGCTCGCCGGGGCGAGGGCGCTATCGGTGAAGCCGTGCGCACCTGGGAAAGCAGCGAACAGCGCGACCCTGCCCTGCGTGACGCACTGCTGAGCAATTGGGTCGAGGCCGAAGCTCTACGCATCGCGCAGATCCGCTTGGGCCAGTCGCTGGCAGTAGGCGCCCCCGGTCCTGAGGGATCGGCTGTGAAACTTGGCCTCACTTCGCTGACCCAGCGCCTCACCGGCCTCGAGCTGGAGATCCAGGGCGACGACGGTCTGCGCTACGACAACTACGACATGCGCCGTCCGGACCTCGACAAGCGCTGGTCGCGCATCCCGGGCTTCCGCTACCTGCGGTGGCGCGGCCTGTCGATCGAGGGCGGTACGTCGGAGATCATGCGCAACATCATCAGCGAGCGCGTGCTCGGCCTGCCGCCGGAGCCGCGCATCGATAAGGACGTTCCCTGGAAGGACCTGCCCCGATGACCACTACTGCAGACGTCCCCGTCGGCGGCCAGTACTCCCTGCTGGAGACCGAGGACGAGAAGGAACTCGCCGCCACGCTGCGCGGGTTGCTGACCAAGCGCGCCGAATGGCAGCAGGTGCTCGCACGCACCGAAGAGGAATCCTCGACTGACCTCGAACTCTGGAAGCAGATCGCTGGTGAACTCGGCCTTGCTGGCCTCGCGGTGCCCGAGGAGCTCGGCGGTGCGGGTGCCAGCTGGCGCGAGGTAGCGGTGGTCATGACCGAACTAGGTCGCGCCACCGCCCCGGTTCCGTACTTCGGCAGCGCTGTGCTGGCTACCGCAGCCTTGCTGCACGCCGGTGACAAGAAGTTGATCTCCGAGATCGCCTCGGGCGAGAAGACGGCGACCCTTGCGGTTCCGTTCTCCGCCGGCCCGGGCAAGCCGTTCACACCGACTGTCACGGTCTCCGAAGGCCGCCTGACCGGCTCGATCCCGGTTGTCGCTGACGCGCTTGCTGCCGACGTCCTGGTCGTTCCGGCCGCCGATGGCCTCTACGCCGTCGCGAGCGCAGATGCGACCGTGGCCCCGGCCGTGTCGCTGGACATGACCCGGCAGCTGGCCGACATCACGCTCGATGGCGCACAGGGCACATCGCTCGGCGGTGATGCCGTAGGGGCCGTCCATCACGCGCTACTCATCGGCGCGGCGATGCTGTCGTCCGAGATGTACGGCGTGGCCCAGAATGCGCTGGATACCGCTGTGGCGTATATGAAGCAGCGTTACCAGTTCGGTCGCCTGATTGGCTCGTACCAGGGCCTCAAGCACCGTATGGCCGACGTGTCGGTGTCTGTGTCACAGTTGCAGGCTGCCGCAAAGTATGCCGCGGCGACCGCGGGGGAGAACGATCCCGATCTGCCGGTCGCCACTGCAGTGGCCAAGGCGCATGCCTCCGTGACCGCGCCGAAGGCTGCCGAGGAATGCCTGCAGATGCACGGTGGCCAGGGCATGACGTGGGAGAACCCTTCGCACGTGATGCTCAAGCGCGCTAAAGCCGACTCGATTGGCATGGGCCGCGCGGACGCGCACCGCACCTGGCTCGGCGAGCTGATCGAACTGTCGGCGTAGTCGGTCAACCGCCAACGCACGGTGCCGAGAGCCCAGGTGGGGCTCTCGGCACCGTGCGTTTAGTGAGACCTGCACCGCCGCGGACGGATCGGGTCGACCGGACGTCGATGACTGCCGGACAGCCGCCCGGGCCCAGGAAACCACCAATAGGCCATGAGTGCGAGCGGTGTGCTTGAGGGAGATCCCGAATCCGGCTGGCGATATCCCTACCAAGCGACGTGCGACCAGCGCGGCGGCTCCGACATTCTCTAGAGTGCAGCAAGATAGCCGTGCCTCAGGGCACGCGAGATGAAACGGACATTGAGTGAACGCGCATTTAGACGAGCAGACGCCCCAAACCCTATTGATCGCCAACCGCGGTGAGATCGTGCGCCGAGTAGCGCGCACCGCGAAGTTGCTCGGTCTACGCACCGCCGCCGTCTACAGCGCGGACGATGCCGGCGCGCCGCATGTGCGCGATTGCGATGTCGCTGCGGAACTGAACGGCGAGGGGCCGGCGGCATACCTGGACGTTGCCGGTGTCGTGGCCGCGGCGCAGTCTGTTGGTGCGACGATGGTGCATCCGGGATACGGATTCTTGTCCGAGAGCGCGGCGTTGGCCCAGGCCTGCATCGATGCGCACATCACGTTCATCGGTCCCGATCCAGTCGCGCTGCAGCGCCTCGGGGACAAGTCCCAGGCACGGGCGCTGGCCACCGAACTCGAGGTGCCGGTGCTGCGGGGTACCTCGGAAAACTCTTCGACCCAGGAGATCCAGGAACTGTTCGCGTCGTTGAACGGCACCGGCGCAATCATGATCAAGGCCGCGGCGGGCGGCGGCGGGCGCGGGATGCGGGTAGTGCGCGACGCAGCTGAGGTCGAGTCGGCGGTAGCGTCAGCACGCAGCGAAGCCGGGCGAGGATTCGGCCGCGAAGACGTGTACGCCGAGATGCTGCTGGAGAACGCCCGGCACGTCGAAGTGCAGGCTATCGGCGATGGCACTGGCGCCGTGGCGCACATGCTTGATCGTGACTGCACCTTGCAACGGCGCCATCAAAAATTGATCGAGACCGCGCCGGCGGTGCTGATCGACGACGGCGCGCGTGCCGGGATGCAGCAGGCAGCGATCCGGATGTTGGCGGCCGTACAGTATCGCGGCCTGGCGACGGTCGAGTTCTTGGTCGCGCCGGATGACTCCTGGTACTTCATGGAGGTCAATCCGCGGATTCAGGTCGAGCACACCGTGACCGAGCAGATCACCGGCCGGGATCTGGTGCGCGATCAGATCCGCGCGTGCACCGGCGTCACGCTCGACGAACTCGGCCTCGGTGGCTCGGAAGTGCAGGCGCACGGGCAGGCCATTCAGATCCGGATCAACGCGGAGAAGATGATCAAGTCCGGCCTCGCCGTACCCTCGCCGGGCACCGTGACGATCGCCGACTTACCGTCGGGGCCGGGTGTCCGCGTCGATACCGTGGTCAGCTCTGGTTACGCGGTCAATCCAAGGTTTGATTCGCTGCTGGCGAAGGTCATCGTGCACGCCGAAGGTGTCGATCTACGCGGTCTGCTCGCGTTCGCTGACGACGTGCTCGCGCGCGCTCGGATCGAAGGCGTCTCCAGCAACATCGCGCTACAGCGAGCCCTGCTTCGTTCGGGCGCGTTGGAGGATCGGTCCGTCAGCACGAAGTACCTCGACGAGCACGCCAAAGACCTCGTTCCGCTGGCCGCCGAGCTCGAACATGCCGTGGTGACGACGCCCGCAGAGTCGTCTCAGCACGCGTCCACTGCCGCCGACGCCCCGGCCGGTTCCGAGCCGATCCCGTCGCCGATCAGTGGCCTGGTCGTGTCCGTGGAAGCCGCCCCAGGCGAACGCGTGCAGCGTGGGCAGACCATCGTCGTGATCGAAGCGATGAAGATGCAGCATGTCATCGCCGCACCAAGCAGCGGCCAGATCGCAGCTATCACGGTAAAAGAGGGTGCGGTGGTCGAGGCCGACGCGGCACTCGCGCACTGGATGGTCGATGACGAAGCGGACCAGGACCTCACCGACCTGGGCGAGCGCGATCTCGATGAGATCCGCGCCGATCTCGCCCGCCTCAACGCCCGCAAGCATCTGCTGACCGATGATGCACGGCCAAGAGCTGTTGAAAAACGGCACTCGAAGGGGCTGAATACCGCGCGCGAGAACGTCGAGCGACTCCTCGACGACGGTTCCTTTGTGGAGTACGGCGGCCTCGCGATCGCGGCGCAGCGCCGCCGGCGAGAACTCGATGATTTGATCCACAACACCCCGGCCGACGGCATGATCACCGGCGTCGGGCACGTGAACGGTGCGCAATTCGATGTCGAACGCGCCAAAACCGCTGTGCTGGCCTATGACTACACGGTCCTGGCCGGAACACAGGGCTACTTCAACCACCAGAAGACCGATCGGGTACTGAACGTCGCCAAAGCCAACCAGCTGCCGGTCATCTTCTTCGCCGAAGGCGGCGGTGGGCGCCCGGGCGACCTGGATCCGCCCAAGGTAGCCGGACTGCACGGGCACACGTGGACCGCGCTGGCCGAACTCAGCGGCAAGGTCCCGCTGATCAGCATCGTGTCCGGTCCATGCTTCGCTGGCAACGCCGCGATTGTGGGCTGCTGCGATGTCATCATCGCCACCGAGAACAGCAACATCGGTATGGGCGGTCCGGCAATGATCGAAGGCGGCGGCCTGGGCGTCTTCGCGCCGACCGATATCGGTCCGATCGATGTGCAGACACAGAACGGCGTCGTCGATATCCGTGTCGCCGACGAGAATGCGGCGATCGACGCTGCGCAGAAGTACCTCTCGTACTTCCAGGGCGACCTCGATCATTGGCAGGAAGCCGATCAGCGCGAACTGCGGCACGTGGTCCCGGAAAATCGGCTACGCGCGTACGACGTCCGCGATGCGATTGCGCTCCTTGCCGACGTGGACTCGGTGATGGAGCTGCGACCGGACTTCGGTACCTGCATCGTCACCGCGCTGATTCGGATCGAGGGTCGAGCGATGGGACTGATCGCCAATAACCCCCGGGTGCTCGGCGGCGCGATCGACTCGGATGGCGCCGACAAGGCGGCCCGCCACATCGCGTTGTGCGACGCATTCGGGCTGCCGATCGTGTCTCTGTGTGACACCCCAGGATTCATGGTCGGCCCGGAGTCGGAGAAGACTGCCGCCGTACGACACTTCAGCCGGATGTTCGTGCACGCGGCAAACGCGAGCGTTCCGATGGCCGCGGTCGTACTGCGCAAGGGCTATGGGCTGGGCGCGATGGCGATGGTCGGCGGTTCGATGCGGGCCCCGGTCAACACGGTCGCGTGGCCGACCGGCGAGTTCGGCGGAATGGGCTTAGAAGGCTACGTGCGACTGGGGTTCCGCAAGGAACTTGAGGCGATCGCCGATCCGGAGGCTCGCGAAGCGCGATACCAAGAACTGGTCGAAAGCATGTATGAGCGCGGCGGCGGCATCAACACCGCGATGCATTTGGAGATCGACGACGTGATCGATCCGATCGACACCCGCAAGGTGCTGATTACCGCGCTGGGCGCGGTGGAGCGTAAGAAGTGGGCCAACGCGCGCTATCTGCCACGCGTGGATGCCTGGTGACCGGAGGAGCGTGACGTGATGAACGAGCAGGAGATCCTCGCCGACTTGAAGCGACGGCAGGACAGGGCCTGGCCCGCGGATGTGCCGAAGACTCTGCGTTACCTGCACGGCGAGGTTCCGCTGACGGAGTACCTGAGTTGGCGCGCGGAGACGATCGGCGACAAGCCTGCGATCGCCTACTACGGCGGTGAACTGACCTTCGCTCAGCTAGAGCGGGAGACGTCCGCAGTCGCGTCATTCCTGATCGAGCAGGGTGTGTCGACGGGGGACCGCGTCGCAATGATGATGCAGAACTGCCCCCAGTACATCGTCGCGTTCTGGGGCGTGATCAAGGCCGGGGGCGTCGTGGTGCCGGTGAACCCGATGTTCCAGCGCGCCGAGTTGGCGTATGAACTCAACGACTCCGGCGCGGTGATCGCGTTCGCGCAGCGGGAGTACGTCCCGATGCTCGACGAGGTGCGCGGCAGCAGCTCGCTGCGCGAAATCGTGATGGTGGACCTCGATGAGTACGCCGACGCCGGGACCGACATACCGGTGCCGTTTGGACCCGCGCCCGACGCGGCGCCGCAGGGCGCAGATTACCGATGGGCCGATATTGCGCGCTGGCCTACGGATCATTCGGGCCGGTTCCCGCGGCCCGACCTGGACCGGCTCGCGGCGCTGAACTACACCGGCGGCACGACGGGCATGCCGAAGGGCGTCGAGCACACTCAGCGCCACATGCTCTACACAGCGGCGTCGAGCACCACGGTGCGACTGTCCGGGACGCTCGACGGCGACACGGTGTCGCAGGCGTCGCTGAGCTTCCTGCCGGTCTTCTGGATCGCTGGCGAGAACATTGCGGTCATCGCGCCGATCTACACCGGCGGTACTTGCGTGCTGCTGACCCGCTGGGATCCGCTGGCGGTGCTCAAGTCGGTTCAGACGTACAGTGCCGCGGCGATGTCCGGAACCGTCGACAACTACCTGGATCTGATGGCACGTGACGACTTCGACGACTACGACCTGAGCTCTGTCACGGCTCCGGCAACGATGTCGTTCGTGACGAAGTTGTCCGGCGAGATCCGGCGAGCCTGGGCCGATCGGGTCGGTTCGCAGTCGGTGTTGCGCGAAGGCGCCTACGGTATGACCGAGACCCACACGGCAGATACTTTTGTCGTCGGCTTCCAGCAGGACGATGAGGATCTCGGGTTCGAGCCAGTATTCGTCGGGCTGCCGATGCCGGGCACCGAGATCAAAATCGCCGACTTCGATACCGGACGAACCCTGCCGGTAGGAACCGAAGGCGAGATTCTGGTGCGTTCACCTTCAGTGCTGACCGCGTACTGGCAGAATCCGGAGGCTACCGCGGCGTCGTTCGCGGACGGCTGGTTCCGCACCGGAGACCGCGGTGTGTTCTTCGAGAACGGCTGCTTGCGCTACATCGGTCGTAATAAGGAGATGCTGAAGGTCAACGGGATGAGCGTCTTCCCCACCGAGATCGAATCGCTGCTGTTCGACCATCCAGCGATCAGTGCGGCCGCAGTGGTGGGTGTTCCGGATCCCAAACGCGGCGAGCGCCCCCGCGCCTACATCGAGGTCGCCGGCGCCGTAGCGACACCGGATCCCCAAGAGTTGCGAGAGTGGGCGCGCACGCACATGGCGCCATACAAGGTGCCGGAGTTCGTGATCGTGGACGCCCTGCCGAAGACCACCACCGGGAAGATCCAGAAACACAAACTCGACCGCACGCCGACGCAGGCGGAAGCCTAAAGATGAGCGAGGACCCGCCCAGCCCGGGGGCGTTGACCGGAATCCGAGTACTGGAACTCACTCACGCGATTGCCGGGCCGCAGTGCGGACAGATCCTCGCCGATCGTGGGGCCGACGTCATCAAGATCGAGCCCCCCGAAGGGGATTCGTCGCGGATGGCCCGGCCGGTCCTGCGCGGCGACAGTGTCTATTTCAGTTGCCACAACCGCGGCAAGCGTTCGATCACACTCGATCTGAAATCTGCCGGGGGCAAGCAGGTTATGGACACGCTCGTCGCTCAGTCCGACATCATCCTGACCAACTATTCGGCTGCCGTTCCGACCAAACTCGGGTGGGACTACGAACAACTCAAGGAAGAGTTCCCATGGCTGATTTTCGTTCATATAACGGGATTCGGCCGGACCAGCCCGGATGCCGACAGGCGGGCGTACGACGGGATCATCCAGTCGATGAGTGGGATCCCGGCGTCCACTGGTGAACCTGGGCAGGCTCCGACCTTGTCGTCGGCCTTCGTAGCCGACCACATCGCCAGCTATAGCGCGGCGCTCGGGGCGATGTTCGCACTGCGCGAGCGGGAGCGGACCGGACAGGGATCGCTGGTCGATATCAGCATGCTCGACTCCTACGCCGCTGGCTCAGCACACTTCCTTGATGCCGCCCTATCAGGTGCCGAACCACAGCCTTCCGGGAATCGCGTCGCCACGGCATTCGCTAATACATTCCATACAACGGATGGTGTCGTGTACCTCGCGCCGATTGGTGATGCCAAGTGGCGGTTGTTCAGTGAGTTAATTGGGCGAGACGACTGGGCGGAGGAGATACCGTATCGCGAGATGGTCGACTCGCGCCGTGATGAGGCCGAAGAGTTTGTCGAGCGGTGGTGCGCCGACCGCTCCACTGGGCAAGTCATAGGCATCATGGATGATGCTGGTATCCCATGTGGTCCCGTCCTGACCGCGCGGCAGTACGCAGACCGAGCTGTCGATGCCGGCGCGACGCTCACGGTCACCGCTCCGGGAGGCGGCACGGTCGTCACTCCCGGGCCGATCGGCGGCACCGTAGGCCTAGCGCGCACACCGCGCTCGCGAGCAGTGCCCCAACTGGGTGAGCATAGCGACGAGATCCTGCTCGGGCTGGCGAAACTCCCTCGCGGTGGTCCCCGAAGGGTCCCTACGAAGTTCAGATAGGGATCTGACCGGTTCTCTGTGACGCCGGTCGCGGCCATAGTTTGTTCCACGGCTCTTGCGGGGTCGTCTAGGAACGTGGGAGGGCCGTTGCCGGACATGGTTGACCAGCAGGAAGAAATGACCCATGGCGGGCCCGCGTTGCGGGTGCAGGGCCTGTGCGTGGACTTCCCGGTAGGTGACTCATATGCGCGAGCCGTTAGCGATTCGAGTTTTGAGTTGCAGCCGGGCGAAATCGTCGGTCTGGTGGGCGAGAGCGGTAGCGGAAAAACGGTCACGGGACTGTCGATTATGGGACTGCTGCCGTCCGCTGAGACGAGCGGTTCGGTCAAGATCGCCGGCAAAGAAGTACAGGGCCTGAGCCCGAAAGAATGGGCGCCAATCCGCGGTCGTGAGATCGCAATGGTGTTCCAGGATTCGCTCACCGCACTCGATCCAGTTTTCACCATCGGTAGTCAGTTGGTCGAGACAATTCGAGCTCATACCAAGCTCTCGAAGAGCGAAGCGCGGGATCGCTCGATCAGGCTCCTTGCGGACGTCGGTATCCCCGAGCCGGAAGCCCGGTTCAAGGACTATCCGCACCAACTCTCCGGCGGAATGCGCCAGCGGGTGATGATCGCGGTGGCGCTCGCAGATAATCCATCGGTGGTCATTGCGGACGAGCCGACCACGGCGCTGGATGTTACGTTGCAGGCCCAAATTCTCGACCTGCTGCGTCGTCTGAGTCGCGAGTACAACTCCGCGATGCTGTTCATCACCCACGACCTCGGTGTGGTCGCTGAACTGTGCTCGCGGGTGATCACCATGTACGCGGGCGAAATAGTCGAGGTCGCCGACGTAGATGACACGTTGACTACTCCCAAGCATCCGTATACATCCGGCCTGATCGGCGCCATTCCTCGTGCTGACCAGGCGAATGAGCGGATGACCAGCATTCCGGGGCGCGTGCCCGGGTTGGACGAGATGCCTGAGGGGTGTCGCTTCGCTCCCCGGTGCGAGTTCGCGCAGGACGTCTGTATAGCGGAGCATCCGCAGCTCGAGGCGTTTGAGGGACGCTTGGCGAGGTGTCATTTTGCACGCGAACTAGACCTGCCGGGGGCAGTCACCGCGGTCGATCATGGCGAGCGCGATAAGGAGTGTGCGAAGGCATGACCGTTCCAGCGAACGTCGTCAAGCCAGCGGGCGAACCCGAGTCGGCAGATGACCCGATCGTGTCAGTGCGCGGCTTGACGGTGGAGTTCAAGCTTGGCCGCAATCGGATCCTGCACGCGCTCAATGACGTCAGCATCGAGCTGAGTCCTGGACAGACTCTGGGAGTTATCGGCGAGTCGGGATCGGGTAAATCGACGCTCGCGCGGGCAATCATGGGCCTGTCTCCGATCGCGGCGGGCGAGATCACCATCGCAGGAATGCGCACCGAGTCGATGTCGCACAAGCAGCGTCGGAGGCATCGAGGCGTAGTGCAGATGGT
Source organism: Cumulibacter soli (assembly GCF_004382795.1). Lineage (NCBI taxonomy): Bacteria > Bacillati > Actinomycetota > Actinomycetes > Geodermatophilales > Geodermatophilaceae > Cumulibacter > Cumulibacter soli. The sequence continues at coordinate 491,602 of NZ_SMSG01000002.1, read as the reverse complement.
GTTCCAAGACCCGAGCGAATCGCTCGACCCGAGATTGCCAGTCGCGAAGTCGATTGCGGAGCCGCTGACAATCCAGCATGGGCTGAAGGGCCGAGCGTTGACTTCGCGCGTCGCCGAACTGCTCGACAGAGTGGGGCTGTCGCAGCGCCAGGGTGAGCGTAAGCCACGGGATCTATCTGGCGGCCAGCGGCAACGGGTAAATATCGCGCGGGCGCTCGCGCTGGATCCGAAAGTATTGATCTGCGATGAAGCGGTCTCCGCGCTCGACGTCTCGATACAAGCCGACATCCTGAATCTTCTGGTCGACCTGCAACAAGACACTGGCATTGCCTATCTGTTCATCTCGCACGATATCGGTGTCGTCTCACGAGTCTGCAACGACATCGCGGTGATGTATCTCGGCGGAATCATCGAACGTGGGCCCACGGCAGACGTCGTGAACATGCCGGCGCACCCCTATACCGAAGCACTCCTTTCGGCGGAGCCGCAGGCGCTCCCGAGCCGATACCGCAAGCGCGAGCAGATCCTGCTCGAGGGCGAGTTGCCCAGTCCGCTGAACCCCCCGACGGGATGCAGGTTCCGGACGCGTTGCCGGTATGCCACCGAATTGTGCAACGAACCACCGGAAAGCCACTCCGCGGCCGAGGCCGGACATGAGGCCTCATGCCATTTCGTGGGCGAACTCGCGCTCAGAGGTACGACGCACGTCGCATAGCACCGGCGTGCACAACCGGTAGTCCTAGCACTTGAGGAACCAGGAGGCACCAGTGAAACTTCGAGGTCTGACCCGCAGACGCGGACTTGCGACGGCGGCCGCGGCGATCGCCCTGACGCTTACGGCGACGGCGTGCGGTGGTGGGAGTGGCAGTGGTAACGGTGACGTTGCAGCCCAGGAGCTGCCATCCAGTTACGGCGAGCCGGTTGACGGCGGTGAGCTGAAGGTCGGCTACATAGTTGGTCTGTCATCGGCCGATCCGATCCGAGGCGGGTCGGGCGGTGACCATCACATGCTCTACACGATGTACGACCGCTTGGTGAACTTCAGCGACGATATGAAGGCCGAACCAGGGCTCGCCAAGTCCTTCGAGTATCTCGATCCAACGACGCTTGAGCTCAAACTCCAGGAAGGCGTGACGTTCCACGACGGAACCGCGTTCAACGCGGAGGCTGTGAAGTACAACCTCGATCGGGCGAGGACGTCAGAAATCTCCAATGTCAAGGCAGAACTGGGATCCGTCACATCGGTCGACGTCATCGATGACTACACGGTCCAACTCAATCTCGCTCACCCGGACAGCTCATTGCCGCTGATCCTCGCGGATCGCTCGGGGATGATGGTTTCCCCAACCGTAGCGGACCAGGGAGACGACGCGATCGCCCAGCAGCCAACGGGCACCGGCCCCTTCAAACTTGTCAGCCACGCGCCGGGTGATTCCTTGGAAGTCGAACGTTACGAAGAGTATTGGAACGCGGACGACGTCCACCTCGACAAGATCTCATTCAAGTTCATAACCAACATCCAGACCTTGACAAACTCGATTACCAGCGGCGAGGTGAACTTCGCGGCGTCGATGATCGCGCAGACTTGGCAGACACTCAGCACGAACTCGCAACTTGTGGTGGATGCGCAGTCAACGCTGCAGTCGGACGGTTGCTATATGAACGCAACGATGGCGCCGACCGATAATGTCAAGCTTCGGCAAGCGATCGCATATGCCATCGACTATGAGAGCTTCAAAGAAGCGATCACGTTCGGGGCCGGGGGAGAAGTTGCAAGCTCGATCTTCCCTAGTGAGTACTGGGCCTATCCGACCGCGGAATGGCCGTACGAGTATGACCCGGAGAAAGCGAAGCAACTGGTCGCCGAATCGGGTATCGAGAATCCCACGGTGGAGGCAATCACGCACACGGGGCCTGGCGAGCAGCGAAAACTCGAACTGATTCAGGGCTACCTGAAGGAAGCCGGAATCTCGTTGACCATCGATATTCAAGAGGTCGGGGCCGCGACAATGGCGTACGTGGATCAGAAGTTCAACCTGTACTGCGCCTCGTGGACTGGACGGCCGGACCCGAGCCAGACATACCAGAATCTGCTGTCGCCGACAGGTTACTTCAACGGCGGGAAGTACTCCGAGCCCGATGCGCAGGAAAAGATCGACGCGGGCAACGAGGTAGTCGGCGACGACGCTCGGGTCGAGGCGTTCGAGCCGACCGCGCAGTATTTCGTGGATTCGCTGCTGTTCCTGCCGATGGTGTTCTCTCCGCGGGTGACGGCGATGGATCCGAGCGTTAAGGGATATGTGCCGAAGATCTATGGGAAGACCGATGTGAGCTTCCTGTGGATCGACGAAGGCTAGTTGTATCAGCGCGCCGCGGTGGGCCTGGTCGGCCCGCCGCGGCAAAGGGAGGGCTGAATGTTCGTTGGGATGATCGCGAGGCGGATGGTTTCCGTCCTACCGACGCTTCTCTTAGCCAGCATCTTGGTGTTCATGCTGATCCAGATCATCCCCGGCGATCCAGCCGTGAGCATCGCGGGTGAGAGCGCGACCGAGGAACAGGTCGAGGCGATCCGGCAGCAGTTGGGCCTGGATCGGCCGCTGGTAGAACAGTACGGATCCTGGCTGGGCGGCGTGCTGCAAGGTGACCTGGGCCAATCTCTGTTCACACGCGAGGCGATCACTCCAAACTTGATCCGCACGGTTCCGATCACCCTCACGGTGGTGCTGCTGGCGTTCGTATTCGCCCTAGTTTTCGGCATTGTCGGCGGAATCGTGGCAGGCTGGCGCGCCAATCGCGTGACAGATCGGGTTACGAGCGCCGCCTTCGCGGTAGGGCACGCCATGCCGAGCTTCTGGCTCGGGCTGATCCTCGTTGTTGTGTTTGCGCTCAACCTCGCGGTCCTTCCCGCCAGCGGGTCGGTGAGCATCTTCGACGATCCGGCCGAGGCCATTCGTTACTCGATCCTTCCGGCTGTGGCGATGGGCGTGGTGGGTGCGGCCGAGATCGGGAGACAGGTGCGCGGTGCGATGATCACTGCACTGCAAACCGATTCGGTACGCACGCTCTACGCGAAGGGGCTGTCACAGAGGAGAATCGTCTGGCATGCGTTCCGCAACTCCGCTGTGCCGACCCTGACGATCGCCGGTCTGGTGTTCAATCAGTTTCTCGGTGCCACGGTCGTTATCGAGGCGGTCTTCGGTATGGGTGGTCTTGGCGGCCAAATCATGCACGCGACTCTGCAGAAGGACTATCCGATCATCCAAGGGATCGTGTTAGTCACCGCAACCATGGTCATCATTGTCAACCTGATCGTCGACATTCTCTATCGAGTTGTCGATCCGCGGACTCGGTAGGAGAACGGCCGTGTGGACTTGGCTCAAGAGTGACAAGCGTGCACTCATTTCCGCTATATATCTAGTGTTCCTGCTGGCGTGCCTCATCTTGGCGCCGCTCATCAGTACTGGCACCCCGGACCTGCAGGGGCCGCAGGCATTTCTTGGGTTTGGCGAACAGGGTCATCTGCTAGGCACAGATGATGTAGGTCGCGACCTATGGACCCGGCTGTTGTACGGCGGCCGCACCTCGCTGCTGGCGTCGCTGACCGCGGTGATCACGTCGATCATCCTCGGAATCCCGTTGGGCTTGATAGCTGGTTACTTCGGCGGTTGGGTCGACACAGTTCTCATGAGAATCGTCGATACACTGCTGGCCTTCCCCGCGCTCGTTCTCGCAATTGGCGTGAGCGCCGCGCTCGGTGGCGGGCTGACAATGTCCATGATCGCGGTAGGCATTGTGTTCACGCCTGTAATTGCCCGGATCGTCCGGGGCCAGGTTCTGTCGATCCGTAAGCGTCTGTTTGTCGAAGTTGCGGAAACCTACGGAGCGACGCGCATGCGTGCGATGTGGCGCCATGTACTGCCGAATAGCCTGCGTCCAATCGTCGTCCAATCCGCTCTCCTATTCGCAACTGGGATCCTCGCCGAGGCCAGCCTGTCCTTCCTCGGTCTTGGGGTCGAGCCGCCGACCGCGAGTTGGGGAAGCATGATGCGCAGCGCGTTCGACTTCCTGTCAATTGCGCCGAACGCGATCTACCCGCCCGGCATCGCTCTTGTACTGACGGTTCTCGCCGTGAACTCCTTGGTAGACGCCGGCGCAGACCGCTGGGAAGGAATCGGTACGCGACGCAAACGCCGCGGTGGAACCGCTGGCTCCACATCCACGGATATGCAGGCGTCAGGGAGCGTCGTCTGAGCCAGTCGTGGTATCGGAAAATGTGATCACTACAGTGCATTCTTCAACTGCGAGTAGGGGTCATGTCTATTGAACGCCGAGCCGCGGTCGGTCGCGCCGATGTGCTTCAGACGCTGCTTGACGACGCCGAGATAGTGCTCGAGGGTCAGGCCCGAACCGTACTTGTTCTCGGCGAGCCGGGGAGCGGTAAGTCTCGCGTCCTGTCGGACTTCGCGGCACAGGCGTTGGGCCGTGGATTCGCCGTCCTTGAGGCAACCGCGAGCATCCGGGATAAGGACGTTGCATTCGCTACATTGCGTCCGTTCGCCGCCGGTGTTGACGCCATCGCGCAGAGCCGACCGCGATTGGCTGGCCTGGCGGACGATCTCAAGAAGGCCTCGTTCAGGAACGAGACGTCGGCGGCGCGGAAACAGACCGGCGGTGTCGTACTCTCTCTCGTTGCCGAGACGCTCGAAGCCATCACCAGCGAGGCTCCGCTGCTCGTGGTGCTGGACGACGTGCAGTTTGCCGATGCCGAGACGCTCGCCGCGGTCGAGTTAGCGATCCGTGGGCTCGCGCAGCGACCGCTTATGCTGGTCGTCGCCACGCGCATCGACGCTTGGAACAATGACGGTGCCCTGGCCGCGGCGCTAGGTCCGCTTAGTGAAGGAATGCGCGGTCGCACTATCGAACTGGCGCCCTTGAGCGACGAACATCTCGCGGAACTGCTTCGCCAAGAACTGGGTGCGGAGCCGAGTGCGGGGCTCGTGAAATATGTAGTTCGTCGGTCCGGGGGCAACCCGGTGTTTGCGACGGCAGTGGCTCGCGTCCTTGAGCAGGGGCAAAGCCTTTCGCGCCGGGGAGATTCGGTGTATCTCATCCCGGTCGCGGAGTCGCTCCAGATCGGTGGTCGCGCGGCGATTTTGCAGCGGTTCTTCGCCGATGACCCTGAGGGCAGAGCCTTAGGTCAGGTCTTGGCGCTCACTGGCGCCGTCAGACTCACGGTGGTACCGCTACTTTTCGAAGTCGCGGGCTTGCCGACCGAGCGGGGGCAGGACGCATTTGATCGACTCGTACAGTCCGACATCATTGAAAGGAATAGCGATGGACGTTACGTGTTCGCGCACGAGTTGGTCGCCGAGTTGCTTCGCGACGACCTCGGACCAATGGAGCAGATTCGACTCCATCGGGAGATCCTAGATCGCCTACCTGCGCCCACAAACGACCGGGAGCGAGCGCGTCACGCGCGCCTACTGGTTGCCAGTGCCGAGCGGGGCGACACAAACGCTGTCGACGCCGCGATCTGGATGGCGATCACAATGTCAACCGCGGGCCCCCTGGTAGCCGCGAAGTGGTACGAACGGGCGTTAGACCTTGTCGCCTCGGACGACCGCGTGCGGATGAGTACGGCGCGGATGGGGCTGGTGACCGCACTGTGGAAGGGGTCAAGGCCCCAGCAGGCGCTTGCTGTCGGGCAGTCGGCTCTGGAATCGGAGCTGGATCCCTCCCACCGACGCACTCTGTGGTCGATTATGGTTGGCGTCGCCTACGCGAGCGGTGATTACCCGCGAGCTATCAAACTGGGCAACGAGGCGCTCGAGGAATTTCCCGGTGACGTCAGGATAGAGGCGCAACTGTGCGCGAGTCTCGCGACGACCGGGCGGACGGAAGACCTGAACGGATTGTTGCCGTCGTTGCGGGACCGCTTGAATACTCCAGGTTCTGCACACGACGAGTTGGCGCTATCGCACGCGGGAATCGCCGGTACGATCACCGGCGACCGCTCGCTCCTTGATCTCGCGGTGTGTGGGCTGAGCGAGATCGTTCGACAATCCGATAAGTCTGGTCTGCGATCGGCGCGGACGATCTCGGCGGCTGAGTCGCTCGCCTACCTTTACGCGCAAATCGGTGATATCGATGGTGCGGGGCGCGCGCTGGCCCATCTTGAAGCCGATCCCAGACCTCGGCCGCTCGATCTCGGCGGTCTGAGATCCACAGCTGAGGCGACCTGCATTGTCGGCAGGGCAGAGGTCGACTCGGCGTTAGAGTTGATGCGTTGGGCGAGTGTCACGTTCGAGCGAGTGGGAATCCCGGCGAATTCGGTTTGGCTCCGAGCGCTGGAGGCCGAGATTCACCTCGACCGTGGCGCACCCGAGTTGGCGTTTGCCGCGGTCGATGAGCAGGACCTTCATCTACGCCCGACGCGTGCCGGGATGGTTGCTCGAATCCTCCGCGAGCAGGCTGAGGCCGCCATCGAGAAACGTAGAATTGATCGACAGTTGGTAACCGAGACCCTGGATGCCGCCCGCAAGGCCCGCTGGGTGGCGACTATGCGAACTGCACTCGTCACGCTAGTCAACGACAGCCTAACCGCCGGGGAGCCAGTGGACCCTTACGGCGCCGAGCTAGAGCGATTGGCAAGGGACTGCGGATACCCGAGTACGGTGTTTGCGGCGTCCTTGGCCGCGGTACAACGAGACGACGACGTGAATCTTGCGGCGGACTTATTTGCCAAGAGCCTCGCCGAGGGGCATGCGATGCGAATTCTCAAGAGTGGGTGGGAACTTCAACGTCTGGCGCCGAAGCACAAGTTGCTAGGAAGGGTGTCGTTGATCGAGCTCGAGTGCCGCACGGGTTTCGTTCCTCCGCCGCGGCGTACCGGGGCGTCAGCAGCCCCCGTGCGGCGACCAGACGTCGATGCCTTGACGCCTCGGGATCAGGAGTTGGTCGACCTGGTGCGGTCCGGATTGAATAATCGCGAAATCGCGGAGCAACTGCACTTCAGCCGCAAGACGATCGAAGCTCATCTGAGCCGGCTGTACCGACGGTTCGGGTGCACCTCACGGGTTTCGTTGGTGGTGGAACTGACGCGCCGGGGCTTGCTCGATGAGCGGTCCCACTAGGTCGTCTTGCGGACGGGGCCGATGCGTGTAATGGGGCATCGGGGGAGGCTGCTGACCCAGCCTGCGTAGGTATAGGGACCCTTGAGATGTGCTCACGGCGTTGATCGGCCCCGCGCGTCTCAAGTAGCGTCCGAAACTGCTCTTAGTTAGCTATTAAAACGAACCCCGGGGCGTGATCCGAGCGCTGCCGACCGAAGGTGACCAGGCACGCCAAGCCGGGGGTCGCCGCACACGAGAATGATGCGAGGTTGCCGATGAATGGTTCCGAGCCCACCAGCCTGGAAGGCATCCGTGTTCTGGAACTCACGCACGCGATCGCCGGGCCACAATGCGGGCAGATCTTGGCTGACCACGGCGCGGACGTGATCAAGATCGAACCGCCGAACGGTGAGATCGCTCGCGCGTCTTACCCGCGGGACGAGACCGGCGAGAGCATCTATTTCAGTTGCCACAATCGCGGCAAACGCTCCGTCGTGATCGACTTGAAGACCGAGAGCGGCCTGGCCAACTTTAAACAGATGGTAGCTGTGGCGGACATCGTGCTCACGAATTACACGGTTGACGTACCTGCCCGACTCGGCTGGGATTATGAGTCGTTGAAGGCGCTAAACCCTGCGCTGATCATGGTGCACGTGACAGGCTTCGGCACGACAGGCACGCGACGAGACATGCGTGCGCTGGACGGCATCATCCAAGCTATGAGCGGTATCCCGTACTTCTCGGGTACGCCGGACTCAGGGCCGACTCTCGCGGCTGCGTTCATCGCCGACCACGTTGCCGCGTACCACGCCGCGCTCGCCGCGATGTTCGCGCTGGTTCGGCGGCAGCGCTCGGGAGTGGGTGCATTCGTTGATCTCAGCATGCTGCAGGCCTTCTCCGCGAGCCTGGCACACGAGGTCCAGACATCGCTGACCGGAAAACACCCGCAGCGCATCGGCAACCGAGTCGCTAGCTCCTTCATCAACACCTTCGACGCGAAGGACGGCGTCGTCATTCTGTCCCCGATCGGGGAGGCGAAGTGGGCCAAGTTGTGCCGCGCGATCGGCCATCCCGAGTTACCGGCGTCGATCTCCTATGAGCAGGCGATCTTCGAGCGTCGAGACGAAGCCGAGAAACTCGTCGGACAATGGTGCGCTGTCCGCTCCCGTGACGAGATCGTTGAGCAGTTGGCTGCTGCCGGGATCCCATGCGGACCGGTCCAATCGCCGTCGGAGTACGCCAACGCCGCGTTGGCGGATGGCACCGGCACGATCGTCGAGGTCACCTCACCCAACGGAAGGACCTTCAATGTTCCCGGGCCGGTCGCCCCGGTAGGGCTGAGTGACTCATCTCGGTCCCGCACCGTTCCGCGGATTGGCGAGCACACCGCCGAAGTACTTGCGGAGTTTGAGCTGACTGAGGCCGGGATCTAGTTGGAAACCGGCTACAACCACGGTATCGAGGAGATCCAGCACCGTCGTGCGCTCGCTGAGAAGATGGGCGGTGAGCAGCAAGTCGAACGCCACCACACCAATGGCCGTTTGACGGCACGTGAGCGAATCGAATTACTCGCCGACCCGGGCACCTTCGAGGAGACCGGATACCTAGGCGGTGAGGGAATCTACGAAGGCGACCGGCTCGCCGCGTTCACCCCTAAGGGCGAGGTCACCGGGTCTTGCGATGTCGATGGACGGCTGGTATTCCTGCACGCGGGCGATTTCACGGTCAAGGGCGGGTCCGGGTCGGCAAGCAGTCACGGCGCACTCGGCATGGAATCGAGCGTGGTCGTACGGGCGCGAGAGTGGCGGGTGCCGTTTGTGCGATTGCTGGACGGCGCGGGTGGCAGCGTTCGCGGGTTCCTGGAGATAGGGCGAACCTACCTGCCCGACGGAAACTCCTACACGGTCCATGATGTCGAGTTGTTGCAGCATGTCCCCGTTGTGTCAGCGATCCTTGGATCCGTCGCGGGTCTGCCAGCGATCAACGGCTGCATGTGTCACTTCAACGTAATGGTTCGGGGTACGTCGCACTTGTTCCCCGGTGGGCCCCCAGTCGTCAAGGCTGCCCTAGGTATCGATGTGACTAAGGAGGAGCTCGGAGGCGCTGAGTTGCACACCCGAATCAGCGGTTCGGTGAACAACATTGCCGACAACGAGCAGGACGCGATCCGGCAAGTCAGGCGTTTCCTCTCCTACCTTCCCGCCAATGTCGATGAGGTTCCTTTGCGGGGCGAAGCGCGTGAACCTCGAGGCCGCGCAGCATCGCTACGCGAACTCATCCCGGAAAACAAGCGGCAACCCTTCAACGTGCGGCGTCTGCTCGAGGCGGTCGTTGACGATGAATCGTTCTTCGAGATTTCTCCCGATTTCGGGCGTTCGAGAGTTACCGGACTGGCCAGAATCGACGGTTACCCGATCGGGATCATGGCGAATAATCCTAAGTTCGCTGGTGGCGCTACGGATGTGGCCGCAGGCCGCAAGGCGATGCACTTGATGCAACTGTGCGATCAGTTCCACCTTCCGCTGGTGTCGCTTGCGGATGAGCCAGGTTTCATGGTTGGCGAGGATGCCGAGCGAACTGGCATCGAGCGGGCCGGCGCCGACCTGGTCTGGCTGACCTGCCGTACTCGGATGCCCTGGCTGACAATCGTGGTACGCCGCATCTTCGGCGTAGGCGGTGCCGTTCACCATCGGTCCACTGGGATGTTCCGCCGATATGCGTGGCCGACGGCGCAATGGGGATCGATGCACATCTCCGGGGGCACCGACGCGGCTTTCCGGGCCGATATCGCCGCCGCGTCCGACCCCGAGGCGAAGCGCCGCGAGATCGAGTCCCGGATGGAGGCGATCGCGTCACCGTTCCGAACGGCTGAGGTGACGAGGCAGGACATCATCGATCCGGCTCAGACTCGCGCCTTGCTCGTGCGTTTTGTGCACGAGGCCCAGCGGGTGCTCGCGACGCAGGTCGGTCCTCCGACGACACCCTTTCGCCCGTAAGACCGTTCTACTTAGGCGCCGCCCGGCGGCGTCTCAGTAGAGCCAGAACCACCCGATCAATGGAGTAGCAATGACGCAGAGAATTGTGGCCGAGATGACCGCTAGCGTATGGAAGATCCTGGTCAAGGAAGGGCAGACGGTCACCGAGGGCCAGGAGTTGTTGATCCTCGAGTCCATGAAGATGGAGATCCCGGTGAGCGCCGAAGCCGAAGGCGCTATTGCCGCGATCGCGGTCCAAGAAGGTGACTCCGTTGCTCAGGGCGACACCCTGATCGACCTGACCTAGATCCCGAAGAGTTGCGAGAGTGGACGCCCTGCCGAAGACCACCACCGGGAAGATCCAAGAAACACAAACTCGACCGAACATCCTAAGCATTCGGGTGAGGGCCGAGCGGTCATCGGCTGCGCGAACCATTACGGTTGGGGGCGTGAGTGGCCCGACGAATCCGCATGCCCGTCCCGACGATCAGGTGCGCGTCGGGCATCTCGAGCGCGAAGAGGTCGTGGCGTTACTGGGTGAGAGCATGTCCGGCGGATACCTCAACCTCGACGAGTTTGAGCAGCGCGTGACCCGCGCGCAGGACGCGACGAATCGTGGCGAATTGCGCGCGCTGCTGGGGGACCTCCCCGCGGCCACGAAGGCGACCTTCGGTGGACAAGTTTCGCCGGGCGCTCAAGTTGCGGCCGGCTCTGCGCTCGTGCCAGGCGAGGCGGTGAGCCAGCCGTGGACGGCTCCCGTCGAGACCGTCCTGGAGGGATCTGCGAGCGCCACCGTTACCCGGCGCGGCCGTTGGCGCGTGACACCGCACCTGACGCTCACCGGGTCGATGGCGACCTTCAAACTTGACTTCGGCGAGGCTGACGTTCCGCCCCAGGGCGTCGAGATCGACGTGCACGCGTCCTGGAGCACCATTCGCCTGTATCTCTCGCCGGCGATGCAACTCGTCTCCGACGACTTCGTCACGAACATGTGGACGACTATTAAAGACAAGGCGCGCGAGCCTACCGAGCGACCCCTGGTGCCCATCAGCGTGCGTGGCCGACCCTCCTGGTCCACCGTTGTGGTGCGACGCTCGAAACTGTAGTTCCGGCGATATATATAGGTGCGGCGATCTAGTGATCGAGGTCGCTAGGCTCTACCTTTCGCGATCTGGGACATATGTCGTAAAGTAGTTCGTTGGCGTGTGCTAGCCCTGTCTCCTTCGCTGTGGCCGCGAAATCAGGGTGTCCCTCAGTCGCGCCGCGCAGAGCGGCACTTCCCGGTCCGGGAGGTGCTGTCAACATGCAGACGATGGTTAGAGGTTATGGCGAAAAAAGACGGCGCGATCGAGGTCGAAGGCAAGGTAGTTGAACCACTCCCGAACGCGATGTTCCGCGTTGAGTTGGAGAACGGGCACCTAGTTCTTGCGCACATTTCGGGCAAGATGCGTCAGCACTACATCCGAATCCTCCCGGAGGATCGTGTGGTTGTGGAGCTCTCGCCGTACGACCTGACCCGCGGACGCATCGTCTACCGCTACAAGTAGACGGCACGCCGCATACCTAGTCGAACAACTCCGTAAGGGCATCATCACGTGAAGGTCAACCCCAGCGTCAAGAAGATCTGCGACAAGTGCAAGGTCATTCGTCGCCACGGCCGTGTCATGGTGATCTGCGACAACCTGCGCCACAAGCAGCGCCAGGGATAGCAGTAACCAACCGGCTGGTTCGCAAGTTGAACCACCAGTAATCGACTCTCGCAACTCCTCCAGGAGACCCCCGGTTTTACGAGGCCGGGGCCGGGCTGTGGCTAGCCCGGGAGCGCGGGTCACACCTCGTAACAACACCGGACACCACTGTCCACAAGGAGCCACGAGCACATGGCACGCATTTCCGGCGTCGACCTGCCGCGCGAAAAGCGCACGGTCATCGCCCTCACGTACATCTACGGCGTCGGTCGCACGTCGTCCGAGAAGGCCCTCGAAGCCACGGGCGTCGACGGCACCACCCGCGTGAAGGACCTGACCGAACAGGACCTGATCAAGCTGCGCGAGTACATCGACAACAACCTGCAGGTCGAAGGTGACCTCCGCCGCGAGGTTCAGGCCGACATCCGTCGCAAGATGGAAATCGGCTGCTACCAGGGCATCCGTCACCGTCGTGGACTGCCGGTTCGCGGGCAGCGCACGCGCACGAACGCGCGCACCCGCAAGGGTCCGAAGAAGACCATCTCCGGCAAGAAGAAGAAGTAGTTCTTCTTCCACCATCGACCAACGACATCCCTAAGAACTTGGAGTAGAAGGCCACATGCCTCCAAAAGCACGCGCGGGCGCGAAGAAGGTCCGTCGCAAGGAAAAGAAGAACGTTGCCGTCGGGCAGGCTCACATCAAGAGCACGTTCAACAACACGATCGTTTCGATCACCGACCCGACCGGTGCGGTGATCTCCTGGGCCTCGGCCGGTCACGTCGGCTTCAAGGGCTCGCGTAAGTCGACCCCGTACGCCGCTCAGATGGCTGCCGAGAACGCTGCCCGCAAGGCGCAGGACCACGGTATGAAGAAGGTCGACGTCTTCGTGAAGGGCCCGGGCTCGGGCCGCGAGACGGCGATCCGCTCGCTGACCGCTGCTGGTCTCGAGGTTGGGACCATCTCCGATGTCACCCCGCAGGCGCACAACGGCTGCCGTCCGAAGAAGCGTCGTCGCGTCTAAGCGCGGGAAGATACAGGAGTAAAGAAACATGGCACGTTACACAGGCCCCGCGACCCGCATTTCCCGTCGCCTCGGCGTCGATCTGGTCGGCGGCGACCAGTCGTTCGAGCGTCGTCCGTACCCCCCGGGTCAGCACGGTCGCAACCGCATCAAGCAGTCCGAGTACCTCACCCAGCTGCAGGAAAAGCAGAAGGCGAAGTACTCGTACGGCGTCCTGGAGAAGCAGTTCCGCCGCTACTACGAAGAGGCCGTTCGTCGCCAGGGCAAGACCGGTGACAACCTGCTGCAGATCCTCGAGTCGCGTCTGGACAACGTCATCTACCGCTCGGGTATCGCTCGTACCCGTCGGCAGGCCCGCCAACTCGTCTCGCACGGTCACTTCATCGTGAACGGCCGCAAGGTCAACATCCCGAGCTTCCGCGTGACTCCGTACGACATCATCGAGGTCAAGCCGAAGTCGCTGTCGACCGATCCGTTTGAGATCGCGAAGGCGACCATGGGCGAGCGTCCGGTTCCGGCGTGGCTGCACGTCAATCCGAACACTCTGCAGGTTCTGGTTCATCAGTTGCCGGAGCGTTCGCAGATCGAGATTCCGGTCGCCGAGCACCTCATCGTCGAGCTCTACTCGAAGTAATCACCTCGGTGCGGGCTCGTTCGTCGAGCTCGCACCGCGCTGATCGTCATATAGCGGGCGATCCGCCAGAAAGGAAACCTCTGTGCTCATTTCGCAGCGTCCTACCGTCACTGAAGAGCCCATCGATGAGCTCCGTTCGAAGTTCGTCATTGAGCCGCTCGAACCCGGATTCGGCTACACCCTCGGTAACTCCCTGCGTCGCACCCTCCTGTCGTCGATTCCCGGTGCTGCGATCACCAGCATCAAGATCGACGGCGTACTCCACGAGTTCCAGACCGTTCCGGGGCTCAAGGAAGACGTCACCGAGCTGATCCTGAACCTGAAGGAACTCGTCGTCTCCTCCGAGGAGGACGAGCCCGTCACGATCGTGCTTCGCAAGCAGGGCCCTGGTGATGTGACCGCCGGCGATATCGCCGCACCGGCCGGCGTCACCGTGCACAATCCTGATCTGAAGATCGGCACGATCAACGATAAGGGCAGCCTCGAGATCGAGCTGACCGTCGAGCGTGGCCGTGGATACGTCCCCGCGCCGCAGAACAAGCAGCAGGGACAAGAGATCGGCCGCATCCCGGTCGACTCGATCTACTCCCCGGTGCTCAAGGTCAGCTACAAGGTCGAGGCCACCCGCGTCGAGCAGCGCACCGACTTCGATCGCCTGGTCGTGGACGTCGAGACCAAGCCGTCGATCCTGCCGCGCGACGCGATCGCGTCGGCCGGTCGTACGCTGGTCGAGCTCTTCGGTCTGTTCCATGAGCTCAACGTCGAGGCCGAAGGCATTGAGGTCGGCCCGTCGCCGTCCGAGGTCGCCGACCTCGCGTCGTACACGATGCCGATAGAGGACATGGACCTCACGGTCCGTTCCTTCAACTGCCTCAAGCGTGAGGGCATCCACACCGTGGGTGAACTCGTCTCGCGCACCGAGGCCGATCTGCTCGACATCCGCAACTTCGGTCAGAAGTCGATCGATGAGGTCAAGGTCAAGCTGCACGGCATGGGACTTGGCCTGAAGGACGCGTCGCCGTTCGATCCGTCGCAGATCGCCGGACTGTACGACGACCTGGACACCGGATTCTCCGATGGCTCCGGCCAGGGTGAAGCCGACTACGCCGAGACTGAAGAGCTCTAGGGCTCGCGCGGCTCGCCGCACCCCACTACCCGTTTGCATAGCAGTAACCGACAGGAGCACCGATCATGCCCACGCCCACCAAGGGCGCCCGTCTCGGCGGTAGCGCATCGCACCAGAAGCTGATGCTCGCGAACCTCGCCACCGCGCTGTTCGAGCACGGCCGGATCACCACCACCGAAGCGAAGGCCAAGCGTCTGCGTCCGCACGCAGAACGGTTGATCACCTTCGCTCGCCGAGGTGACCTGCACGCCCGTCGTATCGTGATGTCCACCATCCGCGATAAGGACGTCGTCCACCACTTGTTCGCCGAGATCGGCCCGCGCTTCGCGGACCGTCCGGGTGGCTACACCCGCATCATCAAGATCGGTCCGCGCAAGGGCGACAACGCGCCGATGGCGATCATCGAGCTCGTCGAGGAAGCCTCGGATGCGACCAAGGTCGTCCGTGAGGCCGAGGCGGCGCGCGGTTCGCAGTTCGAGAAGGACCAGGAACCTGCTGAGTCCTCGGAGCCAGAGGCCACCGACGCCGCTGAAGCTTCGGAGCCAGAGGCCGCAGAGGCCGACGCCGCCGATGCTGATTCCGCAGAGGCTGACGCCGCTGACTCCGACAAGGCGCCCGCTAAGGATGCCGAGTAACAACCTCACCCAGGAGCCCGTCACCGGTCACGGTGGCGGGCTCCTGGCGCATTCCGGACAGTCGCTGGTGCGGCTGCGCCTGGACATCGCGTACGACGGAACCGGATTCTCCGGTTGGGCGGTGCAGCCCGAACGACGCACGGTGTGCGGCGTACTGCAGACGACGTTGGCGATGATCCTGCGCCAAGAGGTGCGCTTGACCGTGGCCGGGCGCACCGATGCGGGTGTGCACGCCAGCGGCCAAGTCGCACATCTGGACCTGCCTGCGCAGGTGTACGCCGATCACTCGCGAATGTTGGTGCGTCGGCTGGCCGGGCTGCTGCCTCCGGACGTGCGCGTATTGGCGATTCGTGTCGTGCCCGGTGAGTTCGATGCCCGGTTCTCCGGGCTGTCGCGCAGTTACGAGTACCGGATCTCGGACCGCCCGTGGGGGATTGACCCGCTGCGTCGGGTCGGCGTAGTGCATTGGCCACGTCCGTTGGATACCGCGCTCATGCAGGCCGCCTCGGATCAGTTAGTGGGACTGCACGATTTCGCGGCGTACTGCCGTCGCCGTCCCGACGCGACCACGATCCGTACCTTGCAGGCGTTTACCTGGGGTCGCGAACGCGACGATACGGTCCTCGCCCGCGTGCAGGCGGACGCATTTTGCCACTCCATGGTGCGCTCACTGGTCGGCGCCATGCTGGCGGTGGGCGAAGGTCGCAAGCCGATCGACTGGCCGTCGGGGCTGCTGGCGCTCGAGGAGCGTTCCAGCGAGGTCGCGGTTGCCGCGGCGAACGGACTGACATTGGTAGCCGTCGACTACCCGCCGGACGACGAACTCGCTGCCCGCAACGACATCACCCGTAACCGACGCGACGCCGAATAATTGTTCGCGCTTGCCGGCCTGCACCGACACGGCGCTACGGCACGGCCTCGTGGTGTGCGGTGGCACTGAAAACGCAGAGCAGGAGCGCAGATATCGCCGTGACAGGGTTATCTCCTCGCTGAGACTGCGTTTTCAGCAGACGAAACGGTCGAGTGCGGCTGCTCGGTGGATCCGCGCCGCGTCGCGAGGCGTCTGAGGGCGGCGACCGCCTCCTGCCCGCTTCGGAAGGCCACCCGATGAACCAGCCCTATCCGCCCGACGGCGCTCCCTATGGCCGGCCAACGGACTATGTCTATCGGCCAACGGGCTACGGTCCGCCAACGGGTTACGGCGCGCCACCGGGTTATCGTCCATCGGCGGGTTATGGTGCGACACCGGGCTATCGTCTATCGGCGGGTTATGGTGCGCCAGCGGGTTATGGTCCGCCGGCGGGACCTTCCCGACTGCCGGCCTATCTGGCTGGCGGTATCGTGCTGGTGCTGGCCATCGTGGTCGCGCTGATTCTGGTACTACGAGATCCGAGCACAAAAGCGGGTGCACCCGCGGGGAGCGGACCAGGTGGCGAGTCCGATCCAGCGGAGGTCACCCAGAGCGTGATGACGGCGCTGGACGATGGTGACGCGTCCGCGATTGCCGAACTGTCTCGCGGCGAGGTCGTGGTGCAGTTGGAGCAGATCCTGGATTCGGGCACGATGGGTGTCACGTTCGGGACCGGCCATGTGCTGGACGAAACGAGCGAAGATGTCGACGACGGCCAGATCGCGATAGTCGTGTGGGAGGTCGTCGATGTGCCGACCGAGCTCGACACTTACGAAACCTATCTCGTCGTCGGCCTGCTCGATGACGGCGACGGCTACCAGGTGTGTCATATCGATGATCCGATGGGCGAATCGACCTCGTCGCTGATGAGCGACTGGGAAGACGACTACGAGATGGCCTGCCAGTAACGACGCTCACTGTTCATCTGGTCGCTGTGTGCCCCTGAGCATCGCCGCGCGGCACGCGCCATAGGCTGGGCGCATGAGCTTACATATCGGGGCTGAGCCCGGCCAGATCGCACCCTACGTCCTGATGCCCGGTGATCCGCTGCGCGCGAAGTGGATCGCTGAGACCTATCTCGAGGACGTCGATCAATACTCCGACATCCGCAACATGCTCGGGTTTACCGGCACCTACAAGGGGATCCGGATCTCCTCGCAAGGCTCCGGGATGGGCATGCCGTCGTTCTCGATCTACGCACACGAACTGTTCGCGGATTACGACGTACAGACGGTGATCCGGGTCGGCTCCGCCGGCGGTCTACGCGATGAGGTGAAGATCCGCGATGTCGTGCTCGCGCAGGCCGCGTGCACGGACTCGAATCTGAACCACCTGCGCTTCCACGGCGCGTCGTACGCACCGATCGCCGATTTCGAACTGTTGCAGGCGGCGTACTCCGTGGGCGACGAGCGCGGCTTCGGAATGCACGTCGGCAACTGCGTTTCCTCGGACTCGTTCTACAACGACCGCGCCGAGTTGGTAAGCGGTCTGGCCGAATATGGCGTGTACGCCGTCGAAATGGAGGCCGCCGCGCTGTACACCCTGGCGGCGAAGTTCGGCCGCAAGGGTCTGGCCCTGTTGACGATCTCCGATCATCTGCTGACCGGTGAAGAGACCACGGCGCTGGAGCGTCAGGAGTCCTTCGGCGACATGGTCGAAATGGCGCTGGAGACCATCGTCTCGGTACACGGCGTCTGAGTCGCGCGAGCGCGCGTCCTCCGAGGTGATGGCGGAAACGGCCCGACCGTAATGCACGGCGTCCACACAGGGCCAGTGGCCCGAGCGGTGCGCGTCTGCACCTCACGTCATTAGTGGTTTAGTGCGCAGGCGACCGGTTACGGGCGGGGGTGGTCGCCGCCGTGGAGTTGGCTGAGGATGTGCCCGAGTAGTGGCGCCAGGACGGCGAGTCCGTCTTTTACCCCGCCCTTGGAGCCGGGCAGATTCACGATCAGGGTGCGTACGGCGATGCCGGCGATTCCGCGCGAAAGCACCGCGGTGGGCACACTCGGCGCGCCGTACGCCCGGATCGCCTCGGCCAGTCCGGGCGCGGGCCGATCGATCACCGTCGCGGTGGCCTCCGGCGTGACGTCCGTGGGGCTCAGTCCGGTGCCGCCGGTGGTCAGCACCAGGTCGATGCCGTCCGCGGCGGCGCGGCGCATCGCGTCAGCCAATGCGTCTGTGTCATCGGGAAGTACCGTGCGGTGCACGTCGAGACCGAGTTGCCGCAACTCGCGCTCGAGAAACTCACCGCTGGTGTCCTCATATACGCCCGCGCTCGCGCGGTTGGAGGCGGTGAGCACCAGCGCCCGACCGACTAACGACGTCACGGCCGGTTCCATTCGCCGGTCTTGCCGCCGAGTTTTTGGTCCACCCGAACGTCGGCGATCACCGCCGCCGGGTCGACCGCTTTCACCATGTCGACCAGGTTGAGCCCGGCGACGGCGGCGCAGGTGAGCGCTTCCATTTCGATACCGGTGCGATCGGCGGTACGCACGATGGTGGTGATCTCCACCCCGTCGTCCACCACCTCCAACTCAACCTTGACCGAGTGAATCGCGATGGGGTGGCACAGCGGGATCAGGTCCGGCGTGCGCTTCGCCGCGGCGATTCCGGCGATCCGCGCGACCGCGAGTGCATCGCCCTTTGGCACACCGTCGCCGCGTAGCAACGCCACCACCTCGGGCGTGGTCAGCAGTTTCGCGCGGGCGGTCGCCTCGCGGGCGGTGATTTCCTTGGCAGATACGTCGACCATGCGCGCTTGACCGCGACCATCGACGTGGCTCAGCTCAGCCATATCTCGCTCCTCATCAATCGCTACAGCGCGGAATCCAGCAGCCAGATCTCGACCTCGTCGCCGGGGCCGATCGCCTCGACGTCCTCGCCGACGACGGCCAGGCAGTTCGCGCGGGCCAGCGAGGCGAGCATGTGCGAGGGGGGAGTTCCAACCGGTTCGACCTGACCGGTGGGGATATCGCATACGCCGCGCAAGAACTGGCGCTTGCCGGCGGGGGATGACTGCGCGGCACCGGCCCAGGTGCCGACGAACCCGGGGCGCTCAGTGTCCGGCAGACCCATCCACGCCAGCAACGCCGGGCGGACGAATACCTCGAACGACACGAACACGCTGACCGGGTTACCCGGAAGGGTAATGATCGGCGTGCCCTCGAAGTGCCCGCTGCCTTGGGGCATCCCTGGCTGCATGCCGACCTTCGTGAACTCGACCGATCCGGTGAGAGCTTCCTTCACCACTTCGTACGCACCAGCGCTGACGCCGCCGCTGGTGATGATCAGATCGGCCTCCGAGGCGGCATCGCGCAGCCGCTCGTTGAAGGTCGGTACGTCGTCCGCGACCAGGTTCAGTGCTCTGGCGTTCGCGCCGATGCGCCGCAGCGCGCTGACGAGGGTGACGGAGTTGGATTCGTAGATCTGCCCCGGCCGCAACTGCTCGCCCGGCGAGACGAGTTCACTGCCGGTGGAGAGCACCAGCACTGCCGGACGCCGATACGCCCGCACGGTGGGGTGTCCGCTCGCGGCGGCGAGACCGAGCGCCGCGGGGGTCAACACGGTGCCGGCGGGCAGCAGCACGTCGCCGGCGTCCGCCTCCTCGCCCTTCGGGCGGATGTGTCGGCCGGCGGCCACCGGTTCGCTGATTGTCACTTGGTCCGGGAGCGCGCCGGTCTGCGCAGCATCGGTCAACTCGACCTGAACGATGGTGTCTGCGCCGTCCGGGACCGGCGCGCCGGTCATGATCCGCGCGGCCGTACCGGGTCGCAGCGGTTCATTCTCGGTTCGGCCGGCGGGGATGTCCGCGCTGACCGGCAGGGTAGTGGGGCCGTTGGCGTTCAGATCTGCGTGCCGGACGGCGTACCCGTCCATCGCCGAGTTGTCGAACGTCGGCAACGCGACGCGCGCCAGGAGGTCCTCGGCGAGCGTGAGTCCGTCGGCGTCCGCGAGGGGTACGTCAGCCGGGGCGGCCGGCGGCAGTAGGGCGCGGACGGTCGCGGCGTAGGCATCGACGCTGGTGAGTTCGGCTGGCATACGCTGAGGGTAATCCACCGCCGATGTCGCTCGGTTCGGCCGTTCTGGTGAGGGAGGCCACCCGATTGCGACGGCGCTGGCTTTGACCGATCACTGGCTGCCCTGTAAAGTTAATCGTCGGTCGCTGACTAGAAGTGCGTCGCGAGACAGCACTCGGTTCGGACCGGCCACCGAACGCGTCAAGCGTGGACATCTGCACAGCGGCCTGACTTTTGCGCCTTGTGCCTGTGCGTCTGCGTCTGACTACCACAAGAGTTTGTCAGGGTGAGTTCCGTTTGCGCGGGCTCCCAACGATGTATCGAAGAAGGCAGTTCAAGTGCGCACGTACAGCCCGAAGGCCGGCGAGGTCACTCGCGTCTGGCATGTCATCGACGCTGAGGATGTCGTCCTCGGTCGCCTTGCCACGCACGCAGCCAACCTGCTGCGCGGCAAGCACAAGCCGCAGTACGCCCCGCATGTTGACACGGGCGACTTCGTCATCGTTATCAACGCCGAGAAGGTCGCCCTGACCGGCAACAAGCGTGACGCCAAGCTTGACTACCGCCACTCCGGTCGCCCCGGTGGGCTGAAGTCACGCACCTACGGTGAGGTTCTCGACGGCCCGCGCCCCGAGCGCATCGTGGAGAAGGCCGTCAAGGGCATGCTGCCGCACAACAAGATGGGCGCGAAGCAGATCCGCAAGCTCAAGGTGTACGCCGGTGCCGAGCACCCGCACGCCGCGCAGGATCCGCAGGCCTTCACCATCAACCAGGTCGCCCAGTAGGCGCCGGCTCAAGCCAAGGGGATAGCAAAGCATGACCACCATCGTCCAGGCCGATAAGCCGGTCCAGACCGTCGGTCGCCGCAAGGAGGCTGTCGTCCGCGTTCGCCTCGTTCCGGGCACCGGCAAGTTCTCGCTCAACGGTCGCGACCTCGAGAACTACTTCCCGAACAAGGTTCACCAGCAGCTCATCAAGGAGCCGTTCGTGACCCTGGAGAAGGAAGACCAGTTCGACGTCATCGCGATCCTGTCCGGCGGCGGCATCACCGGCCAGGCAGGTGCCCTGCGCCTCGGCATCGCCCGTGCGCTGATCGAACTCGACGCAGAGGACCGTCCGCCGCTGAAGAAGGCTGGCTTCCTCTCGCGCGACCCGCGCGTCAAGGAACGCAAGAAGTACGGCTTGAAGAAGGCCCGTAAGGCGCCGCAGTACAGCAAGCGCTAACTCGGTCCTGATCGAAGGGGGTGTCCGGTCCGGACACCCCCTTCGATCGTTTCAGTACTCCTGCTTCGCGGGCGTTAGTCTGCAGTTTCGAAAGGGATCGGCACATGGGCAAACTGTTCGGCACAGACGGGGTGCGTGGACTTGCGAACGGGGAGACGCTGACGCCAGCGTTGGCGTTGCGCGTGGGCGAAGCAGCCGCGCGGGTGTTGGTCCGCGACGTGCACGGCAGGCGTCCCATCGCCGTCATCGGCCGGGATGGCCGCGCCAGCGGTGAAATGCTGGAGGGTGCCGTCGTCGCCGGGTTGACCTCGGCGGGCGCCGATGTCGTGCGAGTCGGCATGTTGCCTACCCCGGCTCTGGCTTTCTTGACCGCGCATTTCAACGCCGACCTCGGCGTGATGCTGTCGGCGAGCCATAATCCGATGCCGGACAACGGGATCAAGATCTTCGCGGCGGGCGGGCACAAACTGCCCGACGAGGTCGAGGCCGAAATCGAATCGCTCGTGCTCAGCGATCAGGACGTCTGGGAGCGGCCGATCGGCGAAAATATCGGTCGGGTCAGCGACCATCTTGAGGGCGCGAACGCGTACGCCGACCACCTGCTCACGGCCGAGGCAACCCGCTTGGACGGTCTGAAGGTAGTCGTGGATTGCGCGCACGGTGCGGCGTCGTGGGTGGCGCCGGAGGTGTACCGGCGTGCAGGTGCGGAGGTCGTCGTCATCGGCGCCGAGCCCGACGGCACGAACATCAACGACGGAGTCGGCTCGACGCATCTGCAGTCGCTGAAGGCCGCCGTACTCGCCCACCACGCCGACCTAGGTATCGCGCATGATGGCGATGCCGATCGCTGCCTGGCCGTGGACGCGAGCGGAACCGAGATCGATGGCGATCAAATCTTGGCGATCTGTGCGATAGCGCTGAAGGAAGCCGGCGCGCTCGCGGCGGATACCGTCGTCGCGACCGTGATGAGCAACCTAGGTTTTCACCACGCGATGAGCGAGTACGGGATCTCGGTGGCAACGACCGCTGTCGGTGATCGCTACGTGCTGGAGCGGCTGCGTGCCGACGGGTTCTCACTTGGTGGGGAGCAGTCGGGACACGTGGTGTTCCTGGACTTCGCGACCACCGGGGACGGTCTGCTGACGGCGCTGCGGTTGATGGCTCGGATGGCGTCGACCCGGCGTTCGCTGGCGGAGCTCGGGTCGGTGCTGAAGCGCCTGCCGCAGGCGTTGCACAACGTTCCGGTGGCGGACCGGGATCGTGCCGCGGCGGCCAGGCCGGTCGCCGAAGCAGTACGTCGCGCTGAAGTGGAGTTGGGCGACGGCGGCCGTATATTGTTGCGTCCCAGCGGTACGGAGAACCTGGTCCGCGTCATGGTCGAGGCGCCAACGCACGAACAGGCCGAGACGGTGGCGAAGAAGGTCGCCGACGTAGTCGCCGCAACGCGCTGAGGGTCGCGGCGGGCTGAACGCCGCTGGGCGTCGCGGCACTCGGGTCAATGGTGAGTCACTGTGCCGGTAGGGAGGCGACCCAATGACGTAGTCCCGACTCCAGATCGAACGTTCGCGGCCCGACCAGCGCCGAGATGGCCGCGTCGTCAACGGAGCCGGGGAGTCCCGCCAGATCGGGCAGTGACGGGCCCTCTACCGTCACGGTGCAGCCTGGCGCGATCAGTTCCAGCGTGCGCGCGAATTCGCGCATCGAGGTCAGCGATCCGCCGGTGTTGAAGAAGTATCGAGTTTGGATTCGTTCGGCGGGAATCGTTGCCAATGCGGCGAACTGCGTGGCCACGTCGTCGACGTACACAAGACTCAGGTTGTGAATGTCCTTGTCGATGACTGCCGCCCCCTCGCGGACGGCGCTTTCCACGATGCCGGCCAGCCATCCCGAGACGCCGCGTCGTCCACCGAGGCCATATACCGGGCTCGGGCGCAAGCCGAGCCCGAGTACGCCGAACTGCTCGCGGTAGCGATCGGCGAGTTTCTCCAGGTACAACTTGCCAGCGCCGTAGAGCGGCATACCGTCGGCGATCAGCGGTGCGGCGTCCTCGCGCAGTGGTAGGTCGGCGGCCGGGTACCGCGCATCGGCGCCATAGATAGCGACGGAACTAGAGGTCACCAGCCGCGGTACACCAGCGGCGCGCGCGGCTTCGAAGGCGTTGACGGTGCCCATCACGTTGAGCTCGCTGGCCTCGGCCGGCCGAAGATTCGTCGCCTCGCCGAGGCTGTATGCCAGGTGCACCAGTACATCTGCACCTTCGGCGGCTGCCCGGAGCTCCGATCCGGCCAGCACATCGCCTTCGATCAAGGTGACGTCATCCAGGGCGCCGAGAAATCGTCGATCGGCGGCGACGTCGTACAGCACGACCTCGTGTCCGTCGTCGATGAGCTTTCGGGTGGTGAGGCTGCCGATCGCACCGGTGCCGCCGGTGATCAGGATGCGCATCAGGCGTCCTTTCCGTCGTTCGTGAGAGTGGAGAGATACCGCTTGCCGTCGACCTCGAACAGATAGCGCTCAGAATCGACGTACCGCTTGGCCACGCCGGTGCGGTAAGCGTCGATCTCCGCGTAGATCGCGTCGTGCGATGCGCGTGCGATCGAACCGGACAGCCGTGCCGCGATCCACCGTGCCTGCGCTTCGACGAGGCGAATGGTGGAACCGACCGGCTGGATCAGTCCACTGAAGAACAGCCCGTCGTACTGCGGATGTTCGATGCGGCGGTAGAGGCGGCCAGCTAACGCTTCGGAGCACAGATCATCGGTGAGGAACGGAAACACGTGTCGGTAGCCGGTGGCATAGATGATCGCGTCTGGTGTCAGCACGGATCCGTCGGCCAACTCGACCCGCTTCCCGTCGAGGCGTGTGATCGTCGGGCGAAATTCGATCCAGCCGTATCCGGCGTACGGCAGGAGTTCTTGACCGATGGTCGCGTGTTCGCGCCAGATCGGATGCGTCGGCTTCGGGATTCCGAATCGTTCCTGTGGGCCCTGGATTCGGCGAGCGAGGAAGTTGATGATGCCGCGGGCAGCGGGCGTCGGCAGGCGCAGTTTCCGAGTGAGGGCGGCGCTCCAACGATCGGTGGGCACGCCCATCAAGTATTTCGGCAGGATCCAGGCGCTACGACGCGTGGCCATCGTGACCTGGCTGGCGACGCGCGCCAGGTCGGTGGCGATATCGCACGCCGAGTTGCCCATTCCAACGACCAGGACGTGCTGATTGCTGAACTCTTCGGGTTCGCGGTAGTCGTGCGAATGCAGTGTGCGCCCGCTGAACTCCCCGTCGAATTCGGGCATCCGGGGATGGGTGAGGTGCCCGTTCGCTACTACGAGGGCGTCATACACGCCGAGGTCGCCTTCTGCTGACCGCACGCGCCATCGTGATCCCTCACGAATCACACTCTCGATTGTGGTGTTCGGGGTGAGCGCGTCCGCAATGCCGAAATGCGCGGCGTAGTTCTGCAGATACTCCAGTACGTGTGCCGCCTGCAGGTAGGTGGGCCAGTCGCCCGGGACGCTGAAGTCGGGGAATGCCAGCGAACGCGAACTCGTGTCGATTTGCAGCGAGCGGTACGCCGAGGATGTGCCGCTGTCGTTGTTGTACTTCCACAACCCGCCGAGTTCGGAACCCTTCTCGAACCAGTCGAAACCGATCCCATTCTCGTGTAGTGCCTTGGCCGCGGTGATTCCGGCAGCTCCCGCGCCGATGATGCACACCTTCATGGACGATCCTTTCTACCTACCGGAAGGTAGACTACGCGCCGCTGTCATGGCTGTCGATCCGGGTCGATACAGTGGGCCGATGGCCACGAGTGCGCGCGGTACGCGGCGACGAGAACAGATCTTGACGCAGGCCGTTGCCCAGTTCGACGAGTACGGCTATCACGCGACATCGTTGCAGTCCATCGCCGACGCGGTCGGCATCCGCAAAGCCTCGCTCTATTACTACTTCGCCAACAAGGATGAGATCCTGCTCGAGCTGCATGACCGACTCATCGACGAAGTGACCGCTAAACATGCGCAGCGACTCGACGCCGGCGGACTGACGAGCACCCAGCTCATCGGCGCGATGATGCGCGATGTCATCACCCTGATGGAGACCCGTCCGGGGCACCTGCGAGTGTTCTTCGAAAGTTACCGAGGGTTGAGTGTCGATACGCATGATCGCGTCTCGGGGGCACGTTCGGCCTACCGCCGTGCGATCCGCGATGTCATCGAGGCAGGCGTGGCCAGCGGAGAGTTCGACGTCGACGACCCGCACCTGGCCAGTCTTGCCGTCCTATCGCTGATGAACTGGACGTACCAGTGGTTCGACACCGATGGCGATCTGAGTGCCACGCAGGTCGCCGATGGTTATCTGCAACTCCTGCTGGAGGGAATGCGTCCGCATACGGCGGGCTAACGGATCGCCCGCACCACGGTGAACTTCGGGTGGCTCTCTAGGAGGTCGACCGAGGCGAATACCTGCTTGAGGTAGCGGTGGTAGTGCAGATGACGGTTCGCCACCAGATACAACTGGCCTCCGGGGCGTAGCGCTGCTTGCGCGTGTTCCAACAGTCGCAGTCCAACCCATTCGTCGACGGCATGCCCGGCATGAAACGGCGGGTTGCACAGCACGACGTCCAGGCTGCCCGGGTCAACTTCGAGGAGCCCGTCGCCGAGTACGAGCGAGACATCGCGGTCATCGCCGAACGCGGCGTGCCAGGACCGATCGGCGCTGGCAATCGCGGCCGCTGACTCGTCCACCAACAGGTACGACGCCTGTGGGTTCTGTTGTGCCGAAACGATTGCCAGCACGCCGTTGCCACAGCCCAGGTCCGCGACGCGCGCATTGCCGAGCCCCTCCGGGAGGTGGGGCAATAGTAGTCGCGTGCCGAGGTCGAGCCCGCTGGTGGCGAAGGTGCCCGGCGCGTTGTGTAGTTCCTGCCCGCCGGGTGCTTCGTAGATCCCCCAGGGTGGCGGGTCGGCGGCCAGGTGATCGCGGGTGGACCGCAGCAGTCGCGCTTTACCGTGCGCCAGGCTTGCGGTCGTCGGCCCAATCTGGCGTTCCAGGATTTCGGTGACCCAGCGGCCGAGGTGCTTGACCATCTCCCCGGTCACGACCGGCGTACCTTCGGCGAGGTACTCACCGATTTCGTGCAGTTGCTCCTCCAGCAGCGCCCGGGCCTTGCCCGGACGCGCTAACACCAGATCGAAATCCTGGGTCGGCATGGCGTCGGCGATCGTCGCCGTGCGGTTGTTGGCTTCAAGATTCTGCTCCGTGGCGATCCGCGACAGCACCGAATCGCTGTACATCGTCACCTCCGCGCGTCCGGCCAACGCCGTACTCAGGGCGCCGTGCCGATCGCCGAGGATGAGGATCGTGTGGGCATCCGGATGGCGCTCGGCGACCTCCGCCAGCAGGTACGTATCCCCGCCGTCGTAGGGCAGCAGCAACTCCCGCTCACGACGTGGATAGCGAGAGAGGGAGAGGGTAGACCAGTCAAAAGGCGGCGAGGTATCCATGATTCCTCCAGCATGCCCTACGCCACTGCAGGTTGCCGCAGCACGCGGCCAACTTGCCAGTACCCTGGTGCGCATGTGTGGAATCGTCGGATATGTCGGGCCCCAGCAGGCCGGGGACGTCGTCATGGAGGGCCTGCGCCGGTTGGAGTACCGCGGGTATGACTCGGCCGGCGTCGCCATCGTCGCCGATGGTGAACTGCATCAACGCAAGAAGGCGGGCAAGCTCGCGAACCTGAGCGCCGAACTTTCCAGCGCCCCGTTGCCGGCCTCGACGATTGGTATGGGCCATACCCGCTGGGCAACCCACGGCAAGCCGAATGATCGCAACGCGCACCCGCACACCTCACACACCGGTCATGTCGCCGTCGTGCACAACGGGATCATCGAGAACTTCGCGGGTTTGCGCGATGAGCTCGAGTCTCGCGGGGTTGAGATGTCTTCGGATACCGACACCGAAGTGGTCGCGCATCTCGTCGACGAGTCGTACGAGCGGGTGCCGGCGGATCATCCGACGCGACTGCGTGAAGCCGTCCGCCGCGTCTGTAACCTGCTTGAGGGTGCGTTCACGCTGGTGATCACGCACGCGGCTGAGCCCGACACCATCATTGGCGCACGCCGCAATTCCCCGTTGGTGGCTGGGGTCGGCGACGGCGAGTACTTCCTCGGTTCGGACGTCGCCGCGTTCATTGCCCAGACTCGCGAAGCGATCGAGCTCGGCCAGGACCAGATCTGCGAACTGCATCGTGAGCGTGGAATCACCGTCACCACGTTCGACGGTGGCGCCGTCGAGCCGGTCCACTACACGATCGACTGGGACGATGCGGCCGCCGAGAAAGGCGGTTACGACTGGTTCATGCTCAAGGAGATTGCTGAGCAGCCGGCCGTCGTAGCCGATACGATCCGTGGCCGGCTCACCGACACCGGCGGTATCGCGCTGGATGAAGTTCGGCTATCGGATCAAGACTTCCGGGATATTACGAAGATCTTCATCATCGCGTGCGGTACCTCCTCGTACGCCGGAATGATCGCGAAGTACGCGATCGAGCACTGGACTCGAATCCCGTGTGAAGTCGAGTTGGCCAGTGAGTTCCGCTACCGTGATCCGGTGCTGGACCGCTCCACGCTGGTCATTGCGATCAGCCAGTCCGGGGAAACCATGGACACGTTGATGGCGCTGCGGCACGCGAAGTCCCAGCACGCGAAGATTCTGGGTATCTGCAATACCGTCGGCTCGACCATCCCACGTGAATCGGACGCTGTGCTCTACACCCGTGCCGGAGTAGAGATCGCGGTCGCCTCGACTAAGGCGTTTCTCGCCCAAATCGTTGCCTGCTACTTGATCGCGCTACATCTCGCCAGCGTCCGCGGCGTCAAATGGGGCGATGAGGTCGCGGCGATCGTCGACCAGATCAGGTCGATGCCCGACGCCGTGGAGCGAGTACTGGACACCATGGAACCGGTGCGTACACTGGCGCGCACCGAACTCGCCGATGTGCAGCAAATGCTGTTCCTCGGTCGGCATGTCGGATACCCGATCGCCCTGGAAGGCGCCTTAAAGCTCAAGGAACTCGCCTACCTGCACGCCGAGGGATTCGCGGCCGGTGAGTTGAAGCACGGCCCGATCGCGCTGGTGTCCGAAGGCACCCCGGTAGTGGTGGTCTGCCCGTCGCCATTGGGTAGGGATTCCTTGCACAGCAAGGTTGTCTCGAACATCCAGGAAGTCCGGGCCCGCGGCGCGAGGACCATCGTGATCGCGGAGGAGGGTGACGAACTCGTGACGCCGTACGCCGATCACGTCATCAGGGTGCCGCGCTGCCCGGTGTTGCTCGCCCCGTTGGTGACCGCCGTACCGCTGCAAGTTCTGGCGTGTGAGATCGCCGCGGCGAAGGGGTTGGATGTTGACCAGCCTCGTAATCTCGCGAAGTCGGTCACGGTCGAATAGATGATTGTCGGTGTCGGCGTCGATGTCTGCCCGGTTGAGCGGTTTGCAGAGTCGCTGTTGCGCACACCGAAACTGCGAGAGCGGCTGTTCACGGCAGCCGAGCAACTGACACCAACCGGACGACCGCGGGCGGCGACGTCGCTGGCGGCACGCTTCGCAGCCAAGGAAGCCCTGGCGAAGGCGCTCGGTGCGCCAGGAAATCTGCATTGGCACGACGCCGAGATCGAGGTCGCCGAACGTGGCAGACCGCGGCTGATCACTCGGGGGACGGTACGTGCGCGCGCCGATCAGTTGGGGGTGCGCGGCTGGCAAATCTCGCTGTCGCACGATGGAGGAATCGCCGTGGCGATGGTAGTCGCGCTGGCGATGGAGGTCCCGGAGATTCCCTAGGGGGTTGCAGCGCGATGATTCCGATGTACACGGCCGAGCAGGTCCGTGACGCAGAGGCCGCTCGCATGCGTGAAGTTCCGGCCGGATCCCTGATGCAACAGGCGTCGTACGGTCTGGCCCAGGTGGTGTTGCGGCTGCTGCGCGCCTCGGGCGGAGTGTACGGTCGCCGCGTCGTGCTTCTGGTCGGGCCCGGCGGTAACGGTGGGGATGCGTTGTACGCCGGTGTGACGCTGCTGCGCCGAGGGGTTGGGGTCGAGGCAGTGCTGCTGCGCTCGCAGACGTACCCCGGCGCTTTGCCCGCGTTCCTCGCCAGCGGCGGGACGATCGGTCCGCAGGACGAGGCCGCGAGCGCGATCGACGATGCGCACGTCGTCATCGACGGCATCGCCGGACTCGGATCGAGTCGCGATGTGGGGCTCGCCGAGCCGTTGCGGGTGGCGCTCGCGCGGCATCGATGCATCGTCGCCGCCGACGTCCCCTCGGGAGTCGTCCCGGATAGCGGGCGCGCCGCCGCGGACGCGATCGCCGCGCACACCACGGTGACTTTCGGCTGTTTCAAGACCGCGCACTTCCTCGCACCCGCGGCGAATCACTGCGGAACGGTGGAACTCATCGATATCGGTCTGGCGCCACACCTGTCCGAGCCTGCGGCGCACGTATTGAGCGCCGACGACGTGTACGGCTCGTGGCCACGGCAGGCGTACAACGGCGATAAGTATGCGCTGGGTGTCGTCGCGATTGCCGCTGGCTCATCGACCTATCCGGGCGCGGCGGTGTTGAGTGTCGGCGGGGCACTGCGCGCGAAAGCCGGGATGGTCCGCTACGCCGGCGAAGCGAGCGAGCCGGTGCTGGCGGCGTGGCCCGAAGCTGTTGCCTGCTCTGCCATCGCCGACGCTGGACGGGCACAAGCGTGGATCGTAGGTCCCGGTCTGGGCACGGATGAGCGCGCCGAGCAGGCCGTGCGCGACGTCTTGGCGCTGGACGTGACGGCGCTCGTCGACGCCGATGCCATCACCGTGCTGGCCCGGAATCCGGAATTGCTGGACGGCCGGACGGCGCCGACGGTTCTGACCCCACATGCGGGGGAGTTCCGCCGGCTTTTCGGCGACATCGACGATCCGCTGTCCGCTGCTCAACGTGCGGCGGAGAAGTCGGGGGCGGTCGTGCTGTTGAAGGGGCCAACGACCGTCATTGCTGCCGCTGGCCAAACCCCGTTCGTGAACCCGACGGGCACGCCGCAACTCGCGACGGCGGGCAGCGGTGATGTCCTCGCCGGTATTGCCGGAGCATTGCTGGCTGCCGGGATCGAGCCGCAGCGGGCCGCGGCGATGGCCGCGTACGCACACGGCGAGGCGGCCGCCAGCGCACCGTACTCGGTCCTTGCCTCGGACCTGCCCGGCTTGCTGCGCGACCGCCTCGAGGGTCAACAGTGCAATCGTTAACTGACTGTCGCGGGCTCCTTCGCTGCTTCGGCCCTCTCCTTGGCTTCCAGGTGCGCCAATAGCTTCGTACCCTCGACGTCCGCGTGCGGCACGATCTTCTCCAGCCACTTCGGCAGGTACCAGGCCTTCTCGCCCAGCAGCCGCATCACGGCAGGCACGATCGTCATACGCACCACGAAGGCGTCGAACAGTACGCCGAACGCGAGTGAGAATCCGATCGAGGCGATGATCGCATCGGGGGCCAAGATGAACCCGGCGAACACCGAGATCATGATGATCGCCGCGGCCGTGACCACTCGTGAACCGGCCATGTAGCCCATGGAGACCGACCGGCGGGCGTCCAAGCCATGTTCGTGTGATTCACGCATGCCCGAGACCAGGAACATCTCGTAGTCCATGGACAGGCCGAACAGGATGCCGATCAGCAATACCGGCAGGAAGCTGATGATTGGTGCGGGCGTGTCCACGCCGAACAGCCAACTCAGCCAGCCGAGCTGGTAGACCGCAACCACCGCGCCGAATGACGCTGCGATGGTCAGCAGGAAGCCGAGCACCGCCTTCAGCGGGACGATCAGCGAGCGGAATACCAACAGCAGCAGGATCAGCGCGAGTCCGACCACGATGCTCAGGTAGGGCACGAGTGCGTCCGCCAGCTTCTCGGAGATGTCCATCTGGACCACGTTGAGACCGGTGACTTCCAGCGTTGCGCCGTACTCGTCACCGAGTTGTGCGGCGAGTGCGCGTACGTCGTGGACCAGCTGTTCGGTCGCCTCGTCGTCCGCTCCGGTGCCTGGCACGATCTGCAGCGCGAAGAACGTACCGTCCTCGTTCCCGGCGATCGCCGACACCGAGGCAACGTTGTCCAGATTGGCGATCTCGCTGATGTACGGCGCCATCAGTGCTTGCGCCTTACCTTGTGACACGGCCATCTGTAGCGCAGCCTGCGGGTCCATACCGTACTGCGCAATTTCGGGATGCTCGGTCATCATCTGCTGCAGGCTCTGCTGAACCTCGGACTCGACCTGAGCGCTGGTCTGCTCGTCGAGCACCTGCGGTTCGTCAGGCTCCACGAGCACCAGCAGTGGGTTGTTAGCGCCGTCGCCGAAGCCCTCGGCAACCAGATCGTACGACTGACGCTTGGTGGTATCCGGAGCCGCGCTGCCGTCGGTGGGCAAACCGAGTCGTAGCTGCATCGCCGGAATAGCGATGATCGCCAGTAGCACGACGCCACCGAGCAACGCGACGATCGGACGGCGGTCGATGAAGGAGATCCACCGGTTCGGCTTGTGGTGTTCGCTGGCCTCGCTCAACGCCGCATCGTGTGCAGCAGCGGCCGCGCGCTCCTTCTTCGGCAGGACCTTGTAGCCGGCGAAGCCGAGCAAGGCAGGTACCAGCGTGATCGCGATCAACATGGCCATGAGGACGGTGAACGCTGAGCCAAGGCCCATGACTCCGAGGAACGGGACCCCGACGACGGTCAGCGCGGCGAGCGCAATAACGACGGTGAGTCCGGCGAACACCACAGCGGTGCCGGCGGTGCCGTTCGCGCGGGCGATGGCTTCTTCCATCGGAATGCCGCGGCGCAATAGATCCCGGTGTTTGGAGACGATGAACAGCGCGTAATCGATGCCGACCGCCAGTCCGAGCATGAGCGCGAGAATCGGTGCAGTCTCCGACATATCTGTGAATCCGGAGACGATCAAGATACCGGCGAGCCCCACGCCGATACCGATCAGCGCAGTCAGTAGGGGGAGTCCGGCGGCGACGACAGATCCAAAGGTGATCAGCAGGACGACGACCGCGACGATGACGCCGATTACCTCGGTCGAGCCGATCGCAGGCATAGCGGCACTCGCGGCGCCGCCGACCTCGACCCGCAAGGTGTCGGTGCCGGAGTTCTCTTGAATATCTGCGATACCGTCGATGGTTTCGGTGGGGATCGATCCGATCTCGCCATCGAACACGACGGAGATGTAGCCGATGGTGCCGTCCTCGGAGATACTGCTGCCCGGCATCGGCGGTGTGATCGACACGACCGAGGGCATATCCGCGGTCTCAGTCATGATCTCGCTGATGACGGCTTGGTTCTCCGGGTCGGAGAGTGTCGTTCCGTCGGTCGCTTCCAAAGCGATCGTGCCGGTCGTGCCGCCGGCGGCCGGCATCTCGTCGGTGAGCTTCTCCAGGGCGGCCTGCGATTTCAGGCCGGGGATGCTGAACTCAGAGGTGAATGTGCCCATCACGGCCGCGGCGGTTCCGCCGACGGCGAGCAGGATGATCAGCCAAACTGCGAGCACGCCTTTGCGGGCGCGGGCGCTGAAATGCCCGATCTTGTAAAGCAGAGTTGCCACGGTGGTCCTTCCGGGACGTGGTGATCGGCGGGTGGTTACGAGCGAGGTATGCGGTTGTTGCTGTACAACTCACGGATCGCGCTGAGATGCGGATCCGCCCAGGACAGGTCGAGAATGCCGAGGGACGAGGTGACTAAGGCAGTGAGCGCGGCCGTCCCTCCGGTGGCGTCGTTGTCCAGCCAGTAATCGACAGCGACGGTGATACACGTGCTGATCGCTGCGATAGTGGCGTTCAAGTGCAAGCGATCTATCGAGTCGCCGGACGCTTCCATCAGTAGGTCGGCGAGTTCGTCGCATTTGGACTGCTCGGCGAATGCCACAGCAGCCGCGACTTCGGGTTCGTCACGGGCGATGGTGTGTAGGCGCTGTACGTTCGTCCAGAAACTTTCGTCCAGCGATTGGAAAGCTCGGGCGAGTCGCTCGCCAGTGCCGCCGGAATCCTGGGCGATTAGTTCTTGTACGACGTCGGCCACGAACTCGCCACCGACGACGCCGGCATAGCAGTCGGCCTTGGAGGCGAAGTAGTTCGAGATCGTGCGACGCGAGACCCCGGCGGCGGCCGCGATTTCGGCGACGGTCACATCGGCGTACGGCCGGGCGTCCGTGAGCGCGAGAGCGGCCTGGGAAATCGCTTTCCTGGTCTCGTTCTTCTTCTGCTCCCGCAGGCTGAGTGCTTCGGTCATGAATTCAGGATGCCCAAAAGTTGCCCAATGTGCAAAGTTGCCCAATGTGCACTTTGACACGTCGTGGTGTTGGCCACACGATGTGCTCGGGAACGCCGGTGGGTGTGCGGCTGACACCCGGTCGTGCGGCACACTGGACGGGTGAGTGCGCCGACCGATCAACGCCCCCCGATGGCGGTGCTCGATATCGACCTGGCCGCCATTCGTCACAACGTTGCGTTGCTTCGTGAGCGGGTTGATCGCCCGCTGATCGCGGTCGTCAAAGGCGACGGTTATGGGCACGGCATCATCGAGGTCACGCGAGCCGCGCTCGAGGCCGGCGCAGATGGCATCGGCGTCACGACGATCGCTGAGGCGCGGGCCGTGCGTTCGGCCGGTATCGATGCCCCGCTGGTGTCGTGGCTGCACGCGCCAGGTGCCGACTTCGAATGGGCATTGCGACACGATGTTGAGGTTGGTATTGGCGCCATCGAGGCGTTAGAGGACGTCGCTGCGCTCGAGTTGCCCGCGAGACTGCACCTGAAAATCGACACTGGTCTCGCTCGCGGAGGGTGCCCGCCGCACCTGTGGCCACAATTGGTGGCGCGTGCCGCTCAATTGGCTCGAGACGGTCGACTACGCATCGTCGGCATCTGGAGTCACTTCGCCTGCGCTGACGAGCCCGCTCACCCCAGCGTGCGACATCAGTTGGCGCGACTGCACGAGGCGGCGGACGTGGCCAGGGCCGCCGGCTTGCGGGAGTTCGCGCTGCACATCGCAAACTCTGCCGCGACGCTGACCGCGCCAGAAAGCTGGTGTGACGCCGTACGCCCTGGGATCGCGCTGTACGGGCTTGACCCGATGGCCGGCGATGGGGCTCGCTTTGGGTTGCGTCCGGCAATGCGCGCCAGCGCCCGGATCATGCTCGCTAAAGACGTGCCCGCCGGCACAGGCGTCTCGTACGGGCACACCTACGTGACCGAGCGTGCCACTCGATTAGCGGTAGTGCCGGTGGGTTACGCCGACGGCATCCCGCGAATTGCCAGTAACAAGGCGCCGGTGATGATCGGTGGTAAGCACTACCGCATTGCCGGACGAGTCTGTATGGATCAATTCGTCGTCGACGTCGGTGATGATCCTGTGCAGGCCGGCGACGAGGCCGTGCTGTGGGGAGATCCGGCGTACGGCGAACCCAGCGCGCAACAATGGGCTGACGCGGCCGGGACCATTCACTATGAGATCGTCTCGCGCGCGGGTGGGCGATTCCTTCGGCGTCACCATGACGATCTACGCGCCGACAGCGATGAGGAAGAGGAATAGATGGCACGCCGCAGCAAGACACTTGCCCTCATCGCCGGTGGCGTCGCCGTAGGCACGGCGCTGCTGAACACCGCCCGGATCATCACCGAGCGCACCACCGTCCGGCGCGCGCACAACCAGGACGATCCCGTGGCCGGGACCGCATTCGGCGAGCTTCGCGCCGACAAGCACTACACCGTGACGGCAACAGACGGCACTCCCTTGTACGTCGAAGAGGTCGGGTCGGCGACCGCACCGGTCACTGTGATCTTCGCGCACGGATACGTGCTGGAGATGGGCTGCTGGCATTACCAGCGCCTGGCGCTGCAGGGCATCGACGATCCGCGGATGCGTTTGGTGTTCTACGACCAGCGCTCGCACGGGCGCTCCGGGCGCTCGGAGTCCGATGACTGCACTATCGACCAACTCGGCAGCGACCTCGAGCAGATCCTGCGGGCGGCGAGTACCGAGAGTGATCGGGTGATCGTCGTGGGGCACTCCATGGGCGGTATGAGCATTATGGCGCTCGCGGATCGACGTCCCGAACTATTCGGCACCTTGATCGACGGCGTCGTGCTGATCTCGACGTCCGCCGGTGATCTGGTGGCCGCCGAACCCGCCGACTTGTCGAGTTCGATCATGAGCCACGTCGTCCCGACGATCTCGAAGGCGGCCCAGTTCGCGCCGAAGTGGATCGAGGGCGGACGCAAAATGCTCGGCAACAGCATCTGGCTGGCGACGCGTAAGTACTCATTCGGGAGTGCGGACACACCCGCCTCGCTGACCGACTACATGGACCGGATGATCTCGGCCACACCATTGGAGGTGATGGCCGACTTCTACCCGACGTTGGCCGGTCACGACAAACTGCGTGCGCTCCCGGCGATCGCGAAGGCGCCGGTGCTGGTCATTTGTGGTGATGAAGACCGGATGACGCCGATCGATCACAGCGAACTGATCGCGCGTGAGTTGCCGTCCGCGGACCTGTTCGTCGTACCCGGTGCAGGGCATATGGCGATCTTGGAGAAACCAGAGTTGTGCAACGATCAGTTACTGGGCTTCATTCGACGGGTCGTCTCGCATCCGGTCCGCAAGAGCCGGTCAGCGTGAGCGTTCCGCGGCGGTTCGTGGCCGAAACTGCAGCCGACCTGCAGCAGTTTGCCGCGCAGGTAGCAGCGCAGTTGCGCCCCGGTGACCTGGTGTTGTTGAGCGGTCCGCTCGGTGCCGGTAAGACCACGTTCGCGCAGGGGGTCGGCGCAGCGCTCGGTGTGCGGGAGCGACTTACCTCGCCGACCTTCGTGATTGCTCGAGAGCATCGCGGCCGCGTTCCGGTCGTGCATGTGGATGCGTATCGGCTCAGCGGACTGGACGAACTGGAGGATCTGGACCTCGAATCCGAACTGGACGAAGCAGTCGTACTTGTCGAATGGGGGCAGGGTATGGCCGAAGTGCTGGCTGAGGGCTACCTGATGGTTGATATCGATCGCGAGTCCGGTGCCGGTGAGAGCCGCGTGGTGCAGCTGTCGGCAGTCGGAGATCGGTGGACCGGTGTGATCGCGACATGAAAGTTCTAGCGATTGATACGTCGTCTGCTCGCATCGTGAGCGGGATCGTCGAGGTAACAGGTACCGACATCACGACGCTCGCCGAGTCATCGACAACGGGGGCAACGATGCACGCGGAGGTCCTGGCGCCCAGCATCGCGCAGGCCTCCCATGTCGCCGGCGTACCGCTGGCCGAACTGGACGGGATCGTCGTGGGACTCGGACCCGGGCCGTTCACCGGCTTACGGGTGGGTATCGTGACCGCCGCGTCGATCGGCGATGCGTTGGGACTGCCGGTGTGGGGTGTCGGCTCGTTGGACGCGGTGGCCGTAGGAGCCTCGGGGCTCACGCTGGTCGTGTCCGACGCGCGACGCAAGGAGGTCTACTTTGCCTGGTACGACGGGGATCGGCGGATCGACGGCCCCGATGTGCGACGTCCCGAAGACCTCGATACGCGTGGATCGCGCGCGGTCCGCGTGGTGCACGCCGGTGCGTCGAAGTACCTCGAAGAGTTACAGCGGTTGGGCTCGGTCGTGACTGAGCGGTACCCGACGCCGGACTCACTGGTGCACCTCGCCGTACGCGACGGACTCGTCGGCGGGCCATCGAACACGTTGGAGCCGATCTACCTGCGACGCCCCGATGCCGCTGAGCCGAAACCGAAGCCGCGGTTGGATGTCACCGGGCCGACCGGGCGATGAGCGACGTCCAGCTACGAGCGATGACGTCCGACGACCTGCCGTCGGTGCTGCGCCTGGAGCACGAGTTGTTCGGGGCGCAGGCGTGGACCGAGCACATGCTCCGTGAGGAACTTTGCGACGATGCCACCCGCTGGTACATCGTTGCCTCTCATTGCAACGTCGTGCAGGGGTATGCAGGGCTGGCCGCGTTTGGCGAGGAAGCGCACGTCATGACGATCGGCACCGATCCGAACGTGCAGGGACGGGGTATCGGTCGGCTGCTGCTGCGCGCTCTGCTGGCAGAGTCCGCCCGCCGCGGTGCGAGCAGGATCATCCTGGAAGTTCGAGTGGACAATAAACCGGCTATTGCCTTGTATGAAAGCGAAGGGTTCGTAACCGTGGGGGTGCGCAAGCGCTACTACCAACCGGAGAACGTCGATGCGGCGGTGATGATTCGTGGCTGAGTTGATCACGCGCTCTGGTAATGAGCCACTCGTGCTCGGATTCGAGACTTCGTGTGATGAGACCGGGATCGGTATCGTCCGCGGCGAGCAGATGCTGGCTAACGAGATCGCGTCAAGCGTCGACCTGCACGCGCGCTTTGGCGGTGTGGTGCCCGAGGTCGCATCCCGCGCGCACCTGGAAGCGATGGTGCCAACAGTGCAGCGGGCGCTGCGTGCCGCCGGCGTGACGTTGCGTGATATCGATGCGGTTGCGGTGACCGGCGGACCCGGCCTCGCCGGTGCGCTATTGGTCGGAACCGCGGCCGCGAAGGCATACGCGTTGGCGATCGACAAACCGCTGTACGCGGTGAACCACCTCGCGGCGCATGTGGCGGTCGATATCGTCGAGCACGGGCCGCTTCCCGAACCGACGATGGCGCTACTCGTGTCGGGCGGGCACTCCTCGATCCTGCAGGTGGATGACATCACCTCCTCGATCACCCCGTTAGGCGCCACGATCGACGATGCGGCGGGCGAGGCTTTCGACAAGGTGGCTCGGCTGCTGCAGCTCGGATTTCCTGGGGGGCCGGTGATCGACCGGCTCGCGGTCGACGGGGACAGCGCTGCGATCGCTTTTCCGCGTGGCCTGACCGGACCGGGTGATGCGCCGCTCGACTTTTCGTTCTCCGGGTTGAAGACGGCTGTTGCGCGGTGGGTCGAGGCGAAGCAGCGCGCCGGTGAGCCGATTCCGGTAGCCGATGTCGCGGCGTCGTTCCAAGAGGCGGTGGTCGACGTCCTGACGATGAAAACCATCAAGGCGTGCGTCGAGCGGGGTGTGGAGCACCTGCAGATTGGTGGCGGTGTCGCCGCGAACTCGCGGTTACGCGCGATGGCTCAGCAGCGATGCGACAAGGCCGGAATCGGCCTGCGCGTGCCCCGCGCCGGACTATGTACCGACAATGGCGCGATGGTGGCAGCCCTCGGCGCGCGGTTGGTTGCCGCGGGCGCCGCGCCGTCACAACTGAACTTTTCCGCGACGAGTTACTTGCCCGTCGAGATGATCACTCTATAACTGTGAGTCCGTGAACACTGACGGCTACGTGAGCGCACGAACCCGCGAACTCGTCGGCCGAGTGCGGCGGTGGCAATCGGCTTAACCTACGTAGCAAAGGAGAGCGCAGTGGCTCGCAAGATCGCAACGACGACGACAGTGAATCTGGACGGACTGCTGGAGTTCGTGCGTCCGCGGCACCGCATGGTGCTCGTCACCGCACGCGCGGACGGCACGCCGCAGCTGTCGCCGGTGACCGGCGGCGTTGATGATTCCGGCAGGATCGTGATCTCCACCTATCCGGAGCGGGCGAAGACGCGGAATGTGCGACGTACGCCCGAGGTCAGCATCATGGTGCTGTCGGACGAATGGAACGAGCCCTGGGTACAGATCGACGGGGTAGCGGAGGTCCTCGACGTGAACGACGGACCGCAGGCGCTCGACGCGTTTGTCGAGTACTTCCGCAATATTGCTGGCGAACACTCCGACTGGGATGAGTACCGGCAGGCGATGCTCGACCAGCAGAAGTCGTTGATTCGGATCACCGCGCGGCGTTGGGGTCCGGTGGCAACCGGTGGATTTCCCGCCGGGCGCGCCTAGGAAACCACGCCACAGCGCTCAAGCGCGGTATCTTCCACGCGCGGCGGACGCATAGCGCGGTTGTGCGACCAAAGCGCGAATGCTCTCGCGCTGTGGTGCGACAAACCCGCTTCCACGGCAGCGCCACGAACTGGCCATGTGCGTGGGCAACCACGCCATGCCTGCGGAAACGCGCGGTTACGCCGCGCGGGCAACAATGGCGAGCCGTCCGGCCAGGATCAGTACCAGCGGATCGCCGGTGCGTGAGCGCAACCGCGGCAGCAACTCGCGCCGCAGCGCCGTCGGATCAACAGAGATCCCGCGCTTTTTCACCACCAGATCTGACGCGTCGTACTTCGCGAGCGTTCGTGCGAGGGCGCGCTTGGCCCACGGCAGCGACTCCAATACCTCGTAGCGGTGCGCGAACGGCGTGTCGATCCTGCGATCGGAACTCAGGTACGCGATCCGCGGCTCGATCAACCGACCCGACAACTCCAGGGCGAGTTCGCCGATAAGCCCGGCCTGGTTGACCGCGCCATCAGGCTCATACACGAACGCCCCGAGTGCACCGAGTGGCGCAGGCGCGCCCGTGCCGGTCAACACATGCTCGGCGTCGCCGGACATCACCACAGCGCGTCGCGCGCCCGCCGCGTGCGGCGGTGACCAGAGGACCGCCTCCACTACAGAGCGACCTTGCTCGGTCTGTGTTGAAACCCATTCCGCATCCCACCCGGCGGGTACGTCCGAGGTGTTCAACGACGGCGACATCTTGGCCACCACCGTCAGGCCTCGCTCGTGCGTCGCCACCAGCGCGGACAGCGGGGGAGAGCAGAGTTGCGGATCGAATATCCGCCTGCCGTCGGCGCGCCGCGCGGGATCGAAATAGATCACGGATCCCGCCGGTAGCCCCGCTACGACGTCCAGTGCGTCGTCCTCGATGACCTGCACCGCCAGGGCAGAGGTATTCGCGCGCAGTACGGCGGCTACCGTCCCCGAATGCTCTACCGCGCGCACGCTCAGGCCGGCCGCCGCGTACGCCAACGAATCTGCGCCTATGCCCGCGCCTGCATCGGTCACCTCGGTGACGCCCAGTGCGACGAGTCGCCGTGCCCGGCGTGCGGAAACCTCCGCGCGGCTGGCCTGCTCCAGCGACTCGGCGAGCACTATCAGCCCATCGGCGCCTGCGCCGAATTTAGCGATCGCCTTCGGACGCAACTCGGCCTGCAGCAGGATCGCGTTCGCAACCGGTGCGTCGTACGCGGCGCGCAATCGGCTCAGTACGCGCAGCGTATCGGCGCCGGAAGCGAGTTCCTCCGCGACCCGAGAAACCTCCGCGCGCCCACTGCTTGAGGTGAGCGTCGGCAACACCGAACTGTCCAATGCGTCCTCCTATGGCGAACTTTTCACCAACTGCCCGCACCCCGGTGGCGGCATTAGCACTCATCGGGCTAGAGTGCTAATTGCATCTCGCGCCGACCCCCGCGACGGCGGTGCGGGCAGCAACACTTAGCAGTACCCATGTACCCAGCAAGCCAATTTCACCCCAGAGGGGGAGGTCAATTCATGGCAAAGGTGGCCATCAAGCCGCTTGAGGACCGCGTTGTCGTCCAGGCTAACGAGGCAGAGACCACGACCGCATCCGGCCTGGTAATTCCGGATACCGCGGCGGAGAAGCCCCAGGAGGGCACCGTCGTCGCTGTCGGCCCGGGTCGTATCGATGACAATGGCAACCGCGTCCCACTGGACGTCAAGGAAGGCGACGTCGTCATCTACTCGAAGTACGGCGGCACTGAGGTGAAGTACTCGGGCGAGGAGTACCTCGTCCTGTCGGCCCGCGATCTGCTGGCTGTCGTCGAGAAGTAATCTGACGCGCTCTGCAGCGCACCAGACAGCGAGTCCGCCCCGCTCCCCGAAACGGGTGCGGGGCGGACTGCTTACCTGAGCCGCTTTAATCAAGCCGCTTCACCAGCCGAATAACCAGGCGCTACCCGCGCCTTCGGAGGAGTAATCCACTCATGGCAAAGATCGTTAGCTTCGACGACGAAGCCCGCCGCGCACTGGAGCGCGGTGTCAACGCGCTGGCCGACGCCGTCCGCGTCACGCTCGGCCCGGCCGGACGCAACGTCGTACTCGACAAGAAGTTCGGTGCGCCGACCATCACCAATGACGGTGTCACCATCGCTCGTGAAATCGAGTTGGACGACGCGCAGGAAGATATGGGCGCCCAGCTCGTCAAGTCCGTCGCGATCAAGACCAACGATGTCGCCGGTGACGGTACGACGTCCGCCACGGTGCTCGCCCAGGCCATGGTCAAGGAGGGCCTGCGCAACCTCGCGGCGGGCGCCAACCCGATGGGCCTGAAGGTCGGTATCACCAAGGCTGTAGAGGCCGTCAACGCTCGACTCGACGAGCTCGCCTCCCCGGTTGAAGGGTCGGACTCGATCGCTAAGGTCGCCACGATCTCGGCGCAGAACGAGTCGGTGGGCACGCTGATCGCAGACGCTATGGAGAAGATCGGCACCGATGGTGTGATCACCGTCGAAGAGGGCTCCGGTATGGAGACCGCCCTCGAACTCACCGAGGGTATGCAGTTCGACAAGGGCTACATCTCGGCGTACTTCGTCACCGATCCGGACTCGATGGAGGCGTCGTTCGAGGACGCATACATCCTGCTGACCCAGGACAAGATCTCCACCGTCGCCGACCTGCTGCCCGTCCTCGAAGAGGTCGCGAAGGCAGGAAAGCCGCTGGTGATCATCGCCGAGGACGTCGATGGTGAGGCACTGTCCACACTCGTGGTCAACGCGATCCGCAAGACCTTCGCGGTCGTCGCGGTCAAATCGCCGTACTTCGGTGACCGCCGTAAGGCCTTCATGCAGGACCTCGCGATCGTCACCGGCGCCCAGGTCATCTCGCCCGAGGTCGGACTCGACCTCAAGAGCGCTGATCTGTCGCTGTTGGGTAAGGCGCGCCGCATCGTCGTCACCAAGGACACCACGACCGTCGTCGACGGCGACGGTGGCAAGGAGGCAGCCGACGGCCGCATCGCCCAGTTGCGTCGAGAGATCGACGCGACCGACAGCGATTGGGACCGCGAGAAGCTGCAGGAGCGACTGGCGAAGCTCGCCGGCGGTGTCGCGGTCATCCAGGCCGGCGCTGCCACCGAGGTCGAGATGAAGGAAAAGAAGCACCGCATCGAAGACGCCATCGCGGCTACCCGCGCTGCCGTTGATGAGGGTGTCGTCATGGGCGGCGGCGCCGCGCTGGTGCACGCCGCTGACGTGCTCGAAGGTGGGCTCGGCCTCAGCGGTGACGAGGCCACCGGCGTCAAGTTGGTTCGCGATGCGCTAGCGGCCCCGCTGTACTGGATCGCCCGCAACGCAGGCGTCGAGGGTTCGGTTATCGTGGAGAACGTCCGCACCGGCGATGCGAAGCTCGGTTATAACGCGCAGACCCACGAGTACGCCGATCTGCTCGCCGACGGCGTCATCGATCCGGTCAAGGTCTCCAAGGCTGCCGTGTCGAACGCGGCGTCGGTTGCCGCGATGCTGCTGACCACGCAGAGCGCGGTCAGCGAGGCACCGGTTGAAGAGGAGCCCGCGGGCGAAGGTCATGGGCATGGCCACGGTCATGGCCACGGCCACTAACTAATTAGGCCGTCGTACGGGCGGGGGTGCACAGCCACATCGGTTGTGCATCCCCGCCCCTCGCGTTTGTTGCTGGGAATCTCATCGTTGCTACCGCTGCTGAAAACGCAGTCTGAGCAGGCACTTATCGCTATATAGCAGACGAGTGGGCTCCTGCTCTGCGCTTTCTGCAGGTGTAAGTACCCGAGTGCTCGGTGTCTTCAGCAAGTGCACCTACCTGCGCGTTATCGGCAGGTGCAGGTTTACGCGGTTAGTTCATCGGCAGGTCGCTCGGATCGGCGTTCGCGCCGCACACCACTACAACGGTCCGCCCGTCCGAATCCGATGGCCGCACCTCGCGCGACAGGACGGTAGCCAGCGCGACCGCACCGCCGGGTTCGACCGCGAGCCGACACTCGCGCCACAGCAATTCCCGCGCCGCGGCGATCGCCGCATCGCTGACCACCACGGGTCGTACGCCGGCCGCGCGCATGGCTTCGAACGGCACCTCACCGACACTGCTCGCGCCGAGGGAGTCCGACGCGAGTCCGTGGGGCGCGATCCTCACCGGCGATCCGGCCTCGTGCGCCCGCAGGAACGTCGGTGCGCCCTCCGGCTCGGCCGCCACCAGTTCCACCGACGGGCCGAACCACGCGGCGGTACCACCCATCAACCCGCCGCCGCCAACAGCGACAACGACCCGCGCCACGTCCGGCACCTGTTGCTCGATCTCCAGCGCCATCGTCGCTTGACCCGTCACGGTCAGGATGCCGTCGTACCCGTGCACCGCCAGCGCGCCGTCTCGTGCTGCGTCGGCGAGGCTGGCCGAATACGCGTCGGCGTACGTCTGCCCGACTTCGGTGACCCGCGCGCCCAAACTGCGCAGCCGC
This sequence comes from Cumulibacter soli, assembly GCF_004382795.1. NCBI lineage: Bacteria > Bacillati > Actinomycetota > Actinomycetes > Geodermatophilales > Geodermatophilaceae > Cumulibacter > Cumulibacter soli. Next base: position 447,864 of record NZ_SMSG01000002.1, on the reverse strand, counting down.
GATACCTTTGCGCGTGGCGCCGTCGTCGGTACGTAGATCACCGCCGGAATGCCAAGCCGTTTCCCGACGTACGCCACAGCAAGCCCGTGATTACCGCCGGACGCCGCCACCAGCATCGTCGGGGGCACGTCGGCGCGCAAAGCATTCAGGAACGCGCCGCGCGGTTTGAAACTGCCGACATGCTGGAGTTGTTCCAACTTCAGTACGACGGTGCCGACGTCGTCCAGCCCCATCTCAAGCACGGGCGTACGGCGTACATGCGGAGCCAACAATGCAGCAGCGGCGGTGATCTCGGTACGACTAGGAACTCCCACGCCGCCTCCGATGTCAGTTGTCCGGTTGGCCGATTTCCGTGACTGCGTCGGCGTAACCGCTGGCGTAGTCCCAGGTCACGAAGTCTTCTGGGCGCGGATTGAACGGTGGCTCGTGCACGTGCGATTGGTCGTGTTGCAGCATGTTCAGCAGGTTGCTGCGCATGATCTCCCAGGCGTAGAAATGCGTTTCCTCGCAGCCCGCGCATTCCATGCAGATGCCACGGACACCGCGCGGTTCAAGCAGTCGCTGAAACTCGTCCAGGTCCTCCAGATCGTGCACCACTAACTCGCGCTCTTCGGCGGTGAGCGGCGGGACCTGCTCCTCAGCGTCGAGTTCGCCGGCCGGATCTCGCTCACCCTCAAACGGATCAAGCGGGCTCAATTGGGCAAACAGATCGCGAGCGATCTGTTCTTCTCGTCGGCGGCGTTCTTCGGGGTCATGCTGCACGCCTACAGCGTAGACCCTGCGCCATGACGCGGTTAACTGCGCGCGCCGTCACAAGGCGGTACGCCGCAAGCCTCGCGCGCATAGGATTAGCAGATCACCAACTAAGGCTGACGGCCGATTCGGCTCGGCAGCGCGTGCGCGGAGGAAGAATGGCAGAGAAGTTCGTCCCGGTTGGACTCACTTTCGACGACGTTCTGCTGGTACCAGCAGCATCTGATTTTGTCCCGAGCGCGGCGGATACCTCGACGCGCATTTCCCGCAATATCTCCGTTCAGATCCCGCTGCTTTCCGCAGCGATGGACACCGTCACCGAAGCCCGGATGGCGATCGCGATGGCTCGGGTCGGCGGGATCGGCATCCTGCACCGGAACCTGTCGGTGGATGACCAGGTCCGCGAAGCTGAGCGGGTCAAGCGTTCGGAGGCCGGCATGGTCTCCGACCCCGTCGCCTGCTCGCCGCTGCACACTTTGGCCGAGGTTGATGAGATGTGCGGGCGCTACCGCATCTCGGGCCTGCCTGTCGTAGATGACGACGGCGTCGTGGTCGGCATCATTACGAACCGCGATATGCGTTTTGAAACCGACTCGAACCGCAAGGTCTCCGAGGTGATGACTCGCGCCGACCGACTGATTACCGCGCCGGTCGGGGTGGACGGCGACGAGGCGTTGCGCCTGCTACATGAGAACAAGATCGAGAAACTTCCGCTGGTGGATACTGCCGGCAAACTCGCCGGGCTGATCACGGTCAAGGACTTCATCAAGCGCGAGAAGTACCCGGACGCCTCCAAGGACGACCAGGGCCGCTTGCGCGTCGGTGCCGCTGTGGGTGTCGGCGACGATCAGTACAAGCGCGCGTGCGCGCTCGCCGAAGCAGGCGTCGACGTGCTGATGGTCGATGCGGCCCACGGCCACTCGCGCGGCGTCATCGATACGGTCGCGCGACTCAAGCGCGAACTGGACTGCGACATCGTCGGCGGAAACGTCGTCACCGCGGCTGCCGCAGAGGCGTTCGTCGGTGCCGGAGCCGACGGCATCAAGGTCGGCGTAGGCCCGGGCTCGATCTGCACGACCCGCGTGGTCGCCGGGGTGGGTATGCCGCAGATCACCGCGATCCATAACGTCGCATCCGTCGCCGGGCCCGCTGGGGTACCGGTGATCGCTGACGGCGGCATTCAGCATTCGGGCGATATCGCCAAGGCGATCGCCGCCGGCGCGGACGCCGTAATGCTCGGTTCGCTGTTCGCGGGTGTCGCGGAGAGCCCCGGCGAGCTGATCTTCATCAATGGCAAACAATTCAAGGCCTACCGCGGAATGGGCTCGCTCGGTGCGATGCAGTCACGTGGCGAGGCGCGCTCGTACTCCAAGGACCGGTACGCGCAGGACGACGTCCTCTCCGACGACAAGCTCGTGCCGGAGGGGATCGAGGGGCAGGTCGCGTTCCGCGGTCCACTGGCCGCCGTGGCCTATCAGCTCGTTGGCGGACTGCGCGCGGGTATGGGATATGCGGGGTCGCCTACGATCGGGGAGTTGAAGGAGAACGGTCAACTCGTCCAGATCACTGCCGCAGGCCTCATCGAGTCGCATCCGCACGACATTCAGATGACCACCGAGGCACCCAACTACAGCAGCCGTCGGTAACGGCAGGGAGTACAACCGCAGATGCGCGATTACGTAGAGATCGGAATCGGCCGCCAGGCCCGGCGCGGGGTCAAGCTACGGGATATCTCGATGGTCCCGACGCGCCGTACCCGAGACGCCGAGGACGTGTCCACGTCGTGGCGCCTGGATGCGTTCAAGCTCGACCTTCCACTGATCACGTCACCGAGCGACGCCACCATGAGCCCGGAGACCATCGGCATGGTCAATGCCGCCGGCGGGCTAGGGGTGCTGGACGCCGAAGGTTTGTGGGCGCGTTACAGCGACCCGACCGAGCAGTACGAGCGGCTCGCCGGGAGCAGCCCGGCCGAAGCCACCGCGCTGCTGCAGGAGATCTACGCGCGCCCGGTCGACACCGACCTGATTACCGAGCGGATCCGGCAACTGCACGACGGCGGTGGCACGGTCGCTGCGCGCGTGTCGCCGCAGCACACCGCGGCGCTCGCCCCGACGATCTTGGCCGCTGGGGTCGATCTGCTGGTCATCCAGGGCACCATGGTCTCCGCCGAGCACGTCAGTTCCGCCGGCGAGGAGCTCAACCTGAAGGAGTTCATCGCTGATCTCGACGTACCGGTCGTGGTGGGCGGAGCCAGCAACTATCAGACTGCGCTGCATCTGATGCGCACCGGAGCCGCCGGGGTCATCGTCGGGCTCGGCGCGAGTTCCTGCTCGACCACCAGCGACGTTCTCGGTATCGAATCGCCGATGGCCACCACCATCATCGACGCCGCGGCTGCCCGCCGCGACTACTTGGACGAGACCGGCGGGCGCTACGTGCACATCATCGCGCACGGCGAGATCGAGAACTCCGGTGACGTGGCCCGCGCGATCGCGTGCGGAGCCGACGCGGTCATGCTCGGTTCGATGCTGGCCGGCGCTCAAGAGAGCCCCGGCGGTGGTGCGTGGTGGGATTACACCGCCAGTCACCCCGATCTGCCCAGGGGCGAGTTCCGTCCCGCGAACGGTAACCGTAGGGTGCCTATGGAGTGCGTCCTACGCGGTCCGGCGCGTACGCCGGACGGTACCCAGAACATCTTCGGTGGGCTGCGGCGCGCGATGGCCAAGTGCGGCTACAGCGATCTCAAGGAGTTCCAGCGCGTGGAGCTCATGGTGACGGACGGTGGGCAGGTATGAGCGTGATGGGTGTTTCGCGGGCCGATGAACGGCGCGTTGAACTCGAGGGAATGCTGAACGTGCGCGACCTCGGGGGCATGCCGGCCGCCGATGGTCGCGTCGTCAAGCGCGGCCAGGTGTTGCGGATGGACAGCCCGCAATTCCTCACCGAGCAGGCGGCGCAGCAGTTGCTCGAACAGGGACTTCGCACCGTCCTGGACTTGCGGTATGAAACCGAAGCCGAGGAACAAGGCATCGGGTTCCTGAACAACGACCAGATCCGGCACGTGAACATCCCTATCCGCAGCAGCGCGAACCAAACCGCGCCTGGCCTGCGGGAGCAGGTCGAGGCTGCTGCTGGACGACCTATCGAAGAGGTCGTGGCCGAGTACTACCAGGGCTACTTCACCACCGCCAAAGGAATGAACATCACCAACTCGGTGCGCGAGATGGCGAATGCGGACTCGTTGCCGCTCGTCGTGCACTGCGCTGCGGGCAAGGATCGCACCGGATGCGTCGTCGCGGCCGCGCTGTCGGCGATCGGCGTCAGCGACGAGGTCATCGCTGATGACTATGCGGCGTCCGCCGAGGCAGTCCCGGCCATCATCGCTCGGCTGCACCAGGGCGGCGCCTACGCCGATATCGACCAGAGCACCGTCGATATGCAGATCACCCGAGCGGGCACGATGATCAACGTGCTGACCTGGCTGCATGCCGAGCACGGCGGCGCTCGCGAGTTCCTCCGTGCCCGCGGAATGAGCGATGCCGAACTGGCCGCGCTCGAATCGCTGCTGTTGACCGATTCCCAGTGAGCGATGTGAACACCGGCGACGATCCGCAGCTCGTTCTAGTCGTCGATTGCGGAGCCCAGTACGCGCAACTCATCGCGCGCCGGGTGCGTGAGGCGCACTGTTACAGCGAACTCGTTCCACACTCGATCTCGGCCGCAGAGGTACGCGAGAAGAACCCCAGCGCTATCGTGCTGTCCGGTGGGCCCGCCAGCGTGTACGCCGACGGCGCGCCCGCGATCGATCCGCAGATCTTCGAACTGGGCATCCCGACCTTCGGGATCTGCTATGGCTTCCAGGCGATGGCGCAGGCGCTCGGTGGCACCGTCGAACAGACCGGCTCCTCGGAGTACGGCCGCACGGACTTACGACGCACCGACGCCGCCTCGACGATTCTCGGTGACTTGCCCGCGGAACAAGAAGTGTGGATGTCGCACGGGGACGCGGTCACCGCATCTCCGCCCGGCTTCGAGGTCACCGCGAGCACTCCTGGTGCGCCGGTGGCGGCGTTTGAGAACTCCGAGCGACAGTTGTACGGCGTCCAGTACCACCCCGAAGTGCTGCATTCGACGTATGGGCAGCAGGCGCTCGAGGCGTTCCTGTTGCGTGGCGCCGGACTGCGCGGCGACTGGACCATGGACACGCTCGTCGACGCTCAGGTTGACGCGATCCGTGCCCAGGTCGGCGATGCGCACGTGATTTGCGCATTGTCCGGCGGCGTGGATTCAGCAGTTGCCGCCGCGTTGGTGCGGCGGGCGATCGGCGACCAATTGCATTGCGTGCTGGTCGATCACGGACTGATGCGCAAGGGGGAGGTCGAGCAGGTCAAGCGCGACTTCGAGGCATCCACGGGCGCCCAGCTCCGGGTCATCGACGCATCGGATAGGTTCCTCGCGGACTTGGCGGGCGTGACCGACCCCGAGCAGAAACGCAAGACGATCGGCGCGGACTTCATCAGGATCTTCGAAGAGGCTGAGCGCGCCATCCTCGCCGAGGTTCGGGCGGACGGCGGACGCGTGGGGTTCCTGGTGCAGGGCACGCTCTACCCAGACGTAGTGGAGTCCGGTGGCGGTGCAGGCGCGGCCAACATCAAGAGTCACCACAACGTCGGCGGACTGCCCGAGGACCTCGAGTTTGAGTTGATCGAGCCACTGCGTGCGCTGTTCAAGGACGAGGTGCGCAAGGTCGGTATCGAACTCGGGCTGCCGGAGAACCTCGTGTGGCGTCAACCGTTCCCGGGTCCGGGGCTGGCGCTACGGATCATCGGCGAGATCACTCGTGAACGACTCGACATCCTGCGCGAGGCTGACCAGATCGTCCGTGACGAGTTAACGGCCGCCGGCCTCGATCGTCAGATCTGGCAGTGTCCGGTGGTGTTACTGGCCGACGTCCGCTCGGTTGGCGTACAGGGGGATGGGCGGACCTACGGGCATCCCGTCGTACTGCGGCCGGTCACCAGCGAAGACGCGATGACCGCGGATTGGGCCCGACTGCCGTACGACGTGTTGGCGCGGGTGTCCAACCGGATCACCAACGAAGTCCGCGAGGTCAACCGCGTCACGTTAGACATCACCAGCAAACCGCCGGGCACCATCGAGTGGGAATAACCGGATCGCCCCGTTCACGATCAACTGATCGCGAACGGGGCGTACTCGTGGATCGGTAACGCGGCTCTACTCGGTAAGTACGGCCTCGCAGGTCGGTTGTGCCTGCACGGCCGTGCGCGTGTCCTCGCCGAACGTGTCGATGGACTCGGCGAAAATATCGACCGGGCGATCCAGCGCGTCGACGACGTCCTCGGCGGCGACAGTGGCCGCATCGCCAGGGCTGCCGACCGTCGCGCCATCGCTCGTCCCGCCCGATTTGGCGGCGGAGGAAGCGGCGGTCACCGCGCTGATCAGCATGGTGTGCGCGCTCTTGGCTTCATTGCTTTGTGCGGGTAATTCGATGCTCTGCAGGTTGCCGCCGAGTGTGTCCAGGAGTTGACCGGCCTGCCGCCGCAGTTCAGAGATCGGTACGTCGGCATCTTCTTCGGACGTTGCCTTCGCGATCTCGGCTCGCAGGGGTATGGACTGCGTCTCGTAGTCGGTGAGGACGCTGCACACGTCGCTTGCCCACTCGGTGACGACGTCCTGGGACGTCTCGCCTGCTGAGTTCTGCTGAGAATTGTCCGGCTCGTCGTCCTCGGGGGCGAATACCAGCCAGGCGACCAGGCCGATCACCAGCGCGGCGGCGAGCCCGCCGAGCGCGTACGGCCACGGTGAGCGGCCTCGGGATGCGGGCGCTGTCGCCGCCGATGCCGGGATGGCTCTGCTCTGCTCGTGGGGTCCTCGAGCCTGCGGGCCTCGGGGGCCGCCGCGGGTATCGGTGGTGCGGTGATGGCCCGCGTCAGCCGGTGCAGCGGTGCGTGCTGCGCGATGCTCAGTGGGTGGGCCTTTAGGTGCGCCGCTCAGATCCGCGAGGAGGCGTTCGGACTCATCCAGGTCTTGCGCGGAGCGCGCATCGGGCGCTGTCGTCGGTGGCGAGGGTGCGGGTGCATCCGCGGCCGAATCGGAGGTTGGTGCCTGCGCATCGGACGTAGCCGGGCTGGCTGCTGCGTCCTCGGTGACGGGCGTTGGACCCGCTGAAGGCTTATCGGTGCTCGTTGCTCCCGGTGGCGACTGCTCGGTGGGCGTGGCGTCGTCGGTGACTTCGCGCGCGCGTTTCGGATCCTCCGTATCGAACCGGAATCGCCGCAGTTTCGGCAATGAAGGTTCGTCACCGCGGGGGGTCGAAGGCATCGTGCACGCTCCACAGGTTGATAGTCGGCGCAGTTCTGGCGTCCTCTGCGACGTACGAGGAGGATCTCTGCGTTCCCGCGTAGGCTTAGATCTGCAGAAAATTCCGAATTACATGCGGCCGCGCGAAATTTTCAATAGCAACAACGCGACCTGGCTGCCATACGTGCCGATTTCGTTGGCGAACTTGCCCATGATCTGGTGTTCGCGACCGATGGACAGGCGTGGACCGCCGACCGAGGCGCGCAGCCGTCCGACTTGGTTGGAGAGCGCACGGCGTTCCTGGATTAATCGGATGATCTCGTCATCGACCGCATCGATGCGGACGCGTAGTTCGCCGATTTCAGTTGCGGCGTCCTCGGCGGAGACTGCTTCGCCGGTAGGGGTGGGCTTGTCGGCGGTCGTGCTCATCAAAACATCCTTCAGATTGTGACGGCCGGCCATCGACGAGCGGCATCGAAAAACCGCCCTGGCTCGATGGCCAGAGCGGTCGGGGTGGGTCATCGCGCGAGCTAGACGTCTTCACCGGGTGCCGTGGCCGACGCCCTATAGAAGAAGCCGGTAAAGGACCCGGTGCCCGCGGTGGTCATGCGGTACATCATAGCCCGCGGAACTTGTCAGACGTCCCGCGTAGCCTGGGTGGAAATGTCTGACGCCTCTCATCTCCCAAATCCGCAATTACCCGATCTCATCGACGATCCGGGGCTCTTCGACGCGACCGAACCCGAGCCGTACGTCGAGGCTGACCCGTCCGACGAACTGCTGAGTGACCTCAATCCACAGCAACGCGACGCGGTGGTGCACGCCGGCAGTCCGCTGCTCGTCGTCGCCGGCGCGGGTTCGGGTAAAACTCGCGTGCTCACCCGCCGGATCGCGTGGCTGTTGGATCGGCGCCGGGTCTCACCTGGGTCGATCCTGGCGATCACCTTCACGAACAAGGCCGCCGGCGAGATGAAGGAACGTGTCGCGGCGATGGTCGGCGGGCGGGCGCGCGCCATGTGGGTCTCGACGTTCCACTCGGCGTGCGTGCGGATCCTGCGTGCCGAGGCCAAGACCCTCGGGATGAAGTCGTCGTTCACCATCTACGACCAGGCCGACGCCACCCGCCTGATGACCTTGGTCGCGCGCGACCTGGACATCGACCCCAAAAGATTCCCGCCGCGAAAGTTGTTGGCGAAGGTCAGCGATGCCAAGAACGACCTTATCGACGAGGAGACGTTCGCGCAGCGGGCAGAAAGTTCGGTGGAGAAGGTCGAGGCCGAGGCATACACGCTTTACCAGCGCAGATTGCGCCAGGCGAATGCCTTCGACTTCGACGATTTGATCATGCAGACTGTGTTTCTGCTGCAAGCGTTCGGCGCGACGGCCGAGCATTACCGGCGCCGGTTCCGGCACATCCTGGTTGACGAGTACCAGGACACCAACCACGCCCAGTACATGCTGATCCGCGAACTCGTCGGCGTCGACACCGACGAGATGTCGGCAGGGGAACTGTGTGTGGTCGGCGATGCGGACCAGTCGATCTACGCCTTTCGCGGCGCGACGATCCGCAATATCGAGGAGTTCGAGCGCGACTATCCGCAGGCGCGCACGGTACTGCTGGAGCAGAACTACCGCTCGACCCAGAACATCCTCAGCGCCGCCAACGCGGTGATTGCCAAGAATGTCGACCGGAGGGTCAAACGGCTCTGGAGTGATTCTGGTGACGGCGCGCGGATCGACGGGTATGTCTCGGAGAACGAGCACGACGAGGCCGCATGGATCGCGCGGCAGATCGATGAGTTGACCGACTCGGGCGAGTACTCGCGCAGCGATATCGCGGTCTTCTACCGCACGAACAACTCCAGTCGCGTGTTCGAGGAGATTTTCATCCGCGTCGGGATGCCGTATCGCGTCGTCGGCGGAGTGCGCTTCTACGAGCGCAAAGAAATCCGTGACGCGATGGCATATCTGAAGTATGTGAACAACCCAGCGGATGTGGTGAGTCTGCGGCGCATCCTGAACACGCCGAAGCGGGGCATCGGTGACCGGGCTGAGGCGTGCGTGGAGGCCCTCGCTTCGCGGGAGCGGATCACCTTCGCTGAGGCGCTGTACCGTGCCGACGAAGCGCCGGCGATCAATCCGCGCGCCGTGCGGCTGATTGGCGAGTTCAACACGTTGATCGACGAGTTTCGCGCGCAGGCCACCTCCGGTGCCGGACCGTCGACGGTACTCGAATCGATTCTGACCCGCACGGGGTACGTCGCAGAACTGGAAGACAGCGACGACCCGCAGGACGCCACCCGCGTGGACAACCTCAATGAGTTGGTCGCCGTTGCCGCGGAGTTCGAGGTTCAGCTTCCCGATGGGACGATCGACGACTTCCTGGAGCGGGTCAGTCTCGTTGCCGACGCCGACCAGTTGCCCGATGCGGACGGCGATGAGGTCGACAACGCGGTCGTCACGCTGATGACGCTGCACACCGCGAAGGGTCTGGAGTTCCCCGTAGTGTTTCTCAGCGGTATGGAGGACGGTCTGTTCCCGCACCTGCGGTCGCTCGGCGAGCCCAAGGAGCTGGAGGAGGAACGTCGGCTCGCGTACGTCGGTCTGACGCGCGCACAACGCAAGTTGTTCTTGACCCGCTCCGTGGTCCGCGGGCAGTGGGGTCAGCCGTCGTACAACCCGCCGTCGCGCTTTTTGGACGAGATTCCTGAGCACCTCGTGGATTGGACGCACGCAACGTCCATCCGGTCGATTCACGATCGCAAGCCCACGGTGACCTCGACGTACGGCGCCGGCGGTGCTGGCGGCGGCGTGAGTTTGAGCCGCGGTGGCCTGCGTGGCGCGAAGAAGCAGGCGCCGATGATCTCGTTGGAGGTCGGCGACCGAGTCACCCACGACACGTTCGGGATGGGGCGCGTCGTCGGCAGCCGCGGCGCCGGCGATAAGCAGCAAGTCGAGATCGACTTCGGTACGGGGGAAGCGAAATGGCTGATGCTGCGCTACGCGTCGGGGGTAATGGAAAAGCTGTAGTCGCGTTGTTACGGTTTGCGAGCCAATAGAAGGAGCGAGGGCAGTGACTGAGCCAGGCGATAAGCCCCGCGTCGTACGCCGAACGCGGCGCTCAACCAGTCCGTCGACACCCACCGAGAAACGACGGGAACCGAGCTCGCCGCCACCACTGGGTATCGGTATGTACACGGCGCCTACGACCGGCGGCAGTCGGGGACTGGCGCTGTTGCGCCTCGCGGGTGCGCTGGCGCTCGTCGGCGCGATCATCACGGTCGTGGCCGACTTCCTGCCGTACGTGACTCTGGCTGGTGAGCAGGTCACCGCCGGCCAGGACATCGCGTCGATCCTCGCGCACCTCGTACTGCTGGTGATGTGCGCCGGTGGTGGCGTCCTGATGCTCGCCGGACGCGGCGGACGTGTCGGCCCGGCGTTGATCGCCCCGTTCGCCGTGATCGCCCCCGGAATGCTGCTGCAGCACATATTTGCCGGTGCGCTTCAGGTCAATCACGACGGCGAGGAGTACTACTTCGGCAACCTGTACACCACGCTGACGATCGAGCCACATATCGGGCGCACCCTGGCCATCGTGGGCGCGGTGGCCCTCATCGCGGCCGGTCTGGCCTCCGCAGGCGCGTGGTCGGATATCGCCGAACGAGATCTCCTTCCGTTGGGGGCGGCACGTGGAATCGCCGGCGGCGCCGCGGGAATCGCGGCACTGCTGGCCGTCACCGCACTGTTGGTGCCCGCGGCGACGCCGCGGATCGACAAGTACACCAATGCCGCCGGGATGGTGCTGACCCGCGAGATCGTCGAACCGCACAGCGCAATTACCAGCAGCAGCCTGGCGTTCGTCGGTGGGATCCTGCTGCTGATCGGGTGGGTGCTGATTGCCGCGTTAGTCGGCGCGATGACGAGCCGCGTCACGGTGGTGGCCGCGCTGCTGGGAGCAGGTGCGGTGGCGCTGTGGCAAGCACTGCTGAACCTGCGGGACATCATCGAGGGGCCAGATCTTGTCTCTGGTCCGCGGCTGTACCTGCTGCTCGGTGCTGCCGTCGTCGCTCTCGGCGCCGCTGGGTATGCGGCCAGGGTGCGGGCTGAGCAGCACTAGCGGCTACTCTCAGAGGCGAAATTTTCGTTACTCCCGAAGGAGCACCCATGAGTTCGCGCATCCGCGTCGTTGTCGCCAAACCTGGACTCGACGGTCATGACCGGGGAGCCAAGGTCGTCGCACGCGCGTTGCGTGATGCCGGTATGGAGGTCATCTACACCGGCCTGCACCAGACGCCGGAGCAGATCGTGGAGACCACGCTGCAGGAGGACGCCGACGCGGTTGGTTTGTCAGTGCTCAGCGGTGCGCACATGACGCAGTTCGCTCGGGTCGCCGAATTGCTCAGGGAGCAGGACGCTGGCGACGTGGTGATTTTCGGCGGCGGCATCATCCCCGAAGAGGATCTGATCGAACTCGATCGGATCGGTGTCAAGAAGGTTTTCACCCCCGGTGCCACCACCGAGGAAATCGTCGGTTGGGTCACCGAGAACGTCAAGCGCGACTGACCGCAACGCGCGGGCGCATCGGCACCACAGCGGTGTGTTCGATCTCGCGCTGTCTTGGCCTCGTTGCGACGTGGCCAGCGCGTTAACCTGACCCTTAGACCAGACCGCCGGATCCGGCGATGGTCATCTGACTCCCAAATGCGCACAGATGCGCGAGTAGGAATGGACGCACAGTGGATCTTTTCGAGTACCAGGCTCGTGAGCTGTTCGCCAAGTACGACGTACCCGTACTTGGCGGCGGCGTAGCCGAAACCCCCGAGCAGGCCAAGGAGATCGCCACCAACATCGGTGGTCAGGTCGTGGTCAAGGCTCAGGTGAAGACCGGTGGACGCGGGAAGGCGGGCGGCGTGAAGCTGGCCGATAACCCCGAGGACGCGCAGGCGCGCGCCACCGACATCCTCGGTATGGATATCAAGGGCCACACGGTCCACAAGGTCCTCGTTGCCGAGGCCTCGGATATTGCCGAGGAGTACTACTTCTCGTACCTGCTCGATCGCACCAACCGCACCTTCCTGGCGATGGCGTCGGTCGAAGGCGGTATGGAGATCGAAGAGGTCGCGAAGACCAAGCCCGAGGCGCTCGCGAAGATCCCGGTCGATGCGACCGTGGGCGTGGACGAGGCCAAGGCCTGGGAGATCGTCAAGGCCGCGAAGTTCGCGGACGACATCGCGCCGCAGGTTGTTGAGGTAGCCCAGAAACTGTGGAAGGTCTTCGTCGAGGAAGACACCACCCTGGTCGAGGTCAATCCACTGGTCAAGGACCCGGCCGGCAAGATCATCGCGCTCGACGGCAAGGTCACGATCGACGACAACGCGAGTTTCCGCCATCCAGAGCAGGAGGCGCTGCAGGACCGCTCCGCAGTCGATCCGCTGGAGCAGAAGGCTAAGGAACTCGACCTCAACTACGTCAAGCTCGACGGACAGGTCGGCATCGTCGGTAACGGCGCCGGTCTGGTCATGTCGACCGTCGACGTTGTCGCCTACGCGGGGGAGCAGCACGGCGGCGTCCGCCCGGCGAACTTCCTGGACCTTGGTGGCGGCTCGTCCGCCGAGGTCATGGCCAACGGCCTGGGCCTGATCCTGTCGGACCCCGACGTCCGCTCGGTGTTCGTGAACGTCTTCGGCGGCATCACCTCCTGCGACACCGTCGCCAACGGCATCGTGACCGCGCTGGGACAGCTCGGTGACGCAGCCAAGCACCCCCTCGTCGTCCGTCTCGATGGCAACAACGTCGACGAGGGTCGCCGGATCCTCGCCGAGTTCAATCACCCCCTCGTCCAGTTCGTCGACACGATGGACGCCGCCGCGGCGAAGGCCGCCGAGCTCGCTAACGCAGGCAAGTAAGGATTCTTAAACGACATGGCAATCTTCCTTACCAAGGACAGCAAGATCATCGTCCAGGGCATGACCGGCTCTGAGGGGATGAAGCACACCCAGAACATGATCCGTAACAGCGGCACGATCGTTGGCGGTGTGAACCCGAAGAAGGGTGGCCAGCAGGTCGAGTTCGAGGGTGCGACCGTTCCGGTCTTCGCGACGGTCAAGGAGGCGATGGCTGCCACCGGCGCCGACGTCACCGTGATCTTCGTTCCGCCGGCGTTCACCAAGTCCGCGATCGTCGAGGCGATTGACGCCGAGATCCCGCTGGCCGTGGTCATCACCGAAGGCATGCCGGTGCACGACGCGACCGAAGCGTACGCGTACTCGGTCGGCAAGAAGACCCGCATCATCGGCCCGAACTGCCCAGGCATCCAGACCCCAGGCGCCTCCAGCGCGGGGATCATCCCGAACATTTCGGGACCGGGCAAGATCGGCCTGGTGTCCAAGTCGGGCACGCTGACCTACCAGATGATGTACGAGCTTCGCGAGTACGGCATCTCTACCGCTGTCGGTATTGGTGGCGACCCCGTCATCGGCACCACCCACATCGACTGCCTCGAGGCGTTCGAGAACGATCCCGAGACCGTCGCGATCGTGATGATCGGCGAGATCGGCGGCGACGCCGAGGAGCGGGCCGCGGACTACATCAAGGCCAACGTCACCAAGCCGGTTGTCGGGTACGTCGCGGGCTTCATGGCTCCCGAGGGTAAGACGATGGGGCACGCGGGCGCGATCGTGTCCGGCTCGGCCGGTACGGCGGCCGCTAAGAAGGAGGCTCTTGAGGCCGCGGGCGTGAAGGTCGGCAAGACGCCGTCCGAGGCCGCGGACCTCATGAAGGAAATCATGAAGAATCTCTAGCCTGACGGCACCGAAGGGGCACTGGCCGCGTCAAAGCGGGCGTATCAGTGCCCCTTTGCGGTTCGTGCCGGAATCTCGGTACCCGGTGAGTCGCGTGCATGGGTGAGGTGTGCAGCCCGCTCATTGCCTTAAGGTGGTTGAGGTACGTGGCTTCATGCGTGTCGCACATTGGCGCGCTACCGCATAGAGTTCTTTTGACTTTGAATGTCACAGAAGGGTTCAACAATGTCCTATCCGAACGGCGGCCAGCCCCCGCAGCAGCCGGGCCAGCCCGGTCAGCCGCAGCCAGGTCAGCCGCAGCAGTGGGGTCAGCCGCAGCCAGGTCAGCAGACCTGGGGCCAGGCCGCGCAGACGGGCTTCAATAACGCCAAGGCTTCGTCGGGGTTCGACGTTAAGACCGTGCCGTGGTGGCAGTGGGCCATCCTCGGTGGCTGGGTGCTCTACATCGTGGCGCTGTCCCTGCCGGCACTGACGGCTGAAACCGATGGTCCGTACGGCGTCTCCGATTCGGCGTCCGGTTGGAATTACGGGCTTCACGTGTTCGGGTTCATCCTGGTGACTCTCGCGGCGATCGCCGTAGTGGCGTCGTGGTTTGTGAAGGATCAACTCGCGGCCCTGCCATTCCCCTTCGGGTTCGTTACCGGCGGTCTTGCCGCCCTCGGTGCGTTGCTCGGTCTGATCGGTTTCATCGTGAACGTGACTGACGGTGGCAGCGGCTACGGCTACTCCGTTGGACCGGGTTTCGGAACCTGGATCACCCTGGTGGTTCTGCTGGTGATCGCCGCTGGCGCCGCCTTCGAAATCATGCAGGCGCTGAAGCAGCCGAAGCCTGCAGGTGGTGCGGGTGGCGGCCAGTGGGGTCAGCCCGCGGGTAACGCGCAGTGGGGTCAGCCTGCCGCGCCGCCGCAGCAGCAGTGGGGTGCCCCGCAGCAGCCTCCGGCTCAGCCGCAGTCGGGTGGGTTCCCGGCGCAGCCGCAGTCGGGTGGTTACCCGGCGCAGCCGCAGCAGCCGCCGGCCCCGCCGCAGCAGCCAGGTCAGCCCCCGCAGGGCGGCCAGTGGGGTCAGCCCCCGCAGGGCTAATCGCACAACGATGTGACCGGACGCCGGTCGGAACTTCGGTTCCGACCGGCGTCCGTCGTTACTCAGTGCCGTGGCGCGACGGCACGCGAGGCGTGGCGTGGCTCGGCGTGTGAGAAACGTAAGTTTTCGCCGCACGCCGGATCTGCGGGGCAGTGAGTAACGATAGGCGGCCGCTAGCAGTTACTCACTGCCCCGCAGAAGCGTGACTGCTCGGATTGCTGACAAGGACTTCACCAGGCGCGGCGACTTTGAGCCCACTCATGCCGGTCCCCGGCGTGGGCGCTTGGTGTTCCGGCGAGCCTCTGTGAGGCTCTTGGGGTGAGCGCCCCGACTTCCTCCGATGCGCGCCCAGAATCGCGCGGACGGCCCAATGTGGTCCTCTGGGCATCCGTGTCCGCGATTGGCGTCGTCCTCGCCGGAACCCTGCTGCTGATCGCGCTGAGTCTGCTGTCCTGGGCCACGGATCGGCCGGAGGGAGCGGGCGCCGGATCTGCCGCACAGGTCGCGATGCAGGCGTGGTACCTCGCGCATTCGGTCGCGCTACCGGTCTCCTGGGGAACGTTGTCCGTGCCACCGCTGCTCATCGGTGGCTTCATCGCACTGTTGTTTTATCGAGCTGGGCGAAGTACGGCGCGAGCATGTGAATTGCGCACGACGGGGCACATCGCCGAAGCGTTGGCCGCGGTCGTGATCACCTACGTCACCTGTGCTGTGCTGCTGAGCAGCATTGCTTATCCAAGCGATCCCAAGTTGTCGATCAGTCCGATCGTGATCGGCACGGGGCTGGTGTCGCTGGTACCCACGCTCGCGGGGCTGCTGCGCGAGAGCGGTCTCGGTGCCCGGTTGGTGTCGCTGTTGCCCGGACCGTCATACGCCTACACCCGTGGCGCGCTCGCCACATTGTGGTCGCTAGCCGCGATGGCGGCGCTCGTGGTCGGGTGCTCGTTACTGATCAACTTCTCCGAAGTCAGCGCGCTGAACGCCGCATTGGCTCCAGGCGGTCTCGGCGGTCTGACGATGATTGGGATCAGCATTGCGTACCTGCCGAACGCGATGCTGCTGGCGACCGCACTTGGTAGTGGGGCCGGCTTCAGCCTGGGCGGCGACTCGCTCTACTCGCTAGGGACGCTGGATCGCGAACCGCTGCCGATCTTCCCGCTGTTCGGTGCGCTGCCGCACGCCGCCGGGGGACTGGTGTTGTTCAGCGTGCTCATTCCGCTTCTCGCGGCCGTCGTTGGTGCGCTGACTATGACGCGCCACCTCGAGCCCGAGCACCGATCGGCGAGCAACCTGCTCATGGGATCGCTCGTTGCTGGCGCGCTCACTGCTATCGGGGTGTTGGGCGTGGGCCTGTTTGCGTCCGGATCGCTGGGTGATGGGCGGCTTACTGACGTGGGGGCTCCGGTGGTCGCGACCGCGATTCGCGTCGGCGTCATCGTCATCCTGGCGTTGGCCCTCACCTCGTTCATCGCGACTCGGCGCTCGCTGAAGCCGGTCAGCGTGTGGCGTCGAGAACGCGCGTTGTCTGTACTGGAAACGGGCGGGCCCGACGGTGAGAAGACGGCGAAAGGTTCGGCCGCAAAGGTCACCGCCGCCAAGGGGGCAAACAAGAACGGCGCGGGTAAGGGTGCCACGGGCGACGACATCGCGGACGGCGACACCTCGGACGACGCGGATCCCGTCGCTGTCGCGGCAGCGGAAGGACTCGATCCGAACGTCGCCGTCGCGCACTCGGTCGCCATCGAGGACGACGCGAAGCGCGCGACCCGCCCCGTAATCAAGACGCGGCTCGCGATGCGCCGTCTCGCCCGTAGCGGGGAGCGTGCCGCGAAGGCGAAAGCCGGGCAATTAAGGGCCGCGGACGCGAGCCCGAGTTCGAGCGGCGAGGATGGCGGTTCGACAGCGAAGACGGCCGGTCAGGGCGGGTCACGCGCTGGTGGCGGGCCGGGGCTCCCCGAGGGCGCGGGGTCCGGAGCGCAGCACACTGCGCCGGCGGCGTCGCTGAGCGTGGTGAAGAGGGCGCGTTCAGCGGAGGAATCACCCGTGCCTGCCTCGTCCGCTGCGAAGCCAGCGGATACGAAACCGGTCCCCTCCGTGGCGAAGGCCACGAAGTCCGTCTCGTCGGCCGCGAAGTCGACGAAGGCCGCACGATCCGCGAAGGCCGCGAAGGCTGCGAAGTCCGTCTCGCCGGCCACGAAGGCCGCGAAGGCTGCGAAGTCCGTCTCGCCGGCCACGAAGGCCGCACAGTCCGCGAAGTCCGTCTCGTCGGCCGCGAAGTCGACGAGGGAACCAGCGCCGGCCGCCGCGAACCCAGCGGCTGCAAAGCCAACAGCGCCCGAAGACAAGCCGACATCGGTCGAAGACAAGCCGAAATCGCCCGAGGACAAGCTGACATCGGTCGAAGACAGCCAAGCGTCGGCTGAGGACGAGCCGACGTCGGCTGAGGACGAGCCGACGTCGGCTGAGCCGAAGCCGGGCTCGACGACCCTCGAGAAGGAGACGGGTGCGCAGGCCGCGGCGAACACCGCGAATCGGTCGGGCACCACACCCGCGAGCGCGAAGCCCGCTTCGAATCCGATCTCCGAAACGGACGCGGTAGATCCCGACGCTCGACCGTAACCACCGCACGACCGCCGGACGCGGATCGCCGACTCCGGACGCGGATCGCCGATCTCCGGTCGAACCGGCCGTCGACGAAGCGGACTGCAATAACGGTGGTCAACGAGCTGGCCTGTTCCCTCGTCGACCTAGCGGAGCCTCGGTCGGACGTCGACCAGGTCGAGGGCGAGGTGTGTGTCCCGTCCAGACGCCTCAGGTCGCAGCCGTCGGCGGGTGGCTCGTGACGGACGTCGTGACGCGTGGCACCGGCGAGCGCACCACTCATTACGACGCGACCTCGGTAGGCTCGCCAAGTGGATTTCTTTCACTCGATCGTCCTGGGCATTATTCAGGGCCTCACCGAGTTCTTGCCTATTTCCAGCAGCGGGCATATTTCCATCGCCGGAAACGTCCTCGGCTGGGGCGACCCCGGCGCGGCGTACACCGCGGTACTGCAGATCGGCACCGAACTCGCGGTCGTCCTGTACTTCTGGCGAGATATCTGGACGATCGGCTCAGGATGGGTCCGCGGCGTGTTCTCGAAAGCGGCCAGGCGCGAGCCGACGTGGAAGCAGGGCTGGTTCATCATCATCGGCTCGATGCCGATCGTGGTCGTGGGGCTGCTGTTCGAGGACTACATCGACAATGAGTTCCGGAACCTGTGGGTGATCGGCACGACGCTCATCGTGCTCGGCATCGCGCTCGGTCTGGCCGAACGCTACGCGCGCAAGGTCAAGCCGATCGAGGACCTGACCCTTAAGCACGCCATCCTGTACGGCGCCGCTCAGGCCCTCGCGGTCATCCCGGGTGTCTCTCGCTCCGGTGCGACCATCACGATGGGTCTCGCGCTCGGGTACGAGCGCGCCGCTGCCACCCGGTATGCGTTCCTCCTCGCGATTCCCGCGGTCGTCGGGGCGGGGATCTACAAACTCAAGGACATTCCCGGCGGCGATAACGCGTATGGTGCCGTGCCCACGATCATCGGGACGGTCGTCGCCTTCGTGGTCGGGCTCGCGGTGATCCACTGGCTGCTGAAGTGGGTCAGTACGCATTCGTACGCGCCGTTCGTCGCCTACCGAATCACGCTCGGGGCGATCGTGCTCATTCTGCTCGCCACCGGCGTGATCACGTCCGCGGCCTAACCGGGAAACCCGCGTGCGCCCGGACACATCGCCCGCACGGCTAGACTGCGTAGCCGTGCCTGATCACCACTCCCGGCCGCTGCGCCTCGTCGTTCTCGTCTCCGGCAGCGGCACGCTGCTGCAAGCGTTGATCGATGCCGCGGCTGATGAGTCGTACGGTGCCCAGGTGGTCGCCGTCGGCGCCGACCGGAACAACATTGCCGGCCTCGAGCGTGCCGAACGGGTCGGCATCCCGACTTTCGTCACCAGGCTTGCGGACTATGAGAACAGGTCAGACTGGGACGCGGCACTCACCGCCCGAACCGCTGATTTCGAGCCCGACTGGGTGATTTCGGCCGGCTTCATGAAACTCGTCGGCGAATCGTTCTTGGGCCGTTTCGGCGGCCGCATGATCAACACTCACCCCGCGCTATTGCCGAGTTTCCCGGGTGCGCACGGCGTGCGCGACGCGCTCGCGCACGGTGTGAAGGTCACCGGCTGCACGGTGATCGGCGTGGACGCCGGAGTAGATACCGGACCGATCATCGCCCAGCGCGCGTGCGACGTCCTGCCGGACGACACCGAAGAAACCTTGCACGAGCGGATCAAAGTGCTGGAGCGGCAACTGCTCGTCGACACCGTCGCGTCGTTCGTACGCGAGTATCAGTCTGTTCCGCCAGCCGCAGATCTGTAAGCCACGCATCGAGCATCAACCGAGGATCCAGGAAAGGCCACCGCACATGGACAAGATCGAGATCAAACGCGCTCTGGTGAGCGTCTATGACAAATCGGGCCTGCCCGAACTCGCCGCTGGGCTCAAGGCCGCCGGTGTGCAGATCGTCTCGACCGGTTCGACGGCCAAGATCCTGAAAGAAGCCGGCGCCGACGTCACCGAGGTGGCTGAACTGACCGGCTTCCCCGAGTGCCTGGATGGGCGCGTAAAAACGCTGCACCCGAAGGTGCATGCCGGCATCCTGGCAGACCGTCGCCTGGATTCACACGTCAGCCAGCTCGCCGAACTCGAGGTGGAGCCGTTCGACCTGGTCATCTGCAACCTGTACCCGTTCACCCAGACCGTAGCCAGCGGGGCGTCGCCGGACGAGTGCGTCGAGCAGATCGACATCGGCGGTCCGTCGATGGTTCGCGCGGCGGCCAAGAATCACCCGAGCGTCGCCGTCGTCACCAGCCCGCAGCAGTACGGCGAACTCGTCGAGGCCATCACCGGTGGCGGGTTCACCCTCGAACAGCGCAAGCGGCTGGCCGCCAAGGCGTTCGCGCACACCGCGGCGTACGACGCGGCCGTGTCGACCTGGTTCGCGCAGCAGTACGCACCTGCCGATGATTCCGGCTTCCCCGACTTCATGGCCAACGCCTATGAGCGCGCCGACGTGCTGCGGTACGGCGAGAACCCGCATCAGCAGGCTGCGGTATACCTCAGCGAGGGGCCGGGCATCGCGCACGCGCAGGTACTGCACGGCAAGGCTATGTCGTACAACAACTACGTGGATGCTGATGCGGCCCGCAGGGCGGCGTACGACTTCGAGCAGCCGGCCGTTGCGATCATCAAGCACGCGAACCCGTGCGGTATCGCCGTCGCGCAGGACATTGCCGAGGCACATCGCAAGGCGCATGCGTGCGATCCGCTGTCGGCGTACGGCGGCGTGATCGCGGCGAACCGGCCGGTATCGGTAGAGATGGCCGAAACCGTCTCCGGCATATTCACCGAGGTGCTGATCGCGCCCGGTTATGAGGACGGTGCACTGGAGATCCTGCAGGCCAAGAAGAACATTCGGCTGCTGCAGCTGGATCAGGTCGCCGGCCGCACTACAGAGTTACGCCCGATCTCCGGTGGAGCGCTGGTACAGCAGCTCGACGCGATCGACGCGCCGGGAGATGACGCGTCGGCATGGACACTCGCGGCCGGTACCCCGGCGGATGCCGACACCCTCGCCGATCTGCAGTTCGCGTGGCGTTCGGTGCGCGCGGTGAAGTCGAACGCGATCCTGCTGGCCTCCGGTGGCGCCACGATCGGTGTCGGAATGGGTCAGGTCAACCGCGTCGATTCGGCGAAGTTGGCCGTCAACCGCGCGGGGGACCGCGTCGCCGGGACTGTGGCCGCCTCCGATGCGTTCTTCCCATTCGCCGACGGCTTCGAGGTTCTGGCCTCTGCCGGTGTGAAGGCCGTCGTCCAGCCCGGCGGGTCGGTGCGCGACGATGAAGTTGTCGAGGCGGCCAAGAAGGCGGGCGTGACGATGTACTTCACCGGGACCCGTCACTTCTTCCACTAAGCACTCGAACTGAGCAGCACTCGAACTGAGCACGAATCTGCGGTGGTTCGCACCCGATAGTGGTGATGTATCGGGCGCGAAACCACCGCAGATCTTCTCTCGCGTTACTTACGGAAGCCGACGAAGGCGCCGATCAGCGCAGGTATCCACGCGATCATCACCAGGACGAGTAGGAACGACGGACTATCGAACATCTGCCCATCGGTGGCGATGGCGATCAGTACCGGCGCGGCGAGCATCAGGATTGCGCCGATGAGGCCCGTTGCGGCGGCGCCGCCATGGCGGCCTCTGTTGAACATGAGCAGGCCCGCTGGAATGCAGATCAGCGCGCCAATCGCGAGGATGACCGGCGCCGCGGCGCTCATCAGGACCTCCCACCCCTGTGGGCCGACGTCCACGTACTCAATGGCGTCCGGCAGGTAATTCAGCGCGGAGATGAGCGGTGCGTCGCCGATGTCATTGGGAATGAAGCAGGCGAGTACTGCGACAACGACACCGATCAGCAGCAGGATCCCGGCAACGGGGTTCGGCCGAGGTGTTCCCGGAGGCGTGAACGCGCCGTATCCGGGCTGGATCGGGCCGGGCTGGCCGTACCCCGGTTGCCCGTATGGCGACTGCGCGTACTGGCCAGGTTGATTCTGGCCGGGGATGTACTGACCGGTGGGCTGTGCGCCGTACGGCGATTGACCCGAGGTGGGCTGTCCCCACTGGGGCTGCGGTGGATTCGTCACGGGGCCTCGATATGTGTTCGTTGATGTATCTGGTCGGATGGCGCTCGCGTCAGATTAGCGCCGCGCGCCGCCTGGTGTGACGAACTAAGTCGCTCGAGTGCTCCCAACCGCGCTGTGAATTCTGCTGCTGTACGACGGCAAGCCATACTGAATCGGCGCGATCGACGCATGACACAATGTGCGCATGAGCGCGACGATCCTCGACGGCAAGGCCGCTGCAGCGGCAATCAAGGAAGAGCTGAAGGGGCGAGTGGCGGCGCTCGCGGCCAGGGGCATCACGCCAGGACTCGGTACCGTCCTGGTCGGCGACGACCCGGGCAGCCACGCGTACGTACGCGGAAAGCACCGCGATTGTGCGCAGGTCGGTATCGCCTCGATCCGTCGTGACCTGCCCGCGGACGCGACCCAGGACGACGTCCTGCAGGCGATCCACGAGTTGAACGCCGACCCCGCATGTACCGGTTACATCGTGCAGTTGCCGCTGCCGAAGCACCTGGATGCCGATGCGGCGCTCGAAGCGATTGATCCCGCGAAGGACGCCGACGGCCTGCACCCCATTAACCTCGGGCGCCTCGTGCTCGGTGTCGAAGCCCCGTTGCCGTGTACACCGCGTGGTATCGCCGACTTGCTACGCCGGTACGACGTACCGATGAATGGTGCGCACGCGGTGATCGTTGGGCGCGGCGTCACCGCCGGCCGCCCGCTGAGTCTGTTGCTGACCCGGCGCTCGGAGAACTGCACGGTCACCGTGTGTCACACCGGCACCAAGGACCTCGCCGCACACACCCGTGAGGCCGATATCGTCGTCGCTGCCGCCGGTTCGATTGGGCTGATCACCGCCGACATGATCAAGCCGGGCGCTGCCGTCGTCGACGTGTCCTCCAACCGCACCGAGAATGGGCCCGTAGGCGATACGACCCCCGAGGTTCGCGAGGTCGCCGGATTCATCGCGCCGATGCCCGGTGGGGTAGGGCCGATGACTCGCGCAATGCTGCTGGCGAATGTTGTCGAGGCCGCTGAGCGGGCAGCCGGTCTCTCCGCATAATCGACGTGGCCAACGACCCCGCGGACGGCGACGAATCGCCACGCCTGCCTGCTGAGAAGCCAGCGCGGCGCAGAGCGACGGGCCCGTCGACTCCCGGGAAGAACGAGCCACCTGCGCGGGCGATGAAGCCGCGCGGTAATCCGGTCCGCACAATCGCCCATCCGCCGCTGCGGACGCAGATCCGTGGCGGTTCGCGGCGTCAGATGGTGTATTTCGTCATTCTGGCCATGCTCGTTGTCGGGTTGGTGTTCGTGGCAGTTGAGCAATGGCGGCGGGGGTTGGTGGTGATGGGCGCATCGATCTTGTTGGTCGGTGTTGCCCGGGCGGTGCTGCCGACTCGATTGGTCGGGTGGCTCGCGGTCCGTAACCGCACGTCGGACCTGATCTTCTGCCTGCTGTTCGGCATCATGCTGATCGCCACGGCGATCGTTGCCCGGGGCCAAATCTAGCCGTCGGATTGCTGCCCCCGAAACTATCCGCCGGAATGCCGGACGGGAATGAGTCCCTGGTTACTGCATCGGGACTTCCCGGATTACTGCACCGGATCTAGTGCGTAGGGCAGGTGCGCGACTGCAAGCTGCTCGGCGCCTGCTCCAACTCTGCTGGCAAGGTGCACCCGGTCGGGACGAGATCACGGTCCTGATTCACGTACGTCCGGTAGTAGGTCAACTCGGTGCCGTCTGACTTCACTAAGTGCTCGGTGGCGATCAGATCGAGTACGCCGTCTTTATTCAGGTCGGCCGCCTGAGTGTGCAGCGACCCGCCCACAGCGGCGCCTTCGATCTTGCCCGACAAGGTGTCAGCCACCATGCGAAGGTCGATGGTGGCCACCATCTCTGAGCCGACGGTCACGTCGAGTAGGCAGTTGGCCAGCCCGCAGGTCATCGCTTTGAAGGTCGCTGCGTGCTCGTCCTTCAAACTCCATACCGACGGATCGCCGTTCGACTGCACTGTGCGCACGTGCACCACGGGAGGTGTGGATTCTTCCTGGAACACCTCGATCGTGGCGTTGCTGAAGGCGCGGGTGTGCACCAGGGTGCAGTCGCCGGCGTCCAGGCAGTGATCAAGATCGGCCACCGCGTTCGGGTCGGTCGGCGGGGTGACTCGCTGCTCAGGGAGTTGTGGGATCGAACCCGACGGTGTGGCCAACTGTCGTTGCGGTTCGGAATTGCCGGTCGTCACGATGGAGACCGTCAACATGACAAGGCCGGCCATGGCAGCGACTAGCGCTGCGATGTGGCTTCCTCGCATGGGATCTCCTTGGTTGGGCGCCCGGGGTGGGCTCCGACGTACATATATTGTGCGGTCATTGCAGATCATGATGTGCGGTAGATGGCAACCCCATCCAAACCGATATCGGCCTGTAATGTTTGTCACCCACCAGGGTCCTCCAAAGTTGCCTGAATTGCCAACCCTGGCTCGGACGCCGCAGAGATCTAGTGAGGATGCGGACACCCCTCGGGAACGATGCCGAGCGGGTGAAATGATGAACGGCGACGTGGTGCGCAGGCGCACCGCACAGTTGCGCCCCGCGGCGCGCCAGACAGACGCAAACGGCGAATACCAAACCTGCACTCGAGGAGAGAGCTTTGAGCACATCGAAGATTGTGTGGACCAAGATCGACGAGGCGCCGGCGCTAGCGACATACTCGTTGCTGCCGATCGTTCAGGCGTTCACCCAGGGAACCGGCGTCGAGGTCACCACCAGCGACATCTCCCTCGCGGGCCGCATCTTGGCCCAGTTCGAAGACCGTCTCAGCGCAGAGCAGCGGGTCGATGACAATCTCGCCAACCTCGGAGAACTGGCAAAGACCCCCGAGGCAAACATCATCAAGTTGCCGAACGTGTCGGCGTCCGTCCCCCAGCTGAAATCCGCTATCGCCGAGTTGCAGGGCCAGGGGTTCGACATCCCGGACTACCCGGAGAGCCCGAAGACCCAGGACGAGAAGGACATCAACGCCAAGTACGCGAAGGTGCTTGGTTCGGCCGTGAACCCGGTGCTGCGCGAAGGCAACTCCGACCGTCGAGCGCCGCTGTCGGTGAAGAACTTCGCCAAGAAGTACCCGCACCGCCTCGGTGCCTGGAACGCCGACATCAAGGCGGACGTCGCGACGATGACGGACGGCGACTTCTATGGCAACGAGCAGTCGATCGTGGTGGACACCGCCGATGAACTCACCATCGCGCTGAACGGAAACGAACTGGCCAAGGTCAAGGTCGACGCCGGCGAGATCGTCGACGGCACCTTCATGAGTGCCGCCGCGCTGAAGGCGTTCTACGCAGCGCAGATCGCTCGGGCCAAGGACGAAGGCCTGCTGCTTTCACTGCACCTGAAGGCCACCATGATGAAGGTGTCCGATCCGGTCATGTTCGGCTACGCGGTCGAGGCATTCTTCGAGCCTGTGTTCACCAAGCACGCTGCGACGTTCGCCGAACTGGCTGTGGACGCGAAGTACGGTCTCGGTGATCTCGAAGCCCGCCTGCAGAAGTTGCCGGCGGAGAAGAAGGCCGAGATCGAGGCCGACATTCAGGCCGTGTACGCCGAGCGTCCCGCCCTGGCGATGGTCGACTCCAGCAAGGGCATCACCAACCTGCACGTGCCCAGCGACATCATCATCGACGCGTCCATGCCGGTGGTCGTCCGTGACTCCGGCCAGATGTGGAACGCCGATGACGCTCAGGCCGAGACGCTCGCGATGATCCCGGACCGCTGCTACGGCCCGATGTACCGCGCCGTGTTCGACGACTGCAAGGCCAACGGCGCACTCGATCCGGCCACGATGGGGTCGGTACCGAACGTCGGCCTGATGGCGCAGAAGGCCGAGGAGTACGGCTCGCACCCGACCACCTTCATCCTCGAGGAGGCTGGCACAGTCACGGTCACCAACTCGGCGGGCGATGTGCTGATCAGCAGCGAGGTTGGGGTGGGGGACATCTGGCGGATGTCCCGCGTGAAGGACATCCCCGTTCAGGACTGGGTCAAGCTCGCCGTCACACGCGCTCGCGCGACCGGCGCACCGGCATGCTTCTACCTGGACGAGAACCGCGCCCACGATGCGAACGTGATCGCGAAGGTCAAGACGTACCTGGCGGATCACGACACCGACGGGCTTGAGATCGTCATCAAGAACCCTGTTGAGGCGATGAAGTACTGCCTAGAGCGCATCCGTAAGGGCGAGGACACCATCTCGGTCACCGGAAACGTGCTGCGCGATTACCTCACCGACCTGTTCCCGATTCTGGAACTGGGCACCTCGGCGAAGATGCTGTCGATCGTTCCGCTGCTCGCCGGCGGTGGTTTGTTCGAGACCGGCGCGGGTGGTTCGGCCCCCAAGCACGTGCAGCAGTTCGTCAAGGAGGACTACCTGCGTTGGGATTCGCTCGGCGAATTCTCGGCGCTCGGCGCGTCGCTCGAGCACGTGGCCAGTCACTTCGATAACGCCAAGGCGCAGGTCCTGGCCGACGCCCTCGATACCGCGATCGCGAAGTTCCTGGACGAGAACAAGTCTCCCGCCCGCAAGCTGGGTTCGATTGACAACCGCGGCTCGCACTACTACCTGGCGATGTACTGGGCGCAGGCGCTCGCTGAGCAGTCCGCCGATGCCGAGCTCGCTGCTCGTTTCGGCAGGGTTGCCGCCGAGCTCGCCGACAACGAAGAGAAGATCAACGCTGAACTGATCGGCGCCCAGGGACAGCCCGTTGACCTCGGCGGCTACTACCGCCCGGACGACGCGAAGGCGTCGGCGGCAATGCGGCCCTCGGCCACGCTGAACGCCATCATCGACGCGCTGTAACAACTCGCACCCATCGACCGCCTCGCACCGAAGAACCAGGTGCGAGGCGGTCGTGGTCTGTGATGCGTAAGTGACGTGCGCGAAGGGTCCCGGTGCGTCTGCTAGAAACGTGGCATGACTAACGACGTCGCACAGTCCGAACAGCCCGAGTGGCTCGTCGAAGCCTTCGCGCGTTATGCGAGTGAGCGCGGAGACTTCCCGGCCGTGACTGACGCGACGACGGGCGAATCGTTGACCTGGGCGCAACTGTGGCACCGCGCTGAACTCGTCGCGCGAGGCATGCTCGCACGCGGCGTCCGAATCGGTGATCTGGTCAGCATCGCACTGTGGAACGGCGTGGATTTCGTCGTCGCCGATGTCGCGACCT
This sequence comes from Cumulibacter soli, assembly GCF_004382795.1. Lineage (NCBI taxonomy): Bacteria > Bacillati > Actinomycetota > Actinomycetes > Geodermatophilales > Geodermatophilaceae > Cumulibacter > Cumulibacter soli. Next base: position 420,963 of record NZ_SMSG01000002.1, on the reverse strand, counting down.
GGCGCGTCGGTGCCGTACCGCAGCCGCTATCCCAGAAGCTCGCAGCGCCGGAATTCACCGCGATCCTGGAGGTCGCCGACCCGGCCCTCGTCGTCGGTGACGACGCGCTCGCCGCGAGTTTCGATGTGGAGATGGTGAGCGTGGATCGCCTCGCCGAAGAGGGTGCGTCATACGAGGGGGAACTCCCCGTCGTACTGTCGCCGTCGTTGAAGGCGCCTACTTCCGGCGGCTCGACAGGACGACCGAAGGTGATCCTCGCGGGAGGGCCGGCCGCGTTGGACGCGACCACGCTGGACGTGTTTCGGATCTTCTCCGACACTGTGTCGCTAGTGTCCGCGCCGATGCACCACAACGCTCCGCACATGATCATGTTCCAGACGTTGGCGCGCGGCGGGCACGCCGTGCTGATGCAGCGGTTCGAGGCCGAACAGGTGCTGGCGAACATCGAGAAGTACCGCTGCACGATGCTGTACGTCGTACCGATCATGATGCATCGGATGTGGAACCTGCCCGATGACGTGAAGTCGTCGTACGACATCTCCAGCATCGCCACGGTGTGGCACATGGGTGCGCCCTGCCCGCCGTGGCTGAAGCAGCACTGGATCGAGTGGTTCGGTCCGGAACCGATCATGGAGTTGTACGCCGGCACCGAAGGCCAGGCAATGACCGTGATTGGTGGGGCCGACTGGCTGAGCCACTACGGTTCGGTGGGGCCGGTGGTCGCCGGTGAGATCCTCGCCCTGGACGAGTCCGGCGCGCAGGTGCCGGTCGGCGCCGAAGGCGAGTTGTGGATGCGACGCACCGAGGACCGAGACGAGACGTACCGTTATCTGGGAGCGGACGCGAAGCAACTCGACCGCGGCGACGGCCTGGTGTGGGAGTCGTTGGGCGATATCGGTCACTTCGACGCCGATGGATTCCTGTACCTACACGACCGCAAGACCGACATGATCCTGATCGGCGGGGTGAATGTGTTCCCGGCCGAAATCGAGGCGGCGTTGGAGGCGTACCCGGCCATCTCGTCGTCGGCGGTGATCGGGCTGCCTGATGAGGAGTACGGCAACCGGATCCACGCGATCGTGCAGGGCGCGGACCTGGACCTCGACGACGTACACCGCTTCCTGGCCGCGCGGCTTTCACCGCACAAACGGCCCCGCACCATCGAGGTGACCGACGCGCCGCTGCGCGATGATGCGGGCAAGTCCCGCCGCAGCGCATTACGCGCCCAGCGCCTCTAGGTTGCCGCCGTCCTCGTTTGTACGCCGCACGTCTCGCGTGTGAGTTCCGGTGCCCATATGAGACCAAAACTCACAATCGAGTCCGACTAAGCGTGCAGGCCGGTCCGCAGGCGCGCAGCGCTGCCGGTTCCCAGCCGCGTGCCGAAAGCGCCTGAGTGACATCGCGAGCCACTTCGCAGGGGGATTCGATCACGTCGGCCCACCCGAAACGCAGCGTGACGGCGCCGAGGTGCGAATTGCGATTGTCTCGCGTGCGATCGCGAAACGGTGCGCCTTCGTGGAAGGCTTGCCCGTCCAGTTCGATGATGACGCGGTACTGCACGTAGTGCACGTCAACCCATGCACGAGCCGGCCCCACCCGGAATTGGCGTTCGGGGCCACGCAGAGAGTGGGCTCGTTCGACCTTTCGTAGATAGATCATCTCGAACAGGCTGTGCGCGCCTGCTTCGGCGTCCGCCGATGCGGCCGCCAGCAACTGACGGTGTTCGATGCCGCGACGTTGCGACAGCGCGTCGTGGAGCGCGCGCCGATTACACAGTCGTCGTCCGAACGCGCGCCCGATGAGTGCCTCCAGTTCCTCGCCGGGCAGTTCACTCGCGCAGTCAAGGATCGTCTCGGGCACGGTAGTACACCGCAGGTCGGCGACTGTTTGGGTCCTACGTGACAGAACTGACCGCACGAACCGTACGCCGTCCCGGGACTTCACCTGCCGCTGTTGTCCGGTGAATACGCGAATCTCGGCCGGCGGCTTGGGCTGTAAGCCGTGCATGTGCGCCGCTGCGGTGCCGCCGATGACACTGCCCGGTCCGCCGATGAGGCTCGCCGCCCATGCCGTCGATAGCCACGGCGCTGTACCGCGGCCGCAGTAGTAGACGCCACTCGCCATGCGTTGCCAATTGCCCGAGTGAACCAGCCAGCGCAGGCGGCTACGCGGCATGCCGACGGCCGAGAGTTGGGCCGCGGTCACGACATTCTGTTGCTCGGCAAGCAGGCGACTCAGGTGGTCGGGAATCGCGCTCACGTTCGGCAGTCAAGAGCATCCCGAACCGTTGCGCCAGTGGCCATGGTGAGCCTGTGGATAACTCGTCGGCCGGTTCGGATGTGAATTCATGTGCCGTATGGATACACAGACTCACATTCGAACCGTCAGGAGGTTGCGGTGCGTAGGGAGGTTGCGGTGCGTCAGGCGGTTGCTTTGCGTTGGGAGGTTGGTTGCGTCGAGTGGCAGGCCAGCAGCGCGGCTAGACGATCGTGGCCAGGTCCGTGAGGAACTCGTCGGTGACGTCCCACAGCGGCATATGACCGCAGCCGGCGTACTGCTTGTAACTGCCGTTCGGGGCGAGGTCAGCGAGATGCTGGGACAGCTCCGGCGCGAACATTTGGTCCTGATCGCCGTGCGTGGCCAGCCACACGCCTTGATACGCCGCAACGGCTTCATCGTTGTTCACGGTGCGGCGGAACATCCCGTTGCGGACGTGCGCGGGGCATTTGAGCGCACCGGCGAGTAACCGGCTGCGAAACTCGGGATTCAATGGCCCGGCGGCGCACATGTCCAGCAGTTGCTCGGCCACCTCACCGGTGTCGTCGGTCATGATCGCCTTACCCATCGCGCCGAACTGTGGCGTGATGTACGGCCCCACCGGCGCACCTAATTTGTCGGTCGCGCCGAGACTCACCACGGCGCGCACCAGGTCACCGCCGTACGCCGCGAGATAGTCGGTGATGACGGCGCCGCCGTACGACCAGGCGAGTACTACGGCCCGGCGATCGGGGTTGGCGCCCGCAGCCCCCAATGCCGCTTTTACATCGTCCGCCCAGAGTGCGCTGTCGCCGTATGCGTTGTGCGGTTTGTCGGAATCACCGTGCCCGCGCATGTCCAGCGCTGCGACGCGCCAACCGCGTACGTCGGCCGCCTGAAGCAGCGGTTCGAAAGCGAGATGGGACTGACCGATACCGTGGATCCCTAGGATGAGCGGGCCGTCCTGCGGGCCGGCCTCTACGAGATTGATACTGCAATCGCCGCCGCCGCGGATGCTTCTGGAAGTCATGCCACGATCGTCGCATATGCCCGGACCCACAACGGGCACGAGAGGGAGCCGGCGAACACGAGGGAACCGGCGAATCGTGACCCAAATGTTGCCCAACCGGCGAGATTGTGTCTCAAAGTTTGAGATTTCCGGAAATGTTGGGGTCGGTAAGGAAATCCTTGCTGGGCGGGCATACATTGAACGCTGGATGTCTGCGGGAGCCACAGCTGCGCAGCCATTGCGATCAGAGTATGTCTCTTAGATTGGTGAATTCATGACTGACTACTCGCTCAAGCACCCTGAAGGCGAGCTTGACCTCGGCACGATCAAGGCCACCGAGGGCTCGGACGGGATCGACGTCTCGAAGCTGCTGAGCACCACCGGCAAGGTCGGCCTGGACGTCGGCTTCGTCAACACCGCGTCGTGTGAATCGGCGGTCACCTACATCGACGGTGACGCCGGAATCCTGCGCTACCGCGGGTACCCCATCGACCAGTTGGCCGAGAAGTCGACCTTCCTCGAGGTCTCGTACCTGCTGATCTACGGAGAGCTGCCCACCAGCGATCAGCTGGCCGAGTTCACCGACTCGATCACTCGTCACACGATGCTGCACGAGGAAATGACTCGTTTCTTCGAGAGCTTCCCGCGCGATGCGCACCCGATGGCCGTGCTCTCCGCCGGTGTCTCGGCGTTGTCGACCTTCTACCAGGACTCGCTGGATCCGTTTGACGCCGAGCAGGTCCACATCTCGACGATTCGGCTGATGGCCAAGTTGCCGACCATCGCGTCGTACGCGCACAAGCAGTCGCTGGGTCAGCCGCTGCTGTACCCGGACAACTCGCTGTCGTACGTCGAGAACTTCCTGCGGATGACGTTCGGCGTGCCGGCGGAGCAGTTCCAGGTGGACCCGACCGTCTCGAAGGTGCTGGACCGCCTGTTCATCCTGCACGCCGATCATGAGCAGAACTGCTCGACGTCGACCGTGCGCCTGGTGGGTTCGTCGAACGCGAACATGTTCGCCTCGATCTCCGCGGGCGTGAACGCATTGTTCGGGCCCCTGCACGGTGGTGCGAACCAGGCCGTCCTGGAAATGCTCGAAGAGATTCGCGACAACGGCATGGACCCGAAAGAGTTCATGAACAAGGTCAAGAACAAAGAAGACGGCGTGAAGCTCATGGGCTTCGGGCACCGCGTCTACAAGAACTACGATCCGCGCGCAGCGATCGTCAAGAAGGACGTGCGCGACGTACTCGAGACGATGAACAAGCCGGATCCGCTGCTCGATTTGGCCATGGGTCTGGAAGAGATCGCGCTCGCCGACGACTACTTCATCGAGCGCAAGCTCTACCCGAACGTCGACTTCTACACCGGTCTGATCTACAAGGCCATGGGCTTCCCGACCGAGATGTTCACGGTGCTGTTCGCACTCGGCCGCCTGCCGGGCTGGATCGCGCAGTGGCGCGAGATGATCAGTGACCCGAAGACCAAGATCGGCCGCCCGCGCCAGGTGTACACCGGCGCGACGCAGCGTGACTACCCGAACAAGTAGGTCACACTAGATCGCACTACGGCCGCCGTCCCTTACGGGGCGGCGGCCGCTGTCGTCCGCGCGGGCCGACGCGCTCGCAGCGTCGTACGGCGCTACGTCGGCGGGTAGGGTGAAGTTTCCGCTAGAGGAAGGTCATACGTGCTCGTCGACATCCTGATCGTCATCGGGATCACGCTGCTTGCTTCGATTTTCGTGGCCGCTGAGATTGCGTTGGTGAGTCTGCGGTCCAGTCAGGTGGAACGACTCGCGACGTCAGGCGGTAAGCGTGGGCGGCGCCTCAAGCGACTACTAGATGACCCGAACCGGTTTCTCGCCGTCGTTCAGGTCGGCGTGACCGTCCTGGGATTCCTATCTGCGGCGGTCGGCGCGGAGCGGCTGGGGCAGTACCTGTCGCCGGTCCTCATTGACTGGGGCCTCTCGGAATCGTTCGCCAACATCCTCGCGCTGATCCTGGTCACGCTGGGCGTCGCCTATATCTCGCTGGTGCTTGGCGAACTCACCCCGAAACGCCTTGCGTTGCAACGCAGCGAGGGGATCGCGATGGCGCTCGCGCCAAGCCTGGATCGCCTAGCGAACGTGTTTCGACCGGTGATCTGGCTGCTCGGCAAGTCGACGAACATCGTCGTACGCCTCCTCGGTGGCGATACCAACGCGGCCAAGGAGGAGATCACCGGCGACGAACTGCGGGGGATCGTCGCCTCGAGCGAGTCGCTGACCCGCGATGAACGCCAACTGATCGGTGAGGTACTCGACGCCAGCTCACGCGCCATCCGCGAGGTGATGCTGCCGCGTGGACAAGCTGAGTTCCTCGACGGTGCGCAGACGGTCAGTAAGGCACTACACGACGCCAAGGACGCACCGCATTCCCGCTATCCGGTGACGGGTCCCGGTGGCCAAGACGACATCATCGGGTTCGTGCACATCCGCGATCTGATGTTCTCCGACCCGCGAGACCGCTCGAAGACGGTGGCCGACGTCGCGCGCGAGGTGCTGTACCTACCGGGTTCGAAGGCCGTACTCGAATCCATGTCGGACATGCGCCGCGGCAGCTTCCATCTCGCGATCGTTGTTGACGAGTACGGCGGCACCGACGGGATCGTCACACTCGAGGATTTGATCGAGGAGATCATCGGCGATATCCGCGACGAGTACGACGAGGAAGACTCGGCCTCCGAGCGCCTGGCGAGCGGGGTGTTCGAAATCGACGGCGGTACGAATCTCTCCGAGTTCACCGATATAACGGCGGTCGAACTCCCCGAGGGGCCGTACGAATCCATGGGCGGGTACGTGATGGCCCTATTGGGGAGGGTCCCCGAACTCGGCGATCGAGTCGACTTCGAAACCCTGCGGCATACCGGCACCCTGACCGTGACCGCACTCGATGGGCGACGGGCCGCTAGATTGCATGTGACCGCGGTGCGCAAGATCGATCCGGACGACGACTCGATTGAAGCGTGAGCCGCAAACGTAACGGGCCAGATTCCATACGGAGGCGAAGAATGAGCGTGCGTGCTCGGCAGTCCATCATCGAGCTCGCGGCGTACCAGCCGGGCAAGTCGGCGCCGATCAAGTTGGCCTCCAACGAGAATCCGCATCCGCCGCTGCCCTCGGTGATCGAGGCGATCGCCGAGGCCGCCCAGGGAATCAATCGGTACCCCGACACAGGCGTGACCGAGTTGAGGGCGGTACTGGCGGAGAAGGTAGGTGTCGCTGCGGAGCAGGTCGCGTTCGGTTGCGGCTCGGTGACGCTGCTGGAGCAGATCATGCACGCCTTCTGTGATCCGGCAGACGAGGTCGTCGTTGGCTGGCGCTCCTTCGAGGCCTATCCGCTAGTGGCCCAGGTCGTCGGCGCGAGGCTGGTCCCGGTGCCACTGCGCGAGGAGACGCACGATCTGGACGCGATGCTGGCGGCTATCGGCGAGCGCACTCGCGTCGTGATCGTGTGCAACCCCAACAACCCGACCGGTACAGCGGTACGCCGCGATGAACTCGTGCGGTTCATCGATGCGGTGCCGGCCGACGTGCTGATCGTGCTCGATGAGGCGTACGGCGAGTACATCACCGACGACGATGTGCCGGACGGCGTCGAATTGATGCGCGGGCGGCAGAACGTGTGTGTATTGCGCACGTTCTCGAAGGCGTACGGCCTAGCTGGGCTGCGAGTTGGCTACTTGATTTCGGAGGATCCAACGGTTGCCGCGGTGGTGCGTAAGACGATGATGCCGTTCGCGGTCTCCTCCATCGCGCAGATCGCGGCACTGGCGTCGTTGGCCGCAGCCGACGAGCTCAAGGTGCGTGTCGATGAGGCATCCCGCGAACGTGAACGGGTGGGCTCGGCGTTGCGCACGGCCGGGTACGCGGTGCCGCACAGTCACGCCAACTTCGTGTGGATCAGTGCTCGTGAGCGGACAGAGCAGATCGCGGACCAGTTGATGGCGGCGGGAATCATGGGGCGCCCGTTCGCCGGCGAAGGTATCCGCATCACGATCGGCACCCCCGCCGAGAACGACGCCCTGTTGGCGGCCCTCGGCGCTGAGGGGTAACCGGCGCACGGGGTAAGGGCGGCGCGGGGTAACCGGCGCCACGGGGTCACTCGCGCCGCGGGTATCCGGTGGCGCGAGTAGTCGGCGCCGCGGGGATTCATTCGATACGTCAGAACGAAGCGCCCTTGGCCGTGTGGCCAAGGGCGCTTTGTGCAGTCGTGCGGTTAGACGCTCTGTTCGCCGCGGACAAGCTTGCCGGGAAGTTCGCCGGTGGCCTCGCCGTCGTGGTAAATCTCGATGCCGTTCAGGAACGTGTGCTTGTAACCATCGACGCGCTGCAGCAGACGACGTCCGCCTGCCGGGAGGTCGAAGCTGACGGTCGGGCGGTACAGGTGCAGCTCATCCATATCGATGATGTTGATGTCTGCCTTGTAGCCCGGCTGCAGCAGTCCGCGATCGAGGAGCCCGACGGCCTCGGCGGTGGCCCTGGCCTGACGGTTGATCACGAAGGGCAGCGGGATCTTGCCGTGCTCGCGATCGCGGGCCCAGTACTGCAGCAGCGTGGTCGGGAAGCTGCCGTCGCAAATGGTGCCGACGTGCGCGCCGCCGTCCGACAGGCCGGGGACGGTGTGCGGGTGCACTAGCATTTCGCGGACGGCGTTCAGGTTGCCGTGACCGTAGTTCAGCAGTGGAGCGTACAGCTTCCCCTTGCCCTCGTCCTCAACCATGATGTCGTAGGCGATGTCCTCGGGCGTGCGGTTCTCGGTGGCGGACCGGTTCAGCAACGACTGCGTCGACAGGTCGGGCTCGTAGTCCGGCGGGTCGGCCAGGTAGACCATGTGCGAGTAGAAGTCGATCAACTCGCCGCCGATGATGTTCTTGTCTTTCTCATCGGTTTGCGCACCCAGTATCCGCGACTTCATCGCCGGATCGGACATCCGCTTGGCCTGCTCGGCGATGGGCAGGTGCGCGAGTTCGGCCTTGAAGACCGGGTTCATCATGAACGGGTGCAGCGTGCATTCCAGGCCCAGAATGATGCCGATCGCACGGGCGCCGGCCTGCCCACGCAGGGTGTGGCCGGCCTCGTTCATGTCTGTGATGAACTGCAGGATGCCCTTGTAGCGGTCTGGGTTCGGGCCACCCTGTGCGAGTGAGAGCGACATCGGACGGCCGGACGCCTCGAGCATCCGCGTGACCAATTCGAACTCGCTCTGGTCCTTGATCGGTAGATCGGAGACCAGCTGCAGTACGCCGGTACCAGTCTCGCCGATCGCCTTCGCGATCGCGACGAGTTCGTCGACGCCCGCGCGGTACGACGGGGTCAGTTCGCCGTCGCTGCTCTTGTGGTTGAGCGTGCGTGAAGTGGAGAAGCCCAGCGCGCCGGCCTCAATGGCCTCGGCGGCGAGCTTGGCCATCATCGAGACTTCTTCGGCCGTCGCGATCTCCAAGGCGGATGCGCGGGTACCCATCGCGCGCACGCGCAGTGCGGCGTGCGGAACCTGCGTCGCGAAGTCGACATCGTGCGGGATTCGCTCGAGCGCGTCCAGGAACTCGGGGAAGGTCTGCCAATCCCAGGACAGTCCCTCGGTGAGCGCGACTCCAGGAATGTCCTCGACGCCCTCCATCAACTTGATCAGCCGCTGGTGGTCGTCGGGGATCGCAGGTGCGAAGCCGACCCCGCAGTTGCCCATGATGGCGGTGGTAACGCCGTGCCAGGAGGTGGGCTGCAAGTAGTTGTCCCAGGTGGCTTGTCCATCGAAGTGGGTGTGGATATCGACGAAGCCGGGTGCGACGACCGCGCCGGCGGCCTCGACTTCGCGGGTGCCGGAGCCGCGCACCTTGCCGACCTCGGCGACCTTCCCGTTTGCGACGGCGACGTCCGCGCTGAAACCGTCGGAGCCGGAGCCGTCGATTACTGTCCCGCCTCGTATGACGAGATCAAACTCAGCCATGAAAATCTCCCTGTAGATGACCGCTACGCGAATAGCGTTGGCCAGGATTGTTAACTAAGGCGAACTATTCCACATATTGAGCGCTCGATCTATGGGGCGAGCGGGCTCAATCGGCCCGCCGCCCGCCACCGGTGGTGCGTCGGAAATGCTGGTTTCTGTATTGGATCTGTGCCCTCGCGCCAGGCCTCAGGCAGCGGGACGCGCGGCAGCCACATCAGCAGTGACCCGCACGGGCAGGCTGCGTACGCCGCGGATAACCCGGGTCTCGCGGATCTCGACCTTGCCGTCGAGATGGAGGTCCGGCATCCGCTCGGCGATCACCCGCAGCGCGACGGTTGCTTCAAGTTTGGCCAACGGCGCGCCCACGCAGTAGTGGATCCCGGCCGAGAAGGCGAGGTGTCCGGATGCGTCTTGGCGGGTGATGTCGTATCGCTGTGGGTCGGTGAACACCTGCGGGTCTCGCCCGGCGCCGGCTAGTACCGGGATGATGACCCCTCCCGGACGCAGCATCATGCCGCCGATCTCGGTCGGCTCGTCTCCTTGGTAAATCCGCGAGGTCATCTGCACGGGTGGGTCGTAGCGCAATGTCTCCTCGATAGCGCCGGCCGCCAGCGACGGGTCGTCGACCAATCGGCGCCATTGATCGCGGTGTCGCATCAGCTGGTGAATCGCGTTACCGATCAGGTTGACGGTGGTCTCGAATCCCGCGATCAGCAGCAGGTTGCACAGCGGGATCATCTCGTCGGCCGAGATCGCCTCACCCTCGTGCTGCGCGAGGGTGCTGAGCATGTCCTCGCGGGGGTCGACGCGCCGCTGTTCGATCAGCGGGACGAACATTTCTCGTAAGGCGCTGCGCGCCTCGTTGGCCTCGCGCATATGGCGCAGCGACTGTGGGCCATCCAGCAGGCCGCCGAGGATGTTGCCGTACCGAGTGAACGCGTCGTTGTCGATATCGTCGACACCGAGCAGTTGGCTGATCACTGAAATGGGCAATGGTGCGGCGATCAGTTTCTTCAGATCGAACCTGTCGGCGCGTACGGCCTCGTCGGCGAGTTCATGCATGAGGGCTTCGATGCGCTGCTCGTACAGTGCCATCCGTCGCGGGGTGAACGCCGGGGCAGCGACGCGTCGGATGCGGGTGTGGTCCGGTGGATCAAGCTGCAGTAGCGAGATGTCTCCCTGACGGTCTAACGCGTCTTGGTCATCGCGACCGGCGACGCCGAAATCGCGTCGGGTGAGCACCTGTTTACACAGCGCGTGATCGACCGTGGTGAATACGCCTTTGATTACCCCCTTGGTTAAGGGGCCTTGGGCGCGAAGTCGCTCGTACTGCGGATAGGGGTCGGTGTGCCAGGGGAAAACGGATGCCTTCGCGAACGCATCGCCACGCACCCGAGCCGCGTAGTGCAGGTACCCGCGGGTCAGATAGAGCTGGGACAGGAACTTGGCTTTGGCACTTAGTTCGGCGCGCGTGGGCAGGGACATCAGCCACCTCCGTTTCGCCTCAGGTTACCTGTCGGTAGTGATCTGAGCCACTGATGCTCGCCTCCCGGGACGGCGACCAAGCCGGATGAGCAGCGTGGGATGATGAACGACGCATCAAGATCTCCTCCGAAGGGCTACTCGTGAGCTTCCAGCGCGTCTTCTCCGGTATTCAGCCGACCGCCGACTCGTTTCATCTCGGCAATTACTTCGGCGCGCTGAAACATTGGGTGCGGATCCAGAACTCTGGCGTTGAGACGGTCTACGCGGTGGTCGATCTGCACTCGATCACCGTTGAGGCGCAACAGGACCCCAAGCAGCTTCGTCGCCGTACCCTCGTGAGCTACGCACAGTTGATTGCGATGGGCGTGGATCCGCAGAAGTCAGTGTTGTTCGTGCAGTCGCACGTTCCCGAGCACACGCAGTTGGCGTGGGTGCTGCAGTGCATCACCGGGTTCGGTGAAGCGGGTCGAATGACGCAGTTCAAAGACAAGTCGGGCAAGGAAGGCACCGACCACACCTCGGTTGGCCTGTTTACTTACCCGGTTCTGATGGCCGCGGACATCCTGCTGTATCGCGCGACCGGCGTCCCGGTAGGCGAGGACCAACGCCAACACCTCGAACTGACGCGCGACCTCGCCCAGCGATTCAACACTCGCTTCAAGAAGACGTTTATCGTGCCCGAGCCGCTGATTCAGAAGGCCACCGCGAAGTTCGTCGACCTGCAGAACCCCACTGGCAAGATGAGCAAGTCAGCGCAGACGGACGGCGGGATGATCAATGTCCTGGATGACCCGAAACAGATCAGCAAGCGGATCAAATCCGCTGTGACCGATAACGAAGGTGTCGTTCGGTTCGATCGGGCGAATCAGCCGGGCGTGACGAACCTGCTGTCGATCCTCGGCGCGGTGACCGGACGCGATCCCGAGTCGCTGGTCGCTGATTACGACGGCAAGGGATACGGCGCACTGAAGGGCGATGTCGCCGACGCCGTTGTCGGCGAATTTGAACCGATCGCCACGCGCACCCGTGAACTGCTGGACGATCCGGCCGAACTGGAGCGCCTGATGGCTCTGGGTGCGGGGCGAGCGCGCGACATTGCCGCGCCCATCTTGAAGGCGGCGTACGACGCCGTCGGGTTCGTTGGGATCCAGTAGGCACCCGGTAGCGGCAGATCAGCGATGACGTCACTGGTTGGCCTCGATGAGGCTCAGGTTGTCACTCTCGGGTTGTCGATTCCGATACCCGCGCCGTACGACGAACAATTACGCGCGGTTCGCCGTCGCGCCGGTGATGCGCTCGCGGACCTCGTAGCGCCGCACATCACCTTGGTACCGCCGACGCCCGTTCGGCGGCAAGACGTCGAGACCCTGCTGTCTCGGGTACGTGAGCGCTGCGCGCAGCACCGCGCGTTCCTCGTACGGTTGCGCGGCACCGGTAGCTTCCGCCCTGTCTCGGACGTCGTGTTCGTCGCCGTCGCGGACGGCATCGCCGGATGCGAGCAGCTCGCCGCAGACCTCCTGGATATGGAGGGCTTGCGGATCACTCGGTCATTTCCCTATCACCCGCACGTCACGATCGCGCAGGACGTCGACGAGCAAGCCCTCGACGCGGCATTCGAACGTCTGGAGAACTTTCGTGCCGACCTGCGCGTCGACGCGGTGTCGGTGCATCGGCAGGAGTCCGACGGGTCATGGATCCCGATCGCCGCGTACCCGCTGAGGGAGGAGACACCGTCCGGGTCATGAATCCCTGAGCGGTGTCAGCGTCGCGAGTGGCGGGGAGCGGCCACCCGGACCGCGACGAGCAGTAAGCCGCCGAGGACGGCGACGAGCGGCCAGAAGGTGCTCGAGTGTCGCTGTGTATCCGAGGTTGCCGAGTGCTGCGCGATCGAGGGCGCGGCCGAGCCAGCGGCCTGGCCGGGGGCGACGGCGGACGTTGCTGGATCGTCGGTCGTCAGGGAGATCTCGTCAGGCGTGACGAGTCGGCCGGCACCACTGGTCGAGTCGGGAGCGTCAAACGCCCAGTCGAGCAGCGCCGCTGCCTGCATCCAGGTCGGTTGCGGCGTTTGCTCGGCCCGCATCAGACTCACGACCAGGGTGCGACCGCCGCGCTCGGCAGCCGCCACGAACGTGTGCCGCGCGGCGTCGGTGAAACCGTTCTTGCCCGCGATTGCTCCGCTGTACTCGAGTACTAGTTGGTTCTGGTTGCCGTATTTCAGCGGCTGGGGATAGTCAGGGGGCTGCGCCGGCAACTGCCCGAGTTTGGCGCCGGCGATCTTTCGCAACTTCGGATCCTGCACGATCTCACGCATGAACAGCGCCAGATCGTACGGTGAGGATGACTGTCCGGTGACATCGAGACCGGACGTCGTACCTGGGAGGGTGTCGTACGCGTGTAACTCCGCGGCCTTGTCCTTCATCAGGCCCAATGCGGTCTTCGGCCCGCCCGCTGCCCGCGTCAGCATGTGCGCCGCATCGTTGCCGGACTGCAGGATCAACGCAGACCACAGTTGCCCGACGGTGTACTTGCCGTCCTCGACTATCCCGACTCGGCTACCTTCCACACTCGCGTCTTCGTGGGTGGCGGTCAGCACGTCGGCCGGGTCCAGCTGCGGGTACAGGGCGAGAAGAGTGAGGGTCTTCAGGGTGCTGGCGGGGTAGTACAGCCCGTGCGGGTCCTTCGCGGCAAGCACGTCGCCGGTGCCGAGATCGGCGACGAGCCACCCGTGAGCGGTGATCTTCTTCGGCAACGCGGGCGCGCCGTCGTAGGTGACGACGTCGCGGGTGCTCAGTTCCGAGCCGCCGATAGTGCTGCCGTCCGGCGCGTGTCCTTGCAATTTTCCGTTGGATTTCGCAGATGTCGGGGTTGGTGCGGCGGCGTCGATAGACGGCGTGGGTGGCGCTCCACTCGACGTTGGGTCCGAGGACGTTGGGTTCGATGACGTCGGGGCGGCGTGCGACGGTAAGGAGAAACCGCCGAGTAACAAGACCGATGCGACGGCACCAGCGACATATGCCCGATATAACGGCGAAGGCCGGTGCGCACGCGCAAATTTGGGCATGCGACCACCTTACGAACGTAGCGATGAATCTGGGGTCAAATGGTGGTCAGCGGCGATCTAGATCACCACGCGGGCGTACAAATGGAGGCACCCGCGACGAGAGGAAAGCATGACCGAGCCCATTGACTGGCAGGTGCTGCACGAAGCGGCGCTGAGCGCTATGCGGGCGGCGTACGCGCCGTATTCGAGGTTCGCGGTCGGCGTAGCCGGACTCGTCGATGACGGCCGGGTCGTGTCCGGTTGCAATGTCGAGAACGCGTCGTACGGGTTGAGCTTGTGTGCCGAGTGCACGATGGTGTCGAACCTGGTGCTCACCGGCGGCGGGTGGCTGCGGGCGGTGTGGTGTGTGGACGCCGACGGGAACACCTTGATGCCGTGCGGTCGCTGCCGCCAGCTGCTGTGGGAGCACGGCGGGCGCGAATGCCTGCTACGTACACCGAACGGGGTGCTGCCGATGTCGCAGGTGCTCCCGCAGGCGTTCGACGCGAGCGATATCACCGCCGTGACGGACCGGTAAGCGGCTATGCGACCGGCCGCAGTAGTGCGGGCGCTTCGTATCGCTGAGCAGTCACGTGATGCGTAGCGGAGCGACGAGTCCGCGGCCGCCCTATGGTTCCCGGATCTTCGGTCGTTAGTCCGCCCATTCGATGATGCTGGCGACCTCGCGCAAGACGGCTTCCCATTCGCCGATGAGCGCATCGGAATCCTCGATGACGGAATCCTCGCCGTCGCGAGCAGCAGCCACCAGCGTGCCCAGCGCACCATCACCCTCAAGCAGGGAACTACTTCCGTCGAGTTCGCCGTACTCGGCCAGGTCGGCGAGCAGGTCGGCCGCGGCGGCGAATGCCTCGGCGCTCAGGTCGAGCTCACCGCGCACCATGCGGTCGGCCTGTTCCAGGTCGACGTCATCCTGCCCGGCGATGGCCAGCGGCATATCGTCGTCGCGTACGGCGCCCACGACGGTCGGCCAGGTTGCCAGGTTGCGTAGGTCGTGGCCGGGCTTCTCGATGTCGTTCTGGTCGTCGTCCTCGACGACGTCGAGCATCGCGTCGGGGGAGCGGAACAACCACGGGGCCTGGTTGGCGCCCATGAAAATCGGCCTGTCGTCGACGTAACAGCGCAACGTGAATGCTTCGGTCTCGTCGAAATCCTTCTCCGGCAGGGTAATGCGCACCGGCAGGATGCCGGAGTCCTCCCAGAACTCGTACGCCGACTCGGCGTCGATCTCGTCGTCGGGAGCGGAACCCGCTAGCGGCTGGTAATCGAGGTCCTCTTCGTCGGTGTCGTCATCGGACTCGGTGTCGTCGTCATCATCCGCGTCGTCGTCCGAGTCGTCATCGTCATCCGAGTCGTCGTCTGCTTCGTCCTCGTCCGAGTCGTCGTCATCGTCTTCGCCGAGGTCGGCGCGTTCGCGCTCATCGCGCTCCTCGAGGTAGTCGTTCTCCTCGTCTTCCTCGCGGGCCGCGTCCTCGGCATCGATCAGCGCGTCGGGATCATCCACGGGCAGAGCGGTCGCGTCGATTTCCTTCTGCGCGTCGGCGAGGTCCTCGTCGAGTTCTACCGGTTCACGCCAATCGATCCACTGCGCCACCCGCTCACACACATCCTCCCAGTGCGCGGAGATGCCGAGCGCGATGTTGTCCCACGCCCGATCGCCGGAGCGTCCGGTGAACGCGCTCAGCCCGTCGGAGACCATGCTGAGTTCGGAGGTTCCCTCGACCGGCTTGACGATGTCCTCGTCGCAGCACTGGGCGATGGCATCAACGATTGCCAGCGTGCGTCCCAGATCGCCTACCGACCAACGATCGGGTCGCGACAGCACGAGTTCGTACACGCCGTCCAGATCGAACGTGCTGTCGTTGTCCGGTACGACGTCGAACGCGTCGACGTCATTCCACTCGTCCCAATCGGGATGGTCATTGAGGTCGTGATCGTCCTCGTCGCGCAAGAACTGGGCCAGCTGCGCGGGACTGTCGAACAGCAGGATTTTGTCGTCCTTGCCCAGGAAGGCCTGCCACTGCTCGCCGTCCTCTTCCCACGGGGGTGCCCACAGCGTGTAGCCGGTGCGCTCATCAAGAACCAATGCGATCGGAACGATCTCGGCGGAGCTCATCGATTACCCCTCAACTGGTGAAAAGTCACGGGTGCCACTCTAGCGACTCCACCGATGCTCGCGCCGCACAGCGGTGAGTTTTCACCTCCGGCGAAGTATGGCAGCCTCAATTACCCGGCCCAGTAGGCTTACCCGCGTGCTGACGACAGTTGTCTCCCATCCGCTTGCCGCCGTCCGTTTGAGCACGATTCGGGACGCCGGTACGGCGCCGTCACAGTTCCGGGCCGCGCTACGCGAGCTCACCCGAATGCTCGTGTACGAGGCTGCCCGCGATCTCACGGTTCGCCCGGTGCACCTGCACACCCCGGTCGCGGAAACCTCAGGCGCTCAGGTGGCCAATAGCCCGCTCCTGGTGCCGGTGCTGCGCGCCGGACTCGGCATGGTCGACGCGGCACTGGAGTTGCTACCGCAAGCCCAGATGGGATTCGTCGGTTTGGCCCGCGATGAGTCCACCTTGCAACCGAGCGCCTACCTGGAATCCCTGCCGGAGTCGTTGGCCGGGCGTGAGGTGTACCTGCTCGATCCGATGCTGGCCACGGGTGGATCGTTGTTGCGCGCCGTCGAACTGGTGCAATCACGCGGGGCTGGACCGATCACCTGCGTATGCGTACTCGCGGCCCCGGAGGGGGTACGCGCTATCGAACAGTCCGGCATCGAACTGCATCTAGTGACCGCGGCGATCGATGAGCGACTTGATCAGCGCGGGTTCATCGTACCGGGACTCGGTGACGCCGGCGACCGACAGTTCGGTGCGGTATAGGCGATCGGCGGCGGGACGCGCAATCAAGCGTGGACTTCGCTGCCGAGGGCGGGGAAATTTCCCCACCCTCGAACCCGTCCACCACGGCTGGCCATTACCCCCTCGCTCGGGGATGCGCCCGCGTGCAGCGCCGTGCCGAGGTTCGCTCGAGCCAGGAGCCCCTGCGCTCGGGGAGCGCCGCCTTGGATGGTGCGCGTGGCATCACGATATGAGCGCGGTGACCTCGGTACGCAACGCGCTCATCTGTGCCCTCGCGAGTTCTTCGGTGCGCGCGACGCTCGTACCGCCCGGCGGTACGACGACCTCCAGGTAAGCCTTCAGTTTCGGTTCGGTTCCCGAAGGTCGGATCACCACTCGTACGCCGTCACCGCGGATGATCAGCGCATCGGTCTGCCCGAGCAGATCCTCGACCTCGACCGGCCACTGGCCAAGGGCAGACGGCGGTGCGGCACGCAGTCGTCGCATCACGTCGGTGATGATGCTCAGGTCCCGTACCCGCATCGAGACTTGGGTGGTGTGGTGGTAGCCGACTTCGGCGTACAACTCGTCCAATCGCTGCTGTATCGAGGATCCGGCTGCCTTCAGCCCGGCGGCGAGTTCGGCGCTCAGGACAGCCGCGGAGATCCCGTCCTTGTCGTTGACCGACGCCGGGTCGACGGCGTACCCGATGGCCTCCTCGTAACCGAAACAAAGTGGTTGGCCGGTGCGGTCGTCGGCGCGAACGATCCATTTGAACCCGGTAAGGGTGGCGGCGTACGGCACGCCGCGGCGGGTGCAGAGTGCGCCCAGCATCGACGAGGACACGATCGTGCTCGCGTAGGTCCCGCGAGCGCCGCGACGCATGAGGTGGTCGGCAAGTAACACGCCAAGTTCATCGCCACTTAACTGTCGCCAGCCACCACGCATCGGCGCGGCGAGGGCACATCGGTCGGCGTCCGGATCGTTCGCTATCGCCAGATCAGCGCGTTCATCGATCGCGAGTGCGAGTAGATCGTCCAGCACCCCAGGCTCTTCGGGGTTGGGGAAGGGGATCCCGCCGAACTCCGGATTCGGCCGCTGCTGGTGCGCGACGACGATCGGCGCCGCGAAACCAGCGAGCGTGAACGCATCGTGCAGCGCCTGACCACCGACGCCGTGCAACGCTGTCGCGGCAACCCTGATCGCGCGCGGTGAATCCGGTGCCGCCACATCGGCCGCGGCCTGAACGAATCGTTGATAGACCTCGTCGGAAAGGACGTCGTAGTGCATGGATCGTGGCAGGGCGGTGACGGCGTCGACTTGCGCGATGAACTCGGAGATATCCGCGTCTGCCGGCGGCACGATCTGCGCATTGCGCCCGGCCGGCCCGCCGAGGTACACCTTGTAGCCGTTGTCGCTGGGCGGGTTGTGCGAGGCGGTGACCATAACTCCCGCGGCCGCGGCAAGTTCGCGGGTCGCGTACGCGAGCGTTGGCGTGGGCAGTTCGCGCGGCATGATCAGCGCGGTACGACCGGTGCCGGCGACAATCTCGGCAGTGTCGTGAGCGAAGCGGCGCGAGCCGTACCGGGCGTCAAACCCGATCACTACGGGGCCATCGATCGCCGCGGTATCCAGGTAGCGTGCGAGCCCGGCAGCGGCCCTCGCGACCACGGCTCGGTTCATGCCGTTCGGACCGGCGCGCAGCGGACCACGCAGCCCTGCGGTGCCGAATTGAAGCGCTGTACTGAACCGGTCGGCCAGTTCAGCCGCACTCGCCGGCAACGCGGCCAACAACTCGGTGAGTTCGGCTCGGGTTGCCGGATCTGGATCGTCGGCGATCCACGCCTCGACCTGGGCGCGCAGGGCATCGGTCATCGCGACGTCACCGTGGCGTGGCGACATCGATCGAGGAGGTTAGATCCTTAAGTGGGGGCTCCTGGACCGAACCACCGCCTACCTTGACCGAGGACGGCTGCGGCGAGTCGACGATCTCGCTCGGTAGCGGGTTGCCGCTGGAGGATTTCTCGTTGGAGATCCAGATGATGGCGATGGTGCCGATCAGGACCGCGATAAGTAACCCGATGAGGCCGGCGATCCACGGGTTGTTCCAACCGCGACGGGACGTGCTGATGCTCGAGGCGTGGTGCGTGCGGCTGTTCGGGGCGTACGGCGCGCCGTTGCGGATCGGCCCGCTGGTGGGCATCGGGCTCGGTGGGCGAGAGTGTGGCCCCGGCTGCGTTGGCCGCGGTCCTGATGCCGGTTGGGTGGGCCGGAAACCGGTCTGCCCGCTCGGCGGGTAACCCCCGGCCCAGGGCGCCTGTGCGGCGAGTTGACGGGGGTCGACGCGGCGGGTCGCCAGGGCGGGGTTTGAGCGCGGGTCATTGGGTTGAGGGTTAGGAGGCGGTGCGGGCGCCGGGTGGTTAACGCGAGCCCGCTGTTGCGGTGCCGCCATCGTGGTCGAGGCCAGTGGACCGGACGGCGGGGCGTACGTGGGCCGGGGCGCCGGGCGGCTGGCGACGACTTCCTGCAGCGCCCGCTTGGCCTCATCGGGGCGCATCCGCTCCCGCGGATCCTTCTGCAGCATCGCGGTGATGATCGGTTGGAGCGGTCCGGCGTGCGGTGCGGGTCTCGCCGCATCACCGACGACGGCGGTCAGCGTCGCGACCGGGTCGCCGAGATCGAACGGTGGGGTTCCTTCGACGGCGCACTGCAGTGTCGCGCCCAAACCCCACATGTCCGCCGCGCTGGTTGCAGCGCGGCCGCGCGCGACCTCGGGCGCGATGTAGGACGGGGATCCGACCATCAGGCCGGTTCGGGTCAGCGCGGAGTCTTCGGCTCGACGCGAAATCCCGAAGTCCGCCAGCTTCACCCGGCCGTCGGGGGAGACCAGGATGTTGCCCGGCTTCACATCGCGGTGGGTGATTCCGACCTCGTGTGCCGAGATGAGTGCAGCAAGCACCGCCAGCCCGATGCGGGCGGCCTCGGCCGGTTGCAGGGTGCCTTCGTCCTTGAGGATCTCGGCCAGATTCTTGGCGGGTACGAGTTCCATCACTACCCACGGACGTCCGTCGTCCTCGACGACGTCGTACAGCGTCACCACATTCGGATGCGACAGTGCGGCGATGGAACGGGCTTCGCGTAGCGCGCGCTCGCGAGCGACGTCGTTCTCCTCATCGGACTGGGTGGGCGGCAGTAGGACTTCCTTCACCGCGACCGAGCGCCCGAGGACGACGTCCAGCGCTTTCCATACCGCCCCCATCGAACCGCGACCGAGCAGCGAGTCGAGGCGATAGCGATTCGCGAGCAGGCGCTGATCGGGCGCGGGCGAGGACGACTGATCGCCGGAGCGGTCCGTGCGCGCGCTATCGGCAGCGCTCACGGAACGGCTCGGCGCCGCGCCGGGCTGCTCGTCTTCGGTATCGGTCATCGCTCTTCCGTAGGTGGGCTGGTCCCATTGTTGCAGCGACTGATGAAACGTGTGCTCCTCGGCACGCCGCAACGCTGGATGCATGTCGATACGACCATCGGCGGCCGGCAAGCGTTCCTATAGCGAGTTATAGCCCGGCCGTGGGCCGGTTGCGCAGCGAGGCCACGTAATCGTCGGGGGCGCCGGCGACCTCGGCAGCATGCGCGATCATCTGCAGCGTCGGTAGTGAGGGCAATCCGCCCTCGTGCACATCCAGCACGTGGGTCCATGCCGCGACATCGCGCGCGCCATCGTGTACCCGGATCCGTATCCGTCGATAGAGCGCGCTAGGCACCTGCATCCACTCGTCCAGTGCTGCCGCGTCGAACTCGGCGATGTCATACAGCGCGACGAATACCGCGCCGACTTCGTCCGGCACGATCGTGCACAGCGCACCGTCGGGAGCGTGCTTCTCACCGCCGAACGTCAGCCGCCAGCCGCGTAGCCAACCGGTGCCGGCGACGGGAGAGAGCGGACAACGCCCAAGCATCTGCTCGGGGTCCATCTCCGCTCCGTAGGCCGCGTAGAGACTCACCCGACCAGCCTAGCGCCCGCGTGGGACAATCGAGGGCGCACGAATCCGCGCACCGAATTGACGAAGGATGAGCCTGGACGTGACCAACATCGTGATCATCGGCGGGGGTCCCGCCGGGTACGAATCGGCGTACGTCGCGGACTCGCTCGGCGCGAGAGTGACGCTTGTCGATATGGATGCTCCCGGTGGTGCCTGCGTGCACTACGACTGCGTACCGTCGAAGGCATTCATCGCGTCGAGTGAGGTCGTATCGAACACCCGGCATGCCGAGAAGCTCGGCGTCAACATGCCGGACGGCTCCATCACCGTCGACGCCCCGCGCGTGTACCAGCGGGTTAAGGACCTCGCTCGAGCGCAACTTGCCGATGTGACGTCGGGCTTGGCGAGCACGAAGGTCAATGTGGTGCGCGGCCGGGCGCATCTGATCGAGACGGTGGAGCACTCGACGCATGCCGTGCAGATCGTGCCCGAGGATGCCGAACCGTACGTCGAGGTCGCGGACGTGGTCCTGATCGCCACCGGCGCCTCGCCACGGGTCGTTGGTGGCGCAGTGCCGGATGGCGACCGGATCCTGAACTGGCGACAGATCTACGACCTGCCGGAACTGCCCAGCGACTTGATCGTGATCGGATCGGGTGTGACCGGCGCGGAGTTCGCCAGTGCCTACACGGAGATGGGCTCGAACGTCACCTTGATCGCCAGTCGTGACCGCGTGCTACCGCACGAGGACAGCGACGCCGCCCGCCTGCTGGAAGACACGTTTACGCGCCGGGGGATGACGATCCTGACGCATGGTCGGGCGAAATCAGTCACGAATACCGGCAGTGGTGTTCGCGTGGAACTCGCCGACGGGCGGATCATCGAGGGATCGCATTGTTTGATGACCGTCGGGTCAGTGCCGAACACCGACGATCTCGGTCTGCAGCAGGTCGGCGTACGTATGGATGACGGTGGGTTCATCAAGGTCGATCGCGTATCGCGCACCTCGGTCCCGGGTATCTACGCCGCCGGCGACTGCACCGGTGTGCTGATGTTGGCCTCGGTCGCCGGGATGCAGGGCAGGATCGCGATGTGGCACTCGCTGGGCGAGGCCGTCGCGCCGCTGCAACTGAAGACGGTGTCCTCGAATATCTTCACGAATCCCGAGATCGCGACTGTCGGTATCGGCGAACGCACGGTTGACGACCGCGATATGGACGTGCGGATGATGCGACTGCCGCTGCGCACCAACGCGCGGGCGAAGATGGCCGGTCTGGAGGACGGGTTCATCAAGCTATACTGCCGCCCGACGACCGGTGTCGTCATTGGTGGCGTGGTGGTGTCGCCACATGCGTCAGAACTCATCATGCCGATCACGATCGCGGTCCAGCACCGCCTTACGGTGCAGCAGGTCGCGCAGACTTTCGCCGTGTATCCGTCCATCACCGGATCGATCAGTGAGGCGGCGCGGCAACTGATGGAACATGACGACCTCGATTAAGAACTGAGGGGCTGGGGAGAACTCCCGACTGCGAAGGAGCAATCCCCAGCCGCTCAAAGACACACCGTGGCCAGACGGGTGCGTCGTCCCGCTCATCCCGGCGGGGTGAGGCAAACCTTAGTGACGATTAGGTAAGCCTAAGTAAACTTACGTCATCGTGTGTGATGGCGCAACCCCTTGGTTTCGACGACGCCGCGAGGGCCCGTTTGCGTCACCGCGTTTTGGTCGTTCTCGAGCCGCGGACAAGTGTTGACATACGAATCAACTGTTGTGACGATCACATCATGGCGTTAGACGAAGCTTCTCAGCAATTTGTGGCGACTATGGCCGAGGGTGGTGGCCCCGCCTTGCACGAGCAAACCCCGGCAATGGCGCGGCTTACCGGCCCGATCTTCGCGAGTATGAGCGGGGCCGGTCCTGAGGTTGGCGAGGTGACGAACCTCGAGTTGGATGGCGATGGTGGGCAGTTCCGGGTCCGCGTGCTGCGCCCGAAGGGTGAGGCGAAAGCGATCATCGTGTATTACCACGGCGGTGGTTGGGTGCTCGGTGATATCGACTTGCAGTACGACACGGTTGCTCGGCATTTGGTCGATCGCAGTGGGTGCACTGTGGTGATGGTGAACTATCGCAAGGCTCCGGAGTACCGGTTCCCGGTTGCTGTTGATGACTCGTATGCGGCGTTGGAATGGGTCGATCAGCATCGCGGTGAGCTTGCTGTGGATGGTGCGCCGTTGATTGTTGCCGGCGACAGTGCGGGCGGGAATTTGAGCGCGGTGATGACTCAGCGTTCGCGCGATCGCAGCGGTCCGAAGATTGATTTCCAGGTGCTGGTGTACCCGGTGACTGATTGCGATATGGAACGTGGCTCGTATAACGCGGAACAGAACCAGTTGATTCTGGCGAAGCCGACGATGGAGTGGTTCTTCGACCACTATGAGCCTGATGTCGAGAAGCGTAAGCACCCGGATCTTTCGCCTATCCGGCACGAGAACCTCGCCGACCTGCCGCCGGCGTTCGTACTGCTGGCCGAATGCGATCCGCTGCACGATGAGGGTCGGGAGTACGCCGAGAAGCTGCAGGCAGCCGGTAATGAGGTGGCCCTTGAGGTGGCCGACGGTCAGATGCACGCGTTCTTCCAGATGGCTAACGTGCTGCCGGGCTATGAGGCCGGTATGAATCGCGTCGTGGAAAAGATAGATGAGTTCGTCTCGAAAGCGGGGAAGTAAATGAGCACGGCAACCGCACCTGAAAAGACCGCGGGCAAGGCCGGCAAGGTCGACTACGACGTTGTCATCGTCGGCGCTGGTTTTGCCGGTATGTACCAGTTGCACAAGTTGCGTCAGCAGGGCATGAGCGCGCATGTGTACGAGACCGGGTCGGACGTCGGTGGTACCTGGTTCTGGAACCGGTACCCGGGCGCTCGAGTTGATATCGAATCGCATCACTACTCGCTGGGGTTCGATGAGGACCTGCAGCAGGAGTGGGACTGGAGCGAGCGGTACGCGCCGCAGCCGGAGTTGTTGAAGTACGCCAAGCACGTTTCCGAGCGTTTCGACCTGCGTAAGGACATTACGTTCAACACGAAGGTCACTGCCGCAGATTGGAACGAGGCGGAACACTCGTGGACGGTCACGACGTCCGCCGGAGAAACGGTCTCGGCGCGCTTCGTCATTCTGGCCACCGGGTGCCTGTCGAAGCCGCAACGTCCGAAGTTCGAGGGCCTGGAGAATTACCAGGGGGAGTTGTACTACACCTCGAGTTTCCCGGATGATGTCTCCTTCGCCGGTAAGAAGGTCGCGGTCATCGGTACAGGTTCGTCGGGCCTGCAGACCATCACCGCGATCGCCGGTGAGGTCGGCTCGCTGAGCGTCTACCAGCGCACGCCGTCGTTCGCCGTACCCGCGCACAACCACGAGTTGGCCGATGAGGACCGGGAGAAGGTCAAGGCGAACTACGCGGAGATCCGCGCGAAGGATTTCGCGGCGAAGATTGGCTTCGATGCCGGGCAGAACGCGACCGTGATGGCCGCCGATCTGACGCCAGAACAAGTGCGCGCTGAACAGGAGGCGCGGTGGGAACTCGGTGGCCTGTCGTACGGGTTCGCCTACGGCGACATCCTGGTGGACCCCGATGTCAACGAGTCGTTCTCCGAGTTCATCCGCGAAAAGATCCGCGGCATCGTCAAGGACCCGGCGACCGCGGAGAAGTTGTCGCCGCGCACGTATCCGGTGGCCAGCAAGCGGATGTGTGTCGATACCGGCTATTACCAGGTGTACAACCAGGACAACGTCGAGTTGATCGACATCAACGAGGAACCGATCGAAGGGTTCACCGCGACTGGGATCCGCTCCGGCGGGAAGGAACGCGAGTTCGACCTGGTGATCCTGGCGACCGGATTCGACGCGATGACCGGCGCGATCCTGGACATTGACATCACCGCCAACGGACAGGCGATCAAGGACAAGTGGGCGCACGGTCCGCAGACCTACCTGGGCCTGATGACCAGCGGATTCCCGAACCTGCTGCTGATCACCGGACCGCAGAGCCCGTCCGTGCTCACCAACATGATCACCTCGATCGAGTACGACGTCGACTGGCTGACTCGCTTGTTCGCGGACATGCGTGCGGCCGGGCATACCAAGGTCGATGCTCGAGTGGAATCGGAAACCTGGTGGGTCACGGCGAACAATGACGTCGCGGCTGGCACGCTGATGCCGCAAGCGAACTCGTGGTACATGGGCGCGAACATCCCCGGTAAGGACCGCGTGTTCCTGCCCTGGGTCGGCGGGCACGATATGTACGTACAGATCTGCGAGTCGATCGCGACCGTAGGCAACTACCACGGCTTCAAATTCGAGGCGTAAACCCTCGCTAGCGACCGAAGCGGCCCAGCACCTAAGCCAGGTGCTGGGCCGCTGTCGTTACCGTTCTGCGGGGGAATGGGTGCCGATAATCGTCGACTATCGGTACCCACTCCACCGCAGATCCGCGGGTGCGGGGTGGAACGCTACTCGGCGTCCTTGATTTCGCAGATCACCGCGCCCTGCGTGACCGAGTCGCCGGTGGCGCCGGTCAAGCCGGTGATCACGCCGGACTTGTGCGCGGCGACCGGGTTCTCCATCTTCATCGCCTCGAGGACGACGACCAGCTCGCCTTCCTCGACGCTCTGACCCTCCTCCACGGCGATCTTCACGATCGTGCCCTGCATCGGAGCCGCAACGGCGTCGCCGGAGGCAGCGGAGCCGGAGCCACCGCCGACCTTGCGCTTGGCGGCCTTCTTCTTCGGAGCGCCGCCGTTACCGAACGAAAGATCGCCGGGCAGCGACACCTCGACGCGCTTGCCGCCGACCTCGACGACGACCTTCTGCCGTGGCAGTTCCTCTTCGGCAGCCTCACCGGGTGCGGTGAACGGCTCGACCTGGTTGTCCCACTCGGTCTCGATCCAGCGCGTGTGTACCTCGAAGCCGTCCTCGGTGCCGATGAACGCCGGGTCGGAGACGACGGCGCGGTGGAACGGGATGACGGTGGCGATGCCCTCGACCTGCAACTCGGCGAGCGCGCGGCGCGAACGCTCCAGCGCCTGGGTGCGGTCCTTACCGGTGACGATCAGTTTGCCGAGCATCGAGTCGAACTGCCCGCCGATGACCGAACCCTGCTCGACACCGAAGTCCATGCGCACGCCCGGGCCCGAGGGCTCGACGAGCGTGCTGACCGTGCCGGGAGCCGGCAGGAAGTTGCGTCCGGCGTCCTCACCGTTGATGCGGAACTCGATCGAGTGACCGCGGGGGGTCGGGTCCTCGTTGTATGGCAGCGGCTTGCCCTCGGCAATCGCGAACTGTTCGCGGACCAGATCGAAGCCGGCGGTCTCCTCGGTGACGGGGTGTTCGACCTGCAAGCGGGTGTTCACCTCGAGGAACGAGATGACACCGTCCTGACCAACCAGGAACTCGCAGGTACCCGCGCCGTAGTAACCGGCCTCCTTGCAGATGCGCTTGGATGCGGCGTGGATTTCGGCACGCTGCTCATCGGTCAGGTACGGAGCCGGAGCTTCCTCGACCAACTTCTGGTTGCGGCGCTGCAGCGAGCAGTCGCGGGTGCCGACGACGATCACATTGCCGTGCTGGTCGGCGAGCACCTGGGACTCCACGTGTCGCGGCTTGTCCAGGAAGCGCTCCACGAAGCACTCGCCGCGGCCGAAGGCGGACTCGGCCTCGCGTACGGCGGAGTGGAACAGCTCCGGGATCTCCTCCATAGTGCGCGCGACCTTCAGGCCACGCCCACCGCCGCCGAAGGCAGCCTTGATCGCGACGGGCAGGCCATGCTCCTTCGCGAATGCGATGACCTCATCCGGGCCGTTGACCGGATCGTTGGTGCCCGGTACGAGCGGCGCACCGGCCTTGGTGGCGATATGCCGCGCGGTGACCTTGTCGCCAAGCGCCTCGATCGCCTCGGGAGACGGACCGATCCAGGTCAGGCCCGCGTCGATGACGGCCTTCGCGAACAGCGCGTTCTCGGACAGGAAGCCGTACCCGGGGTGGATCGCGTCCGCGCCGGTCTGCGTGGCTGCGTTGATGATCTTGTCGAAGACCAGGTACGTTTCCGCGGAGGTGCCACCGTTCAGCGCGACGGCCTCGTCGGCGATACGCACGAACGGCGCATCGCGGTCCGGGTCGGCGTACACCGCGACGGAGCCGATACCGGCGTCCTTGCACGCGCGAATGACGCGTACCGCGATCTCGCCACGGTTGGCAACAAGCACCTTCTTAATGGTGGCAGGCATTTCTGGGCCTTTCATTTTTCTGGTCTGCTTTAGGAAAGTGTGGTGGTGAAGTGCTGACTGATGTCAATGCCGACGTCACAGAGCATCCGGCGCAGCAGCGGCAGGCTGATTCCGATCACGTTCGTGTGGTCGCCCTCGAGGCGCTCGACGAACCAGCCGCCGAGTCCGTCGATGGTGAACGAACCGGCCACGCGCAGTGGCTCGCCGGTTGCGACGTACGCCGCAATGTCGGCATCGCTCATCGCGCCGATGTGCACCTCTGTGCTCGCCGCCGCGCTCACGGTGCGGTCCCCGGCAATGACGTGGTGCCCGGTGTGCAAGGTGCCGTGATTGCCGCGCATCTGCTTCAGCCGCTTGGTGGCGTCTTCGGCGTCCGCCGGTTTACCGCGCACCTCGCCGTCCATCTCGAACATCGAGTCACACGCGACGATGACGGCGCCCTCGAGGCGTCCGGCGACCTCGCGGGCTTTCGCCTCGGCGAGCGCGATGACCTGCTCGGCAGGTGACGCTGCGCCCAACTGCGCGAGCAGGGCGTCCTCATCGACGCCCGAGACGACTACCTCGGGATCGATGCCGGCGGCCTGTAACGTCGCCAGGCGCGCCGGCGACGCCGAGGCGAGCACGAACCTCATCGGGGGCTGAACTCCGCCCGCCAACCGCCGTGGCCGGCCGTGCCGATCGAACGCATCCGGCGGGCCGGGCTCGCCCAGCCACCGACGGGCGTCGGCTCGGGTTCCTCGCCTCCGCCAGCGCTCGCCGCGGCGAGGATGACGGTCAGCGCTGCGAGTTCCTCGGCCGTCGGGTTGCCCGAGGAGACGCGGAACAGAACCTTGAGTTCGTCCGGCTTGTTCTCGTCGGCGCTCACAGCGGGATGTTTCCGTGCTTCTTCGGCGGCAGAGTCTGTCGCTTGTTCTTCAGCGCCCGCAGCGCCCGGGTGACGTTCAGGCGGGTGTTCTGCGGGTTGATAACGGTGTCGATGTAGCCGCGCTCTGCCGCGATGTACGGGTTGGCGAGGGTCTGCTCGTACTCGTCGATCAGTTCCTGACGCTTGGCCTCGACGTCGCCACCCTCGGCTTCGACGGCCTTGAGGGTGTTGCGGTGCAGGATGTTGACCGCGCCCTGCGCGCCCATCACTGCGATCTGACCGGTGGGCCAGGACAGGTTGATGTCTGCGCCGAGGTGCTTGGAACCCATCACGTCGTACGCGCCGCCGTACGCCTTACGGGTAATCACGGTGACCTTCGGGACCGTCGCCTCGGCGTACGCGTAGATCAACTTCGCGCCGCGGCGGATGATGCCGTTCCACTCCTGCGCGGTACCGGGTAGGAAGCCGGGAACGTCGACGAAGGTGACGACCGGGACGTTGAACGCGTCGCAGGTGCGCACGAACCGCGCGGCCTTCTCCGAGGCGTCGATGTCCAGGGTGCCGGCGAACTGCATCGGCTGGTTCGCCACGATGCCGACGCTCTGTCCGTCGATCCGGGCGAAGCCGCACAGGATGTTCGGCGCGAACAACGGCTGTACCTCGAGGTACTCGCCGTCATCGACGACGTGCTCGATGACCTGCTTCATGTCGTACGGCGTGTTCGGCGAGTCCGGGATTGCCGTGTCCAGCCAGATGTCCTCTTCGCGGCCGGAGAGGTCCTCGCCCTGGCCCTCGGTCTCGGGGGCGAGGTCGAGGTTGTTCGACGGCAGGTACGACAGGATCGCCTTGACGTACTCCAGCGCTTCTTCCTCGTCGCTGCCCATGTAATGCGCGACGCCGGAGGTGGCGTTATGCGTCTTCGCGCCGCCCAGCTCTTCCATACCGACGTCTTCGCCGGTGACGGTCTTGATCACGTCAGGACCGGTGATGAACATGTGCGAGGTCTGGTCGACCATGACAGTGAAGTCGGTGATCGCGGGGGAGTACACCGCGCCACCAGCGCAGGGGCCCATGATCACGGAGATCTGCGGGACGACGCCCGAGGCCCAGACGTTGCGCTGAAAGATCTCGCCGTACAGGCCGAGCGAAACGACGCCCTCCTGGATGCGCGCGCCGCCGGAGTCGTTCAGGCCGATCACGGGGCAGCCGATCTTCATCGCGAAGTCCATGACCTTGACGATCTTCTCGCCGAAGACCTCGCCGAGCGAACCACCGAACACGGTGAAGTCCTGGGCGAACACGGCGACCTGACGGCCGTCGATCGTGCCGTAGCCGGTGACGACGCCGTCGCCGTACGGCCGGTTCTTTTCCTGGCCGAATGCGGTCGAACGGTGCCGCGCGTACTTGTCCATCTCGATGAAACTGCCCTCGTCGAGCAGCATGTCAATTCGCTCGCGGGCGGTCTTCTTACCGCGGGCGTGCTGCTTTTCCACGGCAACCGCGGAGCCTGCGTGGGCGACCTCGGCCTTGCGGCGCTCCAGGTCGGCGATCTTTCCAGCGGTGGTGGTCAGATCGATCTCGGGTGCTTCATTAACGGTATCGGTCACGAGTTGCACTTTAACGTGGCGCTACGTCGAACTGACGCTCAGCCGTCTAGTTAACCACTGACGAACTCATCACGTCCGGTTCACAGCGCGCTGCGGCGCGCTCAGTAGGCTGCATGTCGTGATGCTCAATGCCGACCTGGTGCGCCGCGACCTAGACCCGTTCTGGACCTCGCTGGAGGTCGTGGAACAGACCGGTTCGACGAACGACGATGTGCTGGCCGCCGCCGGCGCCGGTACGCCTCAGGGAATGGTGCGGGTCGCGGAGTTTCAGTCCGCCGGACGCGGACGGCTCTCGCGGCAGTGGGAAGCGCCGCCAAGATCATCGGTGATGTTCTCGGTACTGCTGCGTCCGAGCGTGCCGATGAGCCGGTGGGGCTGGATTCCGCTACTGACCGGGCTGGCGATCCACGACGTACTGCTGGCGGCCGGCGCCGATGTCGCGCTGAAGTGGCCGAACGACGTACAACTCGGGCCCGAGCGCAAGAAATGCGGCGGGATCCTCACCCAGGCCACGGCCGATGCTGTGGTGGTCGGTATCGGGCTGAACGCAATCTCGTACGACGGCATGCCCGAGGTCGCAGCGGCGATCGACACTCAGTGGCAGGTTGAGCGCGAGGATCTGCTGCGCAGGATACTGAACTCGTTGGCCTCGAGATATGTCGCGTGGGACCGTAATGACGGGTCGATGTCCGACGTCCTCGATGCATACCGCGCGGCGTGCGGCACCATCGGCCAGCGGGTCAAGGTCATCCTGCCGGGCGTTGATGATCCGGTAATCGGCACCGCGCACGATGTCGATGCTGACGGACGCCTGATGGTGCAGCGCGAATCCGGGGAAGAACTGATCGTCGGCGCCGGGGACGTCGTACACGTCCGCCCGGTCCGGTAACTAGCGCCGCGAACCACCGCAGATCACCAAGGCGTCACGCGGGCGTTTCGTACGCCCGGTGGACGACCCGGCGGTAGATTGAGGTTCTGAGACCCGCGATCGCTGGAGGACCGGTGGGATTTCCCGAGAACATACTGACCAAGGACGAAAAGGTCGTGCGGACCCTGCATCCGCATTGGCTCACGGTCCTCATGCCGACGATTTTGGGAATCGTCATCATCGCGGCCGCTGCGGTCATCGTGTGGCTTACCCCGGTCGACCCCACCTGGGACATCGTCGACTGGGTCGTGATCGCGATCGCCGTCATTGCGCTGCTGTGGTTCGTGCTGGTGCCGTTCCTGAGGTGGCGCACGACCCACTACGTCTTCACGAACAAGCGAGTCGCCGTACGGCGCGGCATTCTGTCCAAGTCGGGGCAGGACATCGCGCTGTCGAAGATCACCGACGTGTCCTTTCATCAGTCGCTGCTGGATCGGATTACCCGTTCGGGCACGCTGAACATCGAGACCGCCGGCGACAGCGACGATGAGGACTTCAACAACATCCCCCGCAGCAATGAGGTCCAGCAGTTGCTGAATCGACTGATCGAGGACGACTCGGCCGCGCGTGGCGGCTTTGGGATGGCCGCATTCCAGGGACACCACGCACCACCGAGCACCGAGTTCGATGGGCCGGTCCGTGACCGGCATTCCGCCCCGCCGAGTCGCGGGAGAGGGGATACGTCGACGTATGACACTCCGCCCCCACAGTCCGATACACGGCCGCCTCAGGATGCGTGGGAGACCGGCCGCACCGAAACCCGGCCGTACGATGCGCCCGATTCGCACGGCGGCTGGGAAACCCCGCCGGCCCGCTGAGCCCACTGACGCGAGCGCACGTGTCGCCGACGCCGCGACGCCGGTAGGCCACCGATTGCGACTTCGGCCGACTCGGCGATCCGGCTGTGAGCGGCGCGCCGTCCTCGGGTCCAAAAACTTGTCGGAGTCCCGCCATACGTTGGGTGTATGCGGATTTTGCACACCTCCGACTGGCACGTAGGTCGCCGATTCAACGAGCATGAGGTGCTCGATGATCTCGGGCTCGTCCTCGACGAGCTCGTTGCGGTCGTGCGCGGTCAGGAGATCGACGTCGTCATCATCGCCGGTGACGTTTTCGATAGGGCTGCGCCGTCGGCGGAGTCGGTGGCGTTCTTGTCCGAGCGGCTCCGGCTGATCCGCGATGCCGGCGCGCAGATCGTGATGATCAGCGGCAACCACGATGGCGCCTCGCGTCTGGGTTACGGGAGTTGGGCGGCGGCGGCCGGCGGGCTGCACATCATTACCCGCGTCGATCAGATCGGTACGCCGGTCGAACTGTGCGATGAGCACGGGCCGGTCTACTTCTACGGGATCCCGTTCCTGGACCCGAAGATCGATCGTGGCCATTTCGGCGACGACCAGCTCATCAGCCACGAACTGATCCTAGATGCTGCGATGGACCGGGTGCGCGCTGATATCGCCGATCGTGATGCGCGGCGCTCGGTTGTCCTGGCGCACTGTTTCGCCGTCGCTGGAGAGCGGGGCGGCGCGCTGCCGGTCGGTGCGGAGATTGCCGACGACATCACCGACTCGATGCGCTCGATCGCCTGTGGCGGCGTTGAGGTCGCACCCACTGCAGTATTCGAGGGAGCGACGTACGTCGCTCTCGGTCACCTGCACTCCCGCAAGAGCATCGCGGAGAACATCCGCTACAGCGGGTCACCGTTGGCTTACTCCTTCGGCGATCGCGGTGAGCGTGGCGCATGGCTGCTGGAGCTGAATGCCGACGGAATCGAGCGGATCGACCCGGTCGCGCTACCGACCCCTCGTCGACTGACCACCATCACCGGCCGGATCGCCGATCTGCTTGAGGACCCGCGATACGACCCCTTCACCGACGACTGGATCACCGCGATCATCACCGATCCGAGCTACCCCCTGGAGGCGATGCGTCGGTTACGGGCGAGGTTCGAATATTGCGTCCGGTTGGAGTTCCGCCCGGATGAAGCCAGCGCGTCCGATGGACTCAGTTACGCACAGCGGGTGTCCGGTAAGAGCGACGAACAACTGACCGCGGGCTTCGCCGAGGAGATGCGCGGCGGGGTCCCGCTCAGCGACATCGAGACCGAGTTGGTGCGTGAGGCCTTCGAAGCGCTCCGGGCGCAGGAGGCTCGTTCATGAGACTGCATTCGCTCAGCATGACCGCGATCGGGCCGTACGTCGACAACCAACGCATCGACTTCGATGCGCTGGCCGACGATGGGTTGTTCCTGTTCACCGGGCCGACCGGCGCGGGTAAGTCGACCGTCCTCGATGCGGTCACCTACGCCCTGTACGGCAAGTTACCGGGCAATCGCGACGGTCACCTGTCGCGACTCAAGAGCGACTTCGC
The DNA here is from genome assembly GCF_004382795.1 of Cumulibacter soli. NCBI lineage: Bacteria > Bacillati > Actinomycetota > Actinomycetes > Geodermatophilales > Geodermatophilaceae > Cumulibacter > Cumulibacter soli. The sequence goes on along the minus strand of NZ_SMSG01000002.1, from coordinate 388,306 downwards.
CGCCCCGCAGCAGACTCCCGAGGTCGTGCTCGAGGTGACGGTCGCCGCCGAACGTCTGCGGATTCGTCGTACGCCGGCCTTCGATCGGCCGTCCAAGCGCAATCCGCACAAGGTCACTACGCAGCGTTCCACCGTCGCCGTCGAACGGTGGGTCGATGGCGCGTGGCTTGGTGTCGAAGGTGCGCGTACGGAGCAAGTCGCGAATCAGTGGTTGCACGAGAAGATCGGATTGAACGCCGATCAATTCACCCAGGTCGTACTACTACCGCAGGGCCAGTTCGCCGAGTTCTTGCACGCGAATGACGACGTCCGCGAGAAGTTGCTGACCTCGCTGTTCGACGCGCATCGATTCAAAGAGGTCGAGTCCTGGTTCGAAGAGCGGCAGCGTGCCGAAGCGGCGCTCGCTGCCGAGGCTGATGAGCGCGTTCGGACGCTGCGTACCCGGGCTCAAACCATCGCCGATCTCGGCGATGGCGATCTACCCGAAGTCGTCGATGTCGCATATTTCGAGGATCTGGCCGTCCGACACCAGACGGCTGCGAACGAGACCGCGGTGGCGCTTGAGGTGGCGAAGCGGTTGCGGGACGAGGCCGAGCACCGCGTGCGCGATGCCGAGGCGATCACCGGGCTGCTGGCTGAACGCGCCGACGCGCGGGCGTTGCGGGAGACGGTGGAATCGCGGCGGGCCGAGATGATCGAGCTGCGTGAGCGGGTGGAGCAGGCGAGCGCCGCCGCGCCGATCGCGCCGTTGATCGCTGCCCGCGATGAGCGCGCGAAGACCGAGACTCGAGCCGAGATTGCTTTGTGCGCCGCGCGTGACGCCCTCGGGGCACAGGTGCCGGATACCGCGGCGCTCACCGCAGACCTGTCCGACGCCCGAGCGCGAGTTCGCGCGTTGACTGCCGAACGTGGCGCGCTCAACGAGCAGGTCAGCGCCGAGAGATCGCTCTCGACGCGCGAGCGCGAGCTGGTCGAGGCCGAGTCTCAGTCACAACGGGCCGCCGCCGACGTGAGCGCGCTGAAGCAGACGCAGGCCGAACTTCCAGCGCTACGCGACGCTGCCTTCTCGAGGATCACCGACTTGCGTGAGCGGGCGGCGATCCTCGACGACGCTCAGGCGGCGGTCGTCGAGTTGACGCGCGCGCTGAGTGCCGCGAACGAAGGGGCGCAGCTTCGGCCGCGGCTGCGGGAAGCGGAGGATTTCGTCCGCGATAAGCGCGACGGCGTGCTTGGCGCCCGCGAGTACCTCAGCGACTTACGCGATAAGCGGATCGCAGGTATGGCCGCGGAGATCGCATCTGGTTTACGTGCGGGCGAGGCGTGCGCGGTCTGCGGTAGCACCACCCATCCGCAGCCGGCGCGACCTGCCGATGACGCGCCGTCTGTCGAGCAGATTGAGTTGGCCGAGGCCAAGGTTGAGCAAGCCCGACACGTACTCAGCGCTGCCGAATCAAGTGCTGCTGAGCACCGCGAGAAGATTGCGGCAGCGCAGGCGATCGCTGACGGCCGCGAGGCCGACGAGTTGACGGAGTTACTGGCGAACGCGGTGGCGCGTCGCGATGGCGCGGCGGCCGCAGCAGAAGAGTTGCCCCAGGCGCAGTCTGCGCTGAGACTCATCGAGGATGAGATCGCCGAGGGCGAGCGGCGGCTCGCCGAGGCGATCGCGTACGCGGACGAGCTATCGGCCGTACACCGCGAGGCGGCAGATGACCTCGAACGGTGCCGGAACAGTGTCGAGCAGGCGCGCGCCGGATACGAGTCGGTGGCCGAGCGGGTCGCTGGTATCGATACCGAAATCGAACTCATCGAGGCTTACGTGAATGCACACGTGACGTACGACGCGGCGCAGGCCGAACTCGCGGCGGCGACACAAGCGGCCTCGGCCGCGGCCAATCGCGAAGGGTTCTGCTCCGTCGAGGAGGCCCTGGCCGCGTCTATGGGCAAGGAGGCGTTGGTGGCGGCGCGCGAGCAGATCGCCGCGTTCGAGCGCGATGACGCCAGCGCGCAGACGCGTCTGTCCGATCCCAGGCTCGCCGAGTTACCCGATACGGCTCCCGACGTCGAGACGCTGCGCGCGGCAGCGGATGACGCGCGCAGCGCGGAGGAGGCTGCCCGTGACGCGCACACCATGCAGGCCGATCGACGCGATCGACTCACTGACCTGAGCACGCAGGCGCGCGGTGACGTGGCCGACGCGCTCGCGACGTCCGCCCGTGCCGCTGAGGTGCGCGAACTCGCGCTGCTCGTGCGCGGGCTGGGCGCGAACTCGAAGAAGATGAACCTGACCGCGTACTTCCTGGCGGCGCGGCTCGAGCAGGTGAGCGAGGTGGCGAGCGAACACTTACGAGTGATGTCTTCGGGCCGGTACACCTTGCGGCACACCGACGTTCGGCGTACGGCGCGCGGGCACGGCGGACTAGGGCTGGAAGTGTTTGACGCGTTTACCGGCAAGCCACGACCGCCACATTCCTTATCTGGTGGGGAGACGTTCGTGGCGTCGCTGGCGCTGGCGCTGGGGCTGGCCGAGGTGGTGACCGCCGAGACCGGCGCGATGACCCTCGACTCGCTGTTCATCGATGAAGGGTTTGGTTCGCTCGATCCGGACACCCTCGACCAGGCGATGAGCGTGCTGGATGGTCTGCGGCAGGTCGGGCGGACCATCGGCGTGATCAGTCACGTTGAGGAGATGCGCACCCGAATTACGAACCAACTCGTCATCGAACGTACCGATCAAGGCTCTCGCGTCCTGCCGCACTAGCGACAGGGCAGGCCGCCGCCGCACTTCGAACACGCAGGGCAGGGCGCCGCGGCGCTTCGGACACGCGTGGCCCAATCAGCGCAGAGACGTCAGCCGGTAGGGCGCTTGTGGAACCAGCCGCGGCCGCTCATCGACGCCACGACCTCCTCGCCGCGCTTGAGTTCCCAGTCGAACGTCAGCGTCTGAAGGTGCGGGCCGCGCGAGGACGACTTCTTCTCGGTGCACAAGATATGCAGACGCAGGACATCGCCCGGATACACCGCTTTGCGCCAGCGCAAGTTCTCGACGCCGGGAGAGGCGTCTGGGGCGATCTTCGATAAGAAGTTGCGCGCGTACAGCCCCATCATCGATGAGGCGGTCCACCATCCGCTGGCGATCAATCCGCCCCAGAAGCTCTCCTTCGCCTGCTCGGGGTCCACGTGGTACCACTGCGGGTCGAATCGCCGCGCGAACTCGAGAATCTCGTCGGCGTCGGCGATGATCTCGCCGAGGTCGAACGTATCGCCGACGTTGATGTCGTCGACCCAGATCGTGGGCTCCTCGCGGGTCGCGGTGAGCGGGCGCGTGTTGACGTTCTCCATACGAGTTACCTTTTCATGTCGGTATGCCGCGGTGGCGTCAGGCCAGCATTCATCGCCGGATCATAGGTACCGCTGGTGGTCAGCACGACGACGGCGCCCTCGGCCAAGTGCTCCCACAACAACCGCACCAGCAGGAAGTGCGCGAGATGATTGACCGCGAACGTCTCCTCGTAACCATCCGCGCTTCGCCCGGTCGCAGTACGCCGTACGATCCCGGCGTTGAGCGCCAGCGCATTGATACCGGTGTTCGCCGACTGTCGAACCACCTGCTCGGCGAAGGCGCGGACCGAGTCCAATGCGGCCAGATCAAGCCGATTGTTGTCGTTGTTGCGGGCACCCCAGCACGGTGCTTCCGGCGTTCTGCAACGCGTTTCTGGTGATTACTCCAAAGCCGGAGGTTGTCCGGTCATGACCACCCTTGCCATTCGGCATCTCCTCACGGCAACGGTTTGGTTGCGAAGAACGATGGCGAGTTCAGCGCACCGAGGTCTGCAGCTGCTGGTGGTGCGCTGTGGCGGGTGGAATCATTCGAGGAACCGCACGCGGGCTTACGCGGTCGTAGTGCGCAATCGTATTGAACTTTTCTCATGGAGCGGACATGTCTGAAGCACGGTTTTCGAAGGGCCGGTTGTGGCAGGACACGCCCGGGGCATTCAAGGGCGCGGTTGCGGTGGCCGTTGTCGCGTGGTTCGTCAGCCTGTCGACGGCGACGACGTCGATGGTGAACGGCGTGATCGCCTCGTGCGATTACTTCGACATCGTCAAAGTCGCGGGCGCCGTCGTGATTGTTGCATTGGTCATTGCCGGTTTCCTCGCCAATGCGAAGTCCGCGCGGCCGCTGCCGTTACCAATTGTGTCCGTCATCGCCGTGGTGCTGCTGGCATGTGCTGTCCTGCTGGCGATCCGCGGATTCGGCGTCGCGCTCAGTCCGTGTCAAAGCGCGAACCCGATCGGATAGTTCGACTAGGCCTCGCTGCGCAGATGTTCGCGCAGTCCGGTCGTCACTAACTCCAACGCGGCAGCGAGATCGTCGTGCGAGGTGATGTCGACGGGCGCCTCGATAGCGCCGGCGCTGGCAGCCTGCAGGTGCGTCTGCATGGCGCCGGTGTGGCCGAACGTCACGTACAACAGCGCCTTCGCTCCGGTGAGCGCGGTGGACTCGGCGAATCCCGCCGCCCGCAGCGTCGTTATCAACTGCTCGACCGGTGAATTGGCGCCGAGCCCGAACGCGTAGACCGTCGAGACGAGTTCGGCGCCATCGCGCCATGCCAACATCGCATCGCGCAGTATCACGCAGATCGCCTTGACCTGCTCCGGCCACGGCGCGTCCTCGTCGATCGGGCGTGCGCCGCGGCGAAGTACCTCGTCGGCCAGCAGCGCCAGCAACTGCTGTTTGTTGGCGACGTGGTGGTAGAGGGCGCTTGGCTGGACGCCGAGTTCGGATGCCAGGCGTCGCATCGATAGGTCCGCCAACCCGTACTCGTCGAGCACCGTCAGGGCGCGGCGGATGACATCGGCGAGGGTGTACCGCATCACAAACCTCCGGGACTTGGCGAATCACCTCGAGCAGTCTAACCTGAACACCGTTCAAGTCGTCCTGAACAATGTTCGGGTCGATGATAGCGAGGAAGGCACGAACCGCCCCATGAGCGCCATAAGTTCACAACAGACCCCGGTCGAAAGCAGCCCGTCACGGCGGCGTTTTTCCGCGGGCGATATCGCGTTGATCGCCGGGTTCGCGGCGCTGATTGCCGTGAGTGCGATCCTGCCCGCGATCACCATCGCCGGGCCGGTCCCGATCACGCTGCAAACGTTCGCCATCTTGCTCACCGGTGCCGTCCTCGGTCCGGTGCGCGGCGTTCTCGCCGTCCTGCTCTACTTGGCGGTCGGTCTCGCGGGGCTGCCGATCTTCTCCGGGGGACGCGCCGGCATCGCCGTGATCACCGGACCCTCGGCCGGTTACATCCTGGCCATGCCACTCATGGCAGCTCTCGTCGGCTACCTGGTCAGTCGGCTGACGCGCCGCAGCGCCGTGCCGATCTTCATCGCCGGCGTGGCCGGCACGATCCTCAGCCACGGGATGGGAATCGTCGGTATGCACCTGCGGGCGGGGCTGACGTGGTCCGAGTCGTTCACCGCCGACCTGGCGTTCTGGCCTGGTGACTTGATCAAATGCGTACTGATGGCCATCGTCGCCACCGCCGTGCACCGCGCCTTCCCGGACATCCTGGCGCGACGCAAGAGGCCGGCAGCCGCTTGATCACCCTCGCCGGGGCCAGCGTCACCGTGCCCACCGCAACGGCCGAACGTACGATTCTGCAGCCGGTCACCCTCGACTTGCCCGAGCGCCGCATCGCGCTCATCGGCGAAAACGGATCGGGCAAATCCACGCTCGCCCGCTTGTTGAATGGCCTGATCGAGCCCACTTCCGGGCGGGTACTGGTCGATGGACTCGACGTCGTGCGCGATGGCGTCAAGGCGCGCCGCAAGGTCGGGTTCATGTTCACCGATCCGGCCGCGCAGATCGTGATGCCCACCGTGATCGAGGACGTCGCCTTGTCGCTGCGGCGTACACATCGCAGTAAGACCGAACGGCGAGAGGCAGCGCTCGCCGTCCTCGCTGAACACGGACTCGATCACTTGGCCGACCAGACCGTGCACGGGCTGTCCGGTGGGCAGCGCCAGATGCTCGCCCTGATCGGAGTACTGGCGACGAGCCCCGACGTTCTCGTCGCCGACGAACCGACCACGCTGCTGGATCTGCGAAACGCTCGACGGATCGGCAATTTGTTGATGTCCCTACCGCAGCAGGTCATCATCGTCACCCACGATCTCGACCTTGCCGCGCGATGCGAGCGTGGAATCGTGGTGGCCGACGCTCAGATTGCGTACGACGGGCCCGCCACCGACGCGGTGGAGTGGTACCGAGCGTCCGTACTGGAGGACGTGTGCTGATCGGGGCGTACCAACCCGGCTCGAGCATCATGCACCGGCTGTCGGCGGGGGTAAAACTCGGCACGTTGCTGGTGCTCGGCATCGCGCTGGCCATCATCGGCGGCTGGCCGAGCGCGGTAGCGGCACTGGCACTGTCCGTCGGGATCGCCGCGCTCGCTCGGATTCGGCTGTGGCGGCTGTTGCGCAGTCTGCTGATGCTCATCGTCATGATGGCCGCACTCGCGGGGTATCTGGCTTGGCAGCATGGCTGGGAACAGGCGCTCGCGGTTAGCGGTGACATGCTGGCGTTGGCCGTGCTGGCCACGGTGATCACCGCGACGACGCCGGTCGATGAGGTGCTGGACGTTGTCACGCGGGCGATACGTCCGCTGCGGCGCGTGGGCGTGAACCCCGACGCGGTCGCGCTGGCCTTTTCGCTGATGCTGCGCGCGATCCCGCTGTCGGTACAGATCGCCCAGGAAACTCGGATGGCCGCAAAAGCCCGCGGGCTACAACGCAACCCGCGCGCGATCCTGTCCCCGATGGTGATTCGGATGATCTCCCAGGCACGACGTACCGGCGAAGCACTTCATGCGCGAGGCGTCGTCGACTAGGCGCTGTACGTCGGCGACTAGCCAGATCGGAGCAAATGGGGTGTGATCTAGGCACGGGCTCGATCCGGCGGAGGTCGGCGCCCACCGTTCGAGGAGTCGCCGATGCAGACCGTGACGTTCGCACCCAGTCCCGATCAGTACGCCTTCACGTTCGGTGGCGTCGATCCTGTCCTCAAGATCAATCCCGGCACGGCCATGCAATTGTGGTGCCAGGATGCGTACTGCGGCCGAATTTCCTCGCTGCACGATAAGGCCTCCGAGTGTCTGGTCCCGACGGAACTGAACCCACAGACCGGTCCGTTCTACGTCAACGGCGCCGAGGCTGGCGACACGCTCGCGATCCACATCGTCGATCTGACGCCGGCGCATACCCAAGGTGCCTCGGCGCTGATCCCATACTTCGGCGGATTGACGAGTACGCCGCAGAACCCCACGCTGCAGCCCGCACTCGACGAACGCACCTATATCTACGAATACGATGCCCAGACCGACACCGTCCGGTACGCCGCACAGGGCAGCGACCTGGTGCTCGATCTGCCGGCCAATCCGATGCTCGGCACTGTTGGCGTCGCCCCTGCGGCCCGGGAAGTCCGCACCTCGCTGGTGCCTGATGCCTTCGGCGGCAATATGGACACGCCACAGATGCGCGCCGGCACCACATGTTTCTTGAGCGTCAACGTCGATGGCGCGCTGTTCTCGTTGGGCGATGGCCACTACCGGCAGGGCGAGGGGGAGTCGTGCGGCACCGCAGTGGAGGGAGCCATGCACGTCACCGTGATCGTGGATCTGATCAAGGGTGGAGGCGGCGCCTGGCCACGGTTGGAAACCGATGACGCGTTATGCGTGATCGGTTCGGGCCGCCCACTCGAGGATGCCTGGCGGATCAGCCAGGTTGACATGGTCGGTTGGCTCGGCGACCTGTACGGTCTCGATCCGATCGATGCCTACCAGTTGGTGGCACAGATCGGGCAGGTGCCGATCGCCAACGTGGTCGATACGAACTTCAGCGCTGTCACCAAGATCGATAAATCGTTGCTGCCAGAAGTTTCGGCGTACGGCGGCATGCACCAGCGGATGCGCGAGGCCGCGCGCACGCTCGGCACCATCACCTACTAGTTCGGAGGACCCGCCATGGAACTCAACCTCGCTGGCCGTCGTGCACTCGTCACCGGCGGTACCCGCGGAATTGGTCGAGCCGTCGTCGAGGCTTTGGTGGACGAGGGCGCGCAGGTGGCGTTCTGCGCCCGAACACCGGACGGCGTCGCCGCCGCGCAGAACGAACTCGCGGAGCGGGGACGGGTTCACGGTAGCGCTGTGGACGTGGGCGACCCGCAGGCGCTGACGGCATGGGTAGCGTCGTGTGCGGCAGAACTCGGCGGAATCGATATCGTGGTCGCCAATGTCAGCGCGCTGGCGATCCCCGATACGCCAGAGAACTGGCAGAGCTCATTCAGCGTCGACATGATGGGGTCGGTACGGCTGGTGGAGGCCGCTCTGCCGCATTTGCGCCGCGGGAACTGCCCGTCAATCGTGACCATTTCAAGTGTGTCCGGTCGGGAGATCGACTTCACCGCGGGACCGTACGGTGTGATGAAGGCCGCGATCGTGCATTACACGCAGGGGCTCGCGTACAACCTCGCGGCAGAAGGCATCCGCGCCAATACGGTCAGCCCGGGCAATACCTACTTCGAGGGCGGCGTGTGGGAATCCATCGAGAACGGCGATCCGACCCTTTTCGACTCAGCACTCGGCCTGAACCCGACCGGCCGGATGGCGCGTCCGGAGGAGATCGCTGCCGGCGTGGTGTTCCTCGCCTCCGATAAGGCGAGTTTTATCAGCGGTACGAACCTCGTCATCGACGGCGCACTTACCCGCGGCGTCCAATTGTGACGATCCGGACGAAGGCGAGCGTAGTGATCGGGCGGGTCAGAGGGGCTGCGGATTCTTTAGGTCACGCCGATCCGTAGTCGAGTCGCGCAGCCTGGGCGGCGACCTCGTCGAGTTGTTCGGCAGATAGCACCGAGGGCTCGCCGAGTTGCCGGGCCGTGAGGTAGACATCGCACAGCCAGTCCGTCATCTCGGTGAACTCGATCGCTTCCGCCAGCGAACTCGCGCAACTCACCGATCCATGGTTGCGCATGAGAACCGACGCGTGGCCGGCCGCGACCTGATCGCCTACCGCGTCGGCGAGTTCTGCCGAACCGAATACGTAGTACGGGACGGTCGGCACCCGGCCGCCTAGACGTCGAATGTTGTAGTGCACTCGCGGTAACTCGTCGAGGACCAGGCCCACGGCCACGGACACGCGGCTATGCGTGTGCACGATGGCGCGGGCCTCAGAACGGCGATAGATCCCTAAATGCAGCCCGGTCTCCGAGGAGGGTCGTGCACCGCTGAGTTGTTCGCCATCCAAGGTGAGGGCGCACATGTCCGCTGCGGTGGCGCGTTCGAGTCGCAGCCCGGCGCGGGTGATCAGTACGGTGTCGCCGACCCGGATGCTGACGTTCCCGGCGCCGCCGAGCGCCACGCCGCGCTCGGCGATATCGCGGCAACGCGAGGCCAGTACATCGTGCTCGCTCATCGGGTGCTCCGTTCGGTTAGCCGCGCCGAAATGCGCGCGGCGGCATCGGCGTTCTCACCGGCGATGACGGCCAGGACGCCGTCGAGGTCGGTGATCCCGGCATCCGAGCCCAAACCCGAAGCCACCAACGCGCCACAGGCGCAGCCGATCAACGCGGCGTCCTCAGCGCTGCAGCCGATGAGGATCCCCGTCATCATCCCGGAGTTGAACGAGTCCCCACAACCGGTCGTGTCCACCACACGCGTGGTGAACGCGGGCACGGTCACCGGTTCAGCATCATTGCGAACGAGTAGCGCGCCGTCGGCGCCGGTGGTGACCGCCACGGCACCGGCCCCGACCGCGAGCACACTGCGTGCGGCCTCAACGAGGTCATCGAGTCCGGTGAGCGCGCGCAACTGGTCGTCGTTCGGCATGAACCAATCCGTCTGCGCGATCAGTTCCAGCAGCGTCGCTTGCTCGGCGGGAGCTCCCGAGTGCAACAGATCCATGAACACGGGTTTACCGAGCGCGCGGAATCCCGAGAGGACGGCGATCCCGTCCTCGGTGAGGAAGTGCGGCATGGTTTCGGGGCCGCCAACGAGGAGTGCGTCGGCGTGGTGTAGGACCTCAAGATCGAGGTCGCTCGGGTGCATGAGCGCGGTCGCGCCGCGCACATGCATCGAGGGCCGCTCGCCGTTGGCGCGGATCGGCAGAATCGTCGACGAGGTCTGTACGCCGTCCTTGACGGCCAATCCAGAGGTGTCGACGCCGTACTGCTCGAGTTGCGCGCGCAGGAACACCCCGAGTGCATCGGTCGCGATCGCGCCGTACGCCGCGACGTCCCAGCCGAGTTTGGCGAGGTCGACCGCTGCGCCGCCGCCAGTTCCGGCGACAGTCATCTTGATTTCGTCCAGCACGATGCCGCCTTGACCGGGCGGGATCTCGCTGACGGGACGACCGAGGACGTCGATGATGTACGGGCCGAACGCGGCGACGGTGCCGAGAGGGGAGGTCATGCGGGTTCCTTCCAGACGCGCTGGCTACAGCTTGGTCGTAGGGATCGCGGCGAGCAGGTTCTTGGTGTACTCATGCTGCGGGTTCTCGAAGATGTCTTGCGGTGTGCCGCTCTCGACGACTTTGCCCGCACGCATCACGTGCACGTAGTGCGAGATCATTCTGATGACTGCGAGGTCGTGGCTGATGAACACATAACTCAGCGACCGGCGGCGCTGCAAGTCGACGAGAAGCTCCAGAATCTGTTCCTGCACCAGCACATCCAACGCCGAGACGGCCTCATCCAGGACGACGAGTTCGGGATCGAGTGCCAGTGCGCGGGCGATCGCGACGCGTTGCCGCTGTCCGCCGGACAGTTCGTGCGGGTATCGATCGGCGTACGTGCCATCTAGCGCGACCTGCTCCAACAGATCCACCACGCGAGCATTTCGCTCGGTGAGGGTGCCGATGCGATGCACGTCCAGTGGTTCACGGATCGCGTCCCCGATGCTGTATCGCGGGTCGAGTGAGGCGTACGGGTTCTGGAACACCGGCTGGACCTGCCGCCGGAACCCCAGTAGATCTTCGCCGGACAATCGTGTCGCCGTCCGACCGCGGAACGTCATCTCACCGGAGGTGACTCCTTCGAGTTGCAGCAACAGTTTTGCGGTGGTGGATTTTCCGGATCCGCTCTCGCCGACGATACCTACGGTCTGTCCGCGTCGAACACTCAGCGACACGTCATCGACGGCGGTGAAGTCCGTACGTCGAAGCAGACCAGAACGCACTCGGTAGCGTTTGGTGATCCCGCTGGCCTCGATCACGGGTTCGCCTTCGGGCGCCGATCCGACCAGTGAGTCCGTCAACAGGCCGGGCGCGGCGGCGATCAGGCGCTTGGTGTACCCGTCTTGCGGGTCGGTGAGGATCTGCGCCGCCGGGCCGGACTCGACGATCTGTCCCTTGTTCATCACCACCATGTGATCGGCGCGCTCGCCGGCGAGTCCGAGATCGTGTGTGACCAGCAGCAAGGTCGTACCCATCGAGGTGGTCAACTCGGCTAATTGGTCGAGGATGAGTTTCTGCACGGTGACATCGAGTGCCGAGGTGGGTTCGTCGGCGATCAGCAAGGTGGGCTGACATGCCAGCGCCATCGCGATCAGAACACGTTGGCGCATCCCGCCGGAGAACTCGTGTGGGTACTGACGCGCGCGGCGAGCGGGATCATCGATGCCAACCATCTCGAGCAGCTCGATGCTGCGGCGGGTAGCTTCCTTGCCCTTCGCGATCCCGTGGATCACGAATACTTCAGCGATCTGTTTGCCGATCGTCATCAACGGGTCGAGGTTTGACATCGGGTCCTGCGGAACCAGGCCGATCTGCTTGCCTCGGACGTCGTTCATTTGTTTGTCGCTGATCGCCAGCAGGTCGGTTCCGTCGAAGGTGACCGATCCCGAGGTGATCTCTGCGTTCTCGGCCAGTAGTCGATAAAGCACCGCGGCCAGCGTGGACTTGCCCGATCCTGACTCGCCGACGAGCGCGACCGTCTGACCCGGTTGAATCGCCAGCGTCGCGCCCCGCACGGCGTGCACTTCGCCGCGCGCGGTGCTGAAGGTGACCGAGAGATCGCGGATGTCCAGTACCGGCCGCTGCGGTGGCATGGTTGCTTCCTTCGTGCCTAAGTCCGTGCTCATCGGCCGCTCGTTCGTACATCGAGCACATCCCGCATACCGTCGCCGAGGAAGTTCACCGCGAGCACGATCGAGACCATGGCTAAGCCTGGTCCTGCCGCGATCCACCACTGATAGAAGTTAGCCGCGCCGTCGGTGATCATCGCGCCCCATTCAGGAGAGGGCGGCAGGGCGCCCAGTCCGAGGAAGCTCAGTGACGCGATCATGATGATGATCGTGCCGAGGTCGATCGTCGCGCTGACCACGATCGGGGTGAGCGAATGCGGCAGCACGTGCTTTCGCAGTATCTTCGCGCGACCCATCCCGATCGCGCGAGCGGCGGTAACGTGCTCGCGTTCTTTGATCGAGAGGATTTGCCCTCGTACGAGGCGGGCGTAGATCGGCCACCACACGATGACGATCGCGATGAAGGCATTCCAGAGACCAGGTCCGAGCGCTGCCGCGACTGCCATGGCGAGCAGGATCGGCGGGAACGCCATGGTGATGTCGGCTAGTCGCATCACGACGGCATCGCAGATCCCGCCGAAGAACCCGGCTAGTGCGCCGAGCAGGCTGCCGATGACGACGGCGATCACGATCGTGAGCACGGCAATCGGGATGGATTGGCGCGCGCCGTGCAGGACGCGAGACAGCACGTCCCGCCCGAGCGCGTCGGTACCGAAAAGATGCGAGCCGGAGGGCGATTGCAGTCGTGGGCCGGATGCCGCGAATGCATCGTGTGGGGAGATCACGCCGGCCAGCGCGATGATGAGCGCCCAGAGCGCGATCATCACGACACCGAAGACGATCTGCGGTCGAATGAACGGCTTGATTCGTGCCCGCAGCGAGGCTTGGTGTCCGCCGGTAGTCAGGTTGGACGCGGCGGGAGCATCGGGGACGGTACTCATCGCAGCCTCACCCTCGGGTCGATCACGGCGTACGCGAGGTCAGTCAGGAGGTTCGCCAGCAGGAAGATGGCACCGCCGACCAGGCAGACGCCGGTGATAGCGGGGAAGTCGAGGGAGCGCGCGGATTCCACGGCGTACGTGCCGATTCCGTTCCAGGAGAAGATGGTCTCGATCAGGACCGCTCCCATGATCAACATGCCGATCGATATTCCGATGATGGTCACGACCGGGGTGATCGCGTTGCGCAGCACGTGACGGTTCAGCACCTGTGTGGTGGTTAAGCCCTTGGCGCGGGCGGTCCGCACGTAGTCCGCGCTCTCCTCCTGCAGAATCTGGGCGCGGACCATCCGGATCACCGTGCCCAGCAGTGGCAAACTCATCACGAAAGCGGGCATGAGCAGGTGAATGAACGCGTCGTAGAACAGCGGACCATTACCGGCCAGCAGTGAATCGACGGTATAGAAGCCGGTGATGAAGTCCGGTGGCTCGACGCGGGCCGACAGCCGTCCGGGGCCGGGTGCGATACCCAGGGTCGCGTAGAACAGGAACAAGAACAGTAGGCCGACCCAGAAGATCGGGAGCGAGGAACCGGTCAGTGCGAGCACGCGGATGACGCTGTCGAGCGCCTTGCCTTTGAAACGCGCAGCGAGCATGCCCAGCACGATCCCGAGCAGGACCCCGATCAGCAGCGCCGCCAGCGCGAGTTCGAAGGTCGCGGGCAGGCGGGTGGTCAGGTCACTGAGCACGGGTTGACGAGTGCGAAACGACGTCCCCATATCGCCCTGCAACAGATTCTTCAGATATAGCAGGTATTGCATGCCCAGGGACTCGTCCAAGCCCCATTTCGCCTTAGCCGCCGCGACGATCTGCGGATTGTTGAGGTTCCGCTCGCCGACGATCGAAGCGAGCGGGTTACTCGAGATCGAGTGAGACAGGAAGAACGCGATGGTCACGATTCCCCAGAGCAAGAAGGGAACGAGAGCCAGGCGTTTCAGCGTGAATCGAAGCATCGAGTCCTCTCAAAGCGGACACCGATCCGACGGCGCCAGCCGAGGAATGCTCGCCTGGCGCCGTTGAATGGTTAATCGGTGAACGTCAACTGCTCCAGGTCGATGTTGTGGGTGATGTGGTAGTTATTGCCTTCCACATTGGTGCCATTTGCCAGGATGACCTGCGGGTTAGCGATCGGCAGAATGATCGCATCGTCGTACATCGCCTGACCGAGTTCGGTCAGCGTCGCCAGACGCTCATCCCCGGTCTGCGCCAGCGAATCGGCCATCAAGTCGGTCTGCTTGGGATCTGCCGGCAGACCGGCGCGGTCACCCCACGTGGCGCCTTCGGCGCGTGAGAAGTACTGCGCGTACTGGACAGTGTCCGGATGGTCCGGCGCGTAATACACCGAGGTCATCGGGATACCGGCGCTGCCGAGCTGTTCGCTCCATGCCGAGTACTCGATCGGATTCAGGTTCAACGTGATTCCGACTTCGGAAAGACTCTGCTGGATCGACTGGAACATGGTGCTGAAGTTGACGCCGTAGATGGTGAACGTGGGGAAGGTGACGTCGATATCGAACCCATCGGCGTACCCGGCATCTGCGAGCTGTTTCTTGGCGGCCGCGACGTCGTACTCGGGCAGCGGCAGATCGGCCGAACCATCGAATCCGTTCGGAATCGCCGTCGACTGCTTATCTGCATGTCCAGCGACGACCGCATCGATCACGGTGTCGTAGTCGATCGCCTTGCGGATCGCATCGCGCACTTCGGGATCGCCCAGTGCCTCGGGCGCTCCCGGGGCACCGGGGGACAGGGCGACGTAGACGAAGTTGTACGTCGGCACGACTTCAGAGGCGATGTTGTCGTCTGCTTCGATTTGGTCGAGCGCATCGAAACTTAGCTGCATAGCGACGTCGATGTCGCCCTGCTGTAGCTGCTGCAGTTGTGAGGAGGAGTCGGCGACGTCCTTGATGGTCACCTTCGAGAAGTTCGGCTCTTCGCCCCAGTAGTTCTCGTTCTGGGTAAGGACCAGTGAGGATCCTTCCTGGTAGGAATCGAGAACGTATTGCCCGGAGCCGGCGGAATTCGCCATGAACCATTGTTCGGCCTCATCGCTGGACTCCGCGTTCTCGTCGGCGGTCGCGCCGTTCTCGATTGCGACGTCCGAGTTGATGATGCCCATGTAGGACGCCGAAGCAATGTTGAAGAATGCCGAGTTCGGGTATTCGCTGTGCACTACGACGGTGTGCTCGTCAGGGGTATCGATCCCGCTCACGCCGTCCATCATGAAGCTGGCGTTCCCCTTGATGTTCTTCAGACGCTCCCACGACCATTTGACATCCTTTGCCTCCAGCGGTGAACCGTCGGCGAAGGTGACATCGTCGCGCAGGTGGAAAGTGAACTCGGTGTTGTCCTCGTTTGCTTCCCAGCTCTCGGCAAGTAGGGGTTCGAGTTCGGCATCAGCGGCGGTCGCGGTCAGCAGAGTCTCGTAGACGGCGCCGTTGTAGATCTGGCAGCTGTCGCAGAAGTTCCGGCTGAGGTCGAGGGTGGTGGTGTCCATCGAACGACCAAGGATGATTTCATCCGAGCCGCCGCCACCTCCCTCGTCCGAGGTCGGTGGGGAACACGCCGTCAGGCTTGCGCCGAGCAGCAGGGTCGAGGCGAGAGCGAGCGCTCGTCGCGGCCGGCGGGCGACCAACTTTCCGAACATGGTGGACTCCTCGTATGGCTGGGATCGAGCTAGTTCTTGAGCACGGCGATCTCGTCGAACGCGCGCGCGGTTCTCCTCAAGACGTCGTCGATGACGTCCTCGGTGTGTGCGGTAGAGAGGAACATGGTGTGCCACGGGTGCATCAGTACGCCGTGTCGTATCGCGCTATCGGTGAAAGCCATCGCTACGGTGAGTTCGGGATCGTCGGCGAAGCTGAGATACGGCATTTGCAGCGGCCCGCTGATCTGTGCGCCGAGGTGCGCACCTTGTTCCTCGATACCGCGCTTCAGGAGCTCACCGGCCGATGCGATCCGCGTCGGCGCGTCGATGGCGAGCGCGTGTTCGATGGTCGCCTTCGCGGCGGCCATGGGCACGGCGGAATACCAGAAACTGCCCGTGACATAGATGCTGCTGGCGGCTTCTTTGAGGGCGTCGATGCCGACGACCGCGGCGATCGGGTGTCCGTTCGCGATGGCCTTGGAGTAGGCGGTGAGGTCGGGGCGGACGCCGATCGTTTCCCAGGCGCCGCGCAGATCGAGACGGATGCCCGTGCGGACTTCATCGAGGATAAGCGCCGCGCCTTCGCCGGTGGTGAGGGTGCGGGCGGCCCGGGCGAACTCGGGGTCGACGAGTTCCTGCGGTTTACGGGAATCGTGCTGGAACGGGGTGAGGATGATGGCGGCAATGTCGCCGGAATGCTCGGCAACTTTAGCCTCGAGCGATGCGCTGTCGTTGTAGTCGAAGTAGTCGATGTTGGCGCGGTCCCCTGGCGCGACACCGGACAGCATCGGGGTGAACCAGTCGTTCGCGCCGTGGTACGCCGGAGTGGCCTTGAGCAACTTGGTCTTACCAGTCGCCGCGCGGGCGATGCGGACCGCGGTCGCGGTGGCGTCGGTGCCGTTCTTGGCGAACATTGACCAGTCTGCGTGCGCAATGGTGTCGGTCAGTAGTTCGGCGAGTTCGACCATCCGCGCCGATGGGCCGGTCATCGTGTCGCCGTACGCCGCTTGCGCCGCGGCCGCCGACTCGACGACGGGGTTGCGGTAACC
Source organism: Cumulibacter soli (assembly GCF_004382795.1). Taxonomy (NCBI): domain Bacteria; kingdom Bacillati; phylum Actinomycetota; class Actinomycetes; order Geodermatophilales; family Geodermatophilaceae; genus Cumulibacter; species Cumulibacter soli. The sequence goes on along the minus strand of NZ_SMSG01000002.1, from coordinate 371,538 downwards.
CAGCACCATCGGGCCGAACCCGCACAGTAGGTCGATGTGGCGGGTGCCGTCGACATCCCAGCCGTAGGGGCCATCAACGTGATCCCAGAACTGCGGGTAGGAGGGCGGGACGATGGGGCCGGCCGTCATATGCCCATACATGCCGCCGGGAATGACCCGTCGCGCGCGTGCGCGCAGCGCCTGGTCGTTCGGCTGCGTCACCGAACGAGGTGGTTCGATCACCATCAGGACCCCTGTCTCATGCGGGTTTTATATCGGAGGTTCAAAATAAAGTAGCCGATGGTCGTGATCGTGTAAACCCACCAATTTCCGTGTTCGCGGTGGTGATTCACGGCGGGTTCCGCCCAGGGATCGCGGCTGCGTCGCTTATGTTGATTGAGCGGATCTCGCCGGAGACACCGCCGACTAATGGGGGTCATGTGCCGAAGATCGTCGATCACGAGCAGCGCCGGCTAGAGATCATTCGCGCGACCTGGCGAGTGATTGACCGGATCGGGATAGCGAACGCGACCACGCGGGAGATTGCTCGTGAGGCCGGGTTCTCCAGTGGGGTGCTCGCGCACTACTTCAAAGACAAGAGCGACATCATGGCTAATGCGATGCTCGCCGCGCATACCGAAGTCGTCAAACGGATGGAGCGATCGAAACTCGAGGGTTTGGAAGGTCTGCGCGAGTTCATGTTGCAGTGTTTGCCGTTGGATGCGCGGCGTGTGTTGTTGGCGCGGATCGAGATCAGCTTCTGGGGGATGGCGGTCGGCGACGACGAACTCATCGCGTTGTTTACCGATGAGATCAATCGCGGATACCAATCGCGCGTGCTGGCATTCCTGGACCAAGCGCGAGGGCGTGGCGAGTTGGCCGACGGCGTGAACCTGCGCAAGTTGGCCCGCGAGTTGCATGTGCTGATGGACGGGCTGTCGGCCCAGGCCGCGATCAACGCCACCGCCCCGAAGCGGGTCGAGCAGACAGAAATGCTGGACGCGATCCTGGACCGGGCGCGCGCCTAGTTTTTCGCGGTTATTGCACGATTGCGCTAAATACGTACCATGCCGGTATGAGGCGCTTTGGAGCATTGGTCATCGGTGGCGGCATCGCGGGAGTATCGCTGGCGTACGAGCTGAGCCAGTCCATGTCCGTCGGCGTGCTGGAGATGGAAGGCACGCTTGGCGTACACACCACGGGTCGCTCGGCGGCGACCTATCTGGAGTCCTATGGTCCGCCGGAGATCCGCACCCTGACCAGTGCGAGTCGTGACTTCTTCACCTCGCCACCTGAGGTGATCGGTGACTCGCCGCTATCAGATCTCGGGCTGTTGTGGGTGGCGCCGGAATCCTCGCTGGACGCCCTGAATGACGAGTACGGCGAGTTGCGGTCGAGCGTGCCGTCGATCGAACGGCTGGATGCCGCCGAGGTTCGCGCCCTCAATCCACATCTGCGAGCGGAGTGGGCCGCCGGCGGGATGTACGAACCAGCGGCGATGGAGATCGACGTACATCGTCTGCATCAGGGATACCGGCACGGTATCGCCGCTGGCAGCGAGGTGTTCACCGATGCGCGGATCGTGACCGCACATCGCGAGGACGAGGTGTGGGTGCTGACTGACACCCGCGGCAACCGATACCGGGCCCCGCTGGTGATTAACGCCGCCGGAGCGTGGGCGGATGTCGTCGCGGCGATGCACGGCGCGGCGACCGTGGGCTTGCAGCCGCTTCGGCGAACGCTGTTCACCGTCCCCGGCGCTACGGCGACCGGTGCCCGGGTGCCGATGACGGCCGATATCGACAACACGTTCTACATCAAACCCGAGGGAGAGGACTTCCTGTGCTCACCAGCGGACGAGACCCTCGACCAGCCGCATGACGTCCGCCCGCAGGACGTCGATATCGCCCGCGCGATCGAGGCGATCAACGAGGCCACCGACTTGCAGGTCCGAAACGTGCGCACGTCGTGGGCGGGACTGCGGAGTTTCTCCGCAGACCGGCTCCCGGTGATCGGATTCGATCCGCTGGTGGACGGCTTCTTCTGGTTCGCGGGCCAGGGCGGGTACGGAATCCAGAGTGCTCCGGCCGCAGCTCATCTCGCCGTGTCGATCCTCGGCGGAGAGCAGGACCCCACCGGGCTGAGCTCGCGGCTCAGCCCGGCGCGATTCATGCGGTAACTACTCCTCGGCAACGGCAACACCGCGCAATCCGGGGAAGCCGTTGGACTGCTGAGTGACGCCGGAGACGGCGTCGGTGTACGCCGATGCGTTGTGTACCAGGCATACCGGAATCAGATGCGGTGGGTTTGCGATCCATTCCTCGACGTACTTCTCGTAGGCGGGTTCGCGGACGGCGGGATCCAGCGAGGAGGAACCCTCTGCCCAGAGTTCGTCGAGTTTGGGGTACTCGGCGAAGCCCGGGTTGAACAGTGCATCCGGCGAGAGATAACGCTGGCCGATCACGCTGGGATCGTTGATCCCGGTCGACATGGACACCAAGGTTTCGGCGGTCTTGTCGATCGCGAACTCCTGCACCTGTGGGCCCGGTGGCAGTGAATGCACGTCCATATCGAAACCGACCTCGGCGAGTTGCTGCTGGATGACTTCGGCGAACTGGGTGTAGATGGTGATGTTGGACGCCGAGATCACCATGTTCACCGGCTCGGTCACGCCGGCGTCGCTCAGCATCTCCTTGGCTTTCTCGGGGTCGTACGGCAGGTCGTCGAGTCCGTCGCCGATGTCATCGGGGTAGCCGGGACCGCTTTCGGGGAAGGGGTGTACCTGCGGCGTGCAGTACCCGTTGTAGAGGCCCTGGGAGATCTCCTCGCGATTGATCGACATGTTCAGGGCCCGGCGTACTTCAGGCTTGTCGAAGGGTTCTTTCGCCGTGTTCAGCATGAGGTACAGGAATAGCGAGGACGGCTTCACGACGGGCGTGAATCCGGCCTCGCCGATCTCGTCGATCGAATCGGTGCGGATTGCCGCACCGTCAACCTCACCCGACTTCAACGCGTTCATCCGGGTCTGGTCGTCGGACATCGTCTGGTAGGTCATGCTTTCGACGTGCTGCGCGTCGGGATCCCAATAATCGGGCGTTTTCTCGAACTCGACGCTGTCGCCAGAGGTGATGTTGGTGGCGATGTACGGACCGATTCCGACGGGCTTCGTCTCGAGCGTCCCGGCCTTGACCGCGGCCGGGGAGACCATGATTCCCGAGGAAGTCGCTAGGGCGGTCGGCAGGCCGCCGATCGCCCCGTTGGTCGTCAACTCGATGGTCTGCTCGTCGACGATGTCAACGGATTCGACCATGGACAGGTCGCCGGCGATTTTGCTGTCCTCACCGCGTGCGCGGTCCAGGTTGAACTTCACCGCTTCGGCGTCCAGTGCGGTTCCGTCGGAGAACTTCAGGCCCTGCTGCAACGTGAGCGTCAGGGTCTTGCCGTCCTCGGATGGCGTGAACTCGGAGGCCAGCATCGGCTCGATCTGCCCGTTCAAGTCTTCGCGCAGAAGCCGGTCGTAGATCTGCTCGTACCAGATCATGTCGCCGCCGTTGATGCTTTGGTTCGGATCCCAACTGGACACGTAGGACGCATTAGCCCAGTCGAAGTGTCCGTTGGGGTCGAAGTCGTTGGCCAACTCGATGGTGTCCCCGTACTCGTTGCTCGGCTCGGCAGCCTTGTCGGGTGCGTCGCCGCAGCCTGCAAGCAGCAGGCTGAACGCCGCTAGCCCGGAAGCCAACTTGAGGGATCGTTTCATTTCTCCTCCTTCGGGGAAGCCGTCGGGTCAAGGGCGGCCTCGCGAAACTCTCGCGACCTTACCTAACGCTCGTTCAGTATCCCGCGTCGGGCGTAGTCGGCATCCCCAACGGCATCGTCGGCATCCTCAGCGGAAGTCGCGGGACATCCGCGGGAGCGTGCGTGTTGGCGCGATTCCGGAGCCGTTGATCGATAACCGCTCTAAGGTTTCGGCGACGAGGTTGATCGCCCCGTCGTTCGTCTCCACCACGCCGCGGATCACCAAAGCTGAGGAGTCGCGCGCCACGCGCAGGTACTTGTTCCATACCGGAACCGGGATCACCACATTGACCATGCCGGTCTCGTCCTCGAGGTTCATGAAGGTCACCCCAGAGGCCGTTGCCGGGCGTTGCCGATGAGTGACGACCCCTGCGACCCGGATCCGGGTGCCGTTAGCGGTGCGCTTCAGGTCGGCGGCGGCGAGCACTCCTCGTGCGGTGAGTTCGTCGCGAAGGCTCGCCATCGGATGACTGTCGGGGGTGATGCCGGTCGCCCACAGATCGGACATGCTCAGTTCGGCGGCGTTCATCGACGGTAAGTCGGGAGCGGTAAGCGGCGATCCGGATCCAGGTAGTTTCGAGGTGTGCTCGCGCGAAGCTGGACCGGCTTCCCAGAGGGCTTGACGACGCTCAAGGTCGAAGGATTCGAATGCGCCGGCGCTGGCTAGAGCCTCCAGTTGAGTACTGGTGAGCCCGGTCCGACGGGCGACGTCTGCCATATCGGTGAACTGCCCGCCGCCACGGGCAGCGACTATCCGATCGGCCACGCTATCGCCAATCCCGCGTACCGAGGACAACCCAAGTCGTACGGCGTAATGCCCGTCGCGTCGGTGTGCATCACTGTCGAACTCGCCGTCCGGCTCCCACTCGAGAGATCCCTCGGTGATCTCCGGATCGCTGATGCAGCGAGGATCTCCCGTCGGCCCTGGGTGCGCTACGAGCGCTTCGAGGTCGGCATGCGTACCGGAAAGCTGAATGTCGGGACGGCGTACCTCGACACCATGCCTCCTGGCGTCGGCAACGAGACTCTGCGGTGAATAGAAGCCCATCGGCTGCGCTTTCAGTAGCGCGCAGAGGAAAGCGCCGGGGTAGTGCAGTCGCAGCCACGCGCTCGTGTACACCAGGTGCGCGAATGAGATGGAGTGGCTTTCGGCGAATCCGAAGTTCGCGAAGGCTTCGATCTTGTCGTAGATGCTGTCGGCGAGTGCTCCGGTGATCCCATTGCTGGCCATCCCGGCGTACAACTTGGCGCGCAGCCTTTCGATCTTCTCCACGCCGCGTTTGGAGCCCATCGCGCGTCGGAGCAGGTCGGCGTCCGCGCCGCTGCACTCGCCGACCGCCATCGCGATCTGCATGAGTTGCTCTTGGAACAGTGGGATGCCGAGGGTGCGTTCTAGGACGGGTTCGAGCCGGGGATGCTCATAGGTCGCTTCTTCAAGTTTTCGACGGCGGCGGATGTAGGGGTGGATCGCGCCGCCTTGGATGGGGCCAGGACGGATCAACGCCACTTCGATCACCAGGTCATAGAAGGATCGCGGGCGTAGCCGGGGGAGGGTTGCCATCTGAGCGCGGCTTTCGATCTGAAACAGCCCGACCGTGTCGGCGCGACAGACCTGGTCGTAGACGCCCTTCTCCTCTTTCGGGATCGTGGACAGAGTCCATTGCTCGCCCAGACGCTCTTCGACCGTGTCCATGCAGTACCGCAGCGCCGAGAGCATGCCGAGGCCGAGCAAGTCGAACTTCACCAGCTTCATTGAGGCACAGTCGTCCTTATCCCACTGCAGTACGGTGCGGTCTTTCATGCGCGCGTGCTCGATGGGACACACATCGCCGACAGGTTGGCGAGTGAGCACCATCCCGCCGGAGTGGATTCCTAGGTGGCGCGGAAACTTCAGCAGTTCGTTCGCGAGTTCAAGTACATCGGTGGGAATCCGGTCCGGATCATTGTCATCAGCCGATCGCACGTTCTCCTCGGCCTGGACGGCGTGCCAACCGTCGATGCGTTTGGCGAAGGCATCCTGCTGACCGACGCTATAACCGAGCGCCTTGGCCATATCGCGGACCGCGGACCGCGGACGATACGTGATGACGTTCGCGACCTGGGCGGCGTTGCGGCGTCCGTACGTGGCGTAAACGTACTGGATGACTTCTTCGCGGCGTCGCGCATCGATATCGATGTCGATATCGGGCTCTTCATTGCGGACCGCGGAGAGGAAGCGTTCGAACGGCAACTTGTACAGCACCGAATCCACGCCGGTGATGCCGAGGGCGTAGCAGACCGCGGAATTCGCGGCCGACCCGCGACCTTGGCAGAGAATCCCGTTCTTCTTCGCGAACTGAACGATGTCGTGCACGATCAGGAAGTAGCCCGGAAAGTCCTTGCTCTCGATGACGTCGAGTTCTTGCGCCAGTCTTGGATAGGCATCGGGATGGTTTGGGTTCTCCCGGGGCCCGTACTTCTCGCGGGCTCCGCGCCAGGTGAGTTCACGTAACCACCCCATGAGGTCGTATCCGTCCGGGGTGCTGAGGTGCGGTAGTTGCGGGGATGCCGATTTCAACGGGAACGCGAGCTCTGCGGCGAGGTCCGCGGCCCGTTGCACCACCTGGTCGTACGGCGCGAACAGTCGCTGCATTTCGGCGCCGGAGCGCAAGTGCGCCTGACCGGTGACCGGCAGCCACCCATCGAGTTCATGCAGGCTCCGCTGCGCGCGGACAGCAGCGACAGCCATCGCGAGACGTCGCCGTTGCGGTATCGCATAGTGCACGTTGTTGGTCGCGATCGCCGGTATTCCCGCGTTCTGAGTGAGCTGCCAGATCGCGTCGTTGCGTTCGTCATCAAGTGGATGCCCGTGAGTGAACAGTTCACCGATGATGTTGTCGGCGCCGAATAACGACTGGAGCCGGTCGAGTTCGGCGCGGGCGGCAGCGAACCGTTCGCTGCGGGTGGCATTCCCGGCGGCGCCGAGCAGCTCACCATGGGCGCCGGCCAGGGCGCGAGGGACCAAACCTTTTCGGCATCCGGTGAGTATCGCCCAGTGGCCGTCGGCACGCTCGGCAAGTGCTTCTAACGTATAGCGAGGCTTTCCTTTCTCGGCGCCGAGGAGTTGCGCATCGGTGATCGCGCCGGCGAGACGGTGGTAGCCCTCGACACCGCGAGCCAGCACGAGCAGGTGGGGCCCTTCTGGATCGGGGATGCCGTTTTGCGGACCGGATAACTCCAGGGAAAGTTCGGCGCCGAAGACGGTAGGCAGGTCGTACTCCTGCGCCGCGTCGGACATACGCACGATTCCTTGTAATCCGTCGTGGTCGGTCACGGCCAGGCCGGTGAGCCCGAGGCGGACGGCCTCTTCGACGAGCTCTTCGGGATGGCTTGCGCCGTCGAGAAAGGAATAGTTCGAGTGACAGTGCAGTTCGGCGTACGGCACGACTGGTCCGGTCGGCCGTTGCGGCCCCTCCGGGGGAGGTTCGTACGGCGGACGGTGCCTGCTCCAGCCCGGGGAGTCGCCGCCGTCGGGAATGGGGTGGCCGTGGACCTGCTCGGTCCCGGAGAGGCGTCGCTCTAGCTCCGACCAGGAGACCGGAGGGTTATTCCAGCCCATGCGTCTTCACTTCTCGAGACTTCTCGACTGCTGATCGGCGAGTCATGCGACGGCGCCGGTGCCGGCGGGGATAGCGGAGCCGGTATCGAGGTAGGCCGCGAGGAGGTCGGCGAGCTCTTGGTGGAACCGATTGCGTTGGTGCGGGTTGTTGACGTGTGCGGCTAGGAGCGGAATGAGGTCATCAACGGGATCGAGACCATCCCCATCGCTTGAATCGGCTGAATAGCGGAAAAGTAGGTTCTTGGGCGCCTTGGCGCGGGCCGCTGAGGCCTGACGTGCGACGTTCTCGATCTCGTGCTGGCTAGGTATTCGTATCCTGGGGTTCAGCCGTGGAACCCGATCAGGATCGATGTGTTCTGGTGGTGTCCACCAAGGAAGCCCATCGATGATGTCGACGCGCCATCCGGAGGCCTCGAAGTTTCGATGATGGTGGCCGCAGACCAAAGTGAGATTATTGAGATCGGTTGCTCCGTCGCGCCACCATTCGACGACGTGATGGCGTTGGGACCAATCTGGCGGTGCGTCGCAGGTGGGGTACGAACAGCCATGGTCGCGGGCGATGAGGGCGTGGGTTTGATTCTCGGTCGCGATCCGGCGCGCCCTGCCGTAGGCGACAATGCCGCCGGTGTCGCTCATCCAGGTCGGGATCAGTAAGGCCTCATCGGCGAGGTGGAGGAAGTCGTCGAGCGTGATGCGATCGCCGCCGGCGATTCGGCCCACATATCGTGACCGGTTGCGCTCGCTTACGGCGGCACCATCTCCACCATCCGAATGTGTGGGATTACGTTGGTCGTCGTCGCCGCCGTCATGATCGGCGCTGACGCCCTCTGAGGTGTCGGTGATGTTGAGCGCGTCGAGAATCGCGTCCATATCGACGTTGATGTGCACGGTAGTGGCAGTTCCGCCACTGGCCGGGACGCCAGCGAGATCCAGAAGACGCTGCGCGAGATCACCAAGGGCGTCGTGCCGTCGTTGCGGTGCTGTGCGTACGTCAGGAGTGCCGTCGGCGGCTGGCCTCGGCGCGCTCAGCGGCGACAGGACAGACTCCAACTGTGCTTTTACCGGTGCGGTCAGGTATCCGGTGATGGCATAGGTGCCATCGTGACGTTGAGCGCCGATGGTCAGCGCGCGGCGGGCCTCGGCGATCTTGGGGTCGGGACAGCTCTCATCGGCGTGCAGAGCCCGATCAAGGTCTTCACCGGTCTTGCGCAGACCGATGGGGCTGAGGGTGGCGGCGTCGGCTACGAGGGTTTGCTCGGCTTGTTCGAGAAGCGAGCAGTCGAGGTCGGCGATGGTGCCCATGCGGCGCATCGCGGCCTCGATTTCGTCGAGCTGACCGCTGGTGATCTCGCCGCGGGCGAGCGCAGCGGTCAGTGAGGGTAATGGCGCGGGTTGCTCCTCGTCGTCTTGATCAGCGCGCGGCAGCATCGCATGCGCGCGACGGGCGCGGCTGTATGCCTCGCCGAGGGAGAGTCGCAGATGAGTCGCCAGCCCGCGGGCGATGCTGCTTTCCCCGGTGTGCTTGCGGAAATGATCGAGGTCGTCACCTGCGGCCTGATACACGTAATTGTCGATCTGGATGCTGCGGGCGCGGTGGCTCTCCAGTTCGGCGGCGAACTTCAATAAGCAGGCGGGATCGAGAGCGAGGAGTTCGCCGCGCTCACCGAAGGTGATCAGGTCATCGAGGGCGTCGGCGAAACGACCGAGACTCTCAGATATGCGTGTGGAGAGGTCGGAGGCGACGTGCAGACAGCGCACCCCTTCCGGAGTTACGGCGGCGGCCACTCGTGCGTCGGCGGGGACGAAACGGAGGGTGTCGGTTTCCTCGCGGGTCGTTGTCACTCCGGCCTCCTCTCATGAACGTGTGTGCCGTGTCGTTCTATCGTACAAATGTTCGAACAGAAAGACAATGGCTAGCGAGATGGTTTTCGTTGGGTAGGTCGATTGTGTCCGGGGCGACCGTGCTCGATGTGCAGGCCCGCGTGGCCTGATGGTCGGACGGGACAGCCATATGAATCGGATATTCAGTCATAGATGCCTTCTAGCCACCATCCGGTGGCGGAGTGCACCAATAGGTAGGCCGCAGACACTGTCACCGCTTGGATCCTGCTGAGTTGGAGCCCAGCGGCAAGGTCCCACCAACGCTCATCGCTATGCCACGGTCCGGCCCACGACGTGATCTGTTCAGCCGCGCGGGTGCGGAACCGTACCCAGGCGGGGTGTGCAGTGAGGAATCCGCGATCATCGACGTCCACGACGGTGCCATCGGCGTCCGCGACGATCACCGACTCCGGTGGTGAGGGCAATCGCGAAGGCGCCGGGTCGGGGAGGCGTCCGGGCCAAGGGGCCAGCGGGTCGTGTCGCGGCGCATGTCGTTCGCCCCAAGGGGTGAGCGTGCAGAACTCGCGCGGAGATCGTCCGCCGCTGCGGATTGGGGTGAGGATCGCCGTATGGTCAAGCATGCTCTGCACTCGAGTGAAAGCGTGGTGCACCCGGTCGTTGTCGCGGCGCTGATCGTAAAGCCCTTCGGCGTGCTCGCCAACACGGTCGACTTCGCGTGGTGTCAGAACGATCTGAGTGAGGGCGCCCAGTAAAGCGCCTCCGCTGTTGATGCCTAATCGCACAGAACTGTTCGCCGGCGTCGCGGCCTGTACCTGCCAGCGCACTCGATCCACGACGTCCGCCGCGGCAAACCACCCGGGATGTCGCCATGTGCGGCGCGATGTAGCGCCCTGTTCGTCGACGAGTCGTATGTCCAGGACGGTGCACACCAGATCTCGCCGTGCCAGGCGCGCGACGAATCGGTCAGCATGCTGCCGGCTGGTGAACGCGACCGTCTCGACGTTTTCCAGCGGTGGATCCAGGTCGATGGTGAGGGTGAGATCTGGTGGTGGGGTACGTGCGGCGAGGTGGCGACGTTCTCTTCCGGCGGCGAGTCGGTGCGCGGCGACGCCGGATGCCCCGAACCGCGCCGATATCTGGTTTGCCGGCAGAGCGGCGAAATCACCCAACGTGCGGATGCCGAGCCTGCGCAGTAGGTCGGTCAGTTCGCGGTCATCAAGGACGTCGACAGGCAGCGCGGCCAGGAACGAAGGTGAGCCGCCGACGGGTACGACGAGATCGTCGTGGGCGGCCTGTATCGCAGCGAATGCCCCGTCGGCGATCCCGAACTGAGCGCCGGGAAATCCGATGCTTTCCAGATATTCGCCGAGTGCGTCGATGAGCGGCTCTTCGCCGCCGAAGTAACGCGTGGGACCGCGCGCGCCGGTCACGCACAATCCGGGGCGGACCAATTCGACGCCGGGGGAGATGTGCTCTACCGCGCGAAGCAGTGGTTCGAATGCGTGGGCGTCGTTGTCGGAGCTATGCGTCGTCCAGCGCAGCGAAGGGACGCGGGACTGGGCCTCCCGGCGGCGCATCCCGCGCCGTACGCCGTCTGCGCGGGCGCGCGGTGAACACGCGAGAACGACGCCATCGCTAAACACGGCAAGTGGCTCATCGTCCGCTATATCGGGAAAGGCGGACAGTACTGGCCAATCGGGGTACCACATCGCCAATACCCGAAGCGGCGGCTCATCGTCGATGAAGGATTCGTCGAACAGCGTGAGTTCACTCATCGGACCGCCTGTAGTTGGCTGCCCCGGCGACCGGATTCGGACGAAGGGGTGTAGCGCCGTACACCGCCGTCTGGAGCGGGGAGCCAGAGTCGCTCGGAGGTCGGGGTGCCCTTGCCGCTCACGGTGACGCGCGCATGTCGTGCGTTCAAGTAGCCGCGTCCGTCGCCGGAGGCGCCCTGCCATTGGCTGTCGGTGACGGTGAGCCGTGCCTCGATGCCGCTCCAGGTGTTGGCGTGTACGACCAAGGTGCAACTGCGCTGGCGTAGCCGAGCGGCGAGGCGGCGTACGTCGCTGTCGGCGGCCCGGGTTGGCGGGGTGAGCAGGATGAGGTCGACGGCATCGGCCAGGGTCGCGGTTACCTCCAGCCAGTGACTTCCTGGGTCGGGGACCACCGCGAATCGGTCGAGGTCGACTCCTAACCCGGCCGCTGCCTGTAGTCCGAGATGCGGCATGCCGACGGCGGCGCACCACGACCCGCCTTGGCTGACGCCGGCGGCGAGCGCCAGGCACAACGAGGTGGAGCCCTCGACGAGGTAACTCGCGCCTCGGCGCAGTCCTGGGCCGAGGAGGGGAGTGAGCCCGTCGAGGGTTCGCTGGTAGTGGGCTTCTAGGTCGGATCCGCGGGTGAGTGGCTGGCTTTGCGCTCCGGAGGTCAGCGCGGACGCGCGCGTGATCGGAAGATCGGCGAGCGCAGTTGCGAGAGAGGTACCAGCCACACTTCAATGATCGAACAAATGTTCGAACGAGGCAAGAGGTGATCTAAAAGTGATCGACTGCTCACGTCCTGCGCGGCCGGTGCGCGCTGTACGACGATACCCGCCCTCGGAGACGACGAACGACTCCGAAAGCGAGTATCGAGTGTGACTATGTGTCGGCCTTACGACCTGCTTGATGCGGCTCTAGCGTCGACGAGCGCACTGATTCAGTACCGCTGACTCATTGAGCCGGAGGCTACTGCTCGTCATCGTCGTCGGTGCCAGAGTCGCCCGTGCCACCAGGTTGGTCATTCCCGCCCTGGCCATTTCCTTCATTGTCACCGTTGCCCGGATCCTCGCCGCCACCTTCGTCCGGATTGGAAGTATCTGGAGGCGTGACATCAAACTTGATCTCACCGTCGAAGGAGCCCGAGTCGTCGCTATATGTGCCGTTCACCTCGGCAGTAAAATCATCGATGGTCGCGCCTTCTTGGTCCAGCTTGATTGTGACGGAGAACGTCACCGTCTCACCGGCGGTGAGGGGGGCGCCTCCCTGAAGCAAGTCGAACGGCACCTCCTCGTCGCCGCACGGTACCGGGTCCGCCGGGGCAGCGCCCTGGATCTCGACGAAGCACTCCGCGGTTAGTGGTGTTGGCTCATCGGCGAGAGCATCCGGCTCAGGCGTCGCGGGTGTGATCGTGAAGGTCGGGATCGTGATCGATACGGCGGAATAGTCGACCTCGCCCTGATGGGTGATAACGATGGGCCCTGAGGCATAAGTCGGGGTCTCAGGATCGGTCGTATTGTCCAGCGTCAAGGTGACGTCATCCGGCGTAATCGTCGGTGCCGCTGGCAGCGGTGGCTCTGGCTCATCCGTCGGGTCGGTGGGCTGCGAAGGGGTGGTGGGCTCCTCGGGCTCGGTGGGTTCCTCGGTCTCCGGTGGGGTCGTCGGCTCTCCGGTGGCGGGCGGAGGTTCTTCGGTCGCTCCCGGATTCTCCGTCGCAGTGCCTTCATCGGCAGGCGCAGGTGACTCGTCGGACGAGCCGGACTCCTCGGCGTCCTCTTCCTTCGGTAGCGCGCCGATGCTGGGCAGCGCACCGAGGAAATCGTCGTCCACCGCAGGGATTGACGGCAGGTCTAACCCGCCGGATTCGCGATTAGTGCCCGGCGCGGACGGCGACTTCGTGCTCGAGGGCGCACTGGAGGAGTTGTCGCCCGTCGTGGGGTCCGCCGAATCAGAGCTGGTCGAGGGGGCTAGGCCGACGTCATCCGCGCTCGGCTCTGGATCACCGAAGTTCGCGCTCACGATCACGATGGTCGCAATCGCCGCGACCGCGGCTGTACCGGCGACGGCGCCCCATAGGCCACGGGCGCTGTGCGCGGCCGCGCCTGCGGCTGCCGCTGATGAGGAACTGCTCTCCACGAATACTCCTGCTGCGGTTGTGGCGGCGGTTGAGGATACTGCGGTAGCGCCGATTCCGGCGCCGGCGGTAGCGCCGACACCAGTGGTGGCGCCGACAACTCCCGTGGTCATGCCCGGTGCGAGCACGCCCGCACCGGTAACTAGTCCGGTGATCTTCGCCAGCCCGGCGGCGGGCGCGGTTGCGCCCGCCCAGGCGAGGGCGCCGATCTTGGCCATAGAACCGCCGGCGAGGTACGCGGCGGTGAGGGTGGGGGTGCCGATCGCGAGCACGGCGACGACACCGCGCAGCCCGGTGCCGAGATCACTGATCTCGGCGGCGACCGCCGCGCAACGATCGCACACCTCAAGGTGGGCATCGACCTGACGCTGTTCGCGGGTGGACAGACCGCCCCGGCTCCAAGCGCCGAGCCGGCTATTGGTCACCTTGCAGTCGTCCGTCGCGACATCCGCGACGTGCGCTTGCAGGAAGGCCTGCTTGAGCCCTTCGCGGGCGCGGTAGGCGAGCGCGGCGACGCCGTTCGCGGTCAACCCGAGCAGCGGGGCGACCTGCGCCGGTGACTCACCTTCGATCTCGGTGTGCCACAGCACCGCCTGCCAGCGCTCCGGCAGCGTCGCGAAAGCTTTCGCCGCGAGCGCGTTATCGAGGCCTTTGACCGTGGGGTCCTCGAACTCCTCGCCTTCGACGAGGGGCTCGAGGTTATCGGTGTAGGAGAGTTTCTTGCCTTGCCGGACGGCGTCATAGAACGTGTTGCGCACGCTGGTGAGCAGATACGCCCGGAACGCTGAGTCGGGTCCGCCGCCGCTGAGTAGCGTGTTGAAGACCTTGGCGAACGACTCCGAAACCAGATCCTCGGCCTCGCTGGGGGAGGTGACCAATTGGCGCGCCAGGTGGTACGCCGCGGCCTGGTGGCGTTTGTAGAGCGGAGCGAAGGCTGACCTATCGCCACCACGGACAGCCGTGATGTACTCGGCGTCGGCGGCCTTGTCGTCGGCCGCCGAGCGCTGTGAGGTCGTCATTCGGGTCGTGCTCCAAGAAACATTGGGGGTCGTCCGGACCAGAACTCTGGCGCCACGGTAGATAGTACGGCCCAGATGCTCAAGAAACGACCGCTTTACGGTCAGATTCACACACTTTGCCTACATGAGCAATCGACGTCCGATATGTTCACGCGGAGTTCATAGGTCCTCAGATGGAGGTGGCGGGAACGAATGGGTGGCGGACTGCGTAAGCCTCTGGCCGGTCGTCCCGGCCCCCGGGGTATCACCTCGACGCAGTTGCGATCGATGTGGCGCTCGGCCAGCCAGGAACGCGGCTGGGGCTACCCCGATGACTGGTGGACTCCCGCGGTGGACGCCGTAGCCGAGGCCATCGTGACCGACGGGGACGTGGCCGAACGCTGCACGCGCTTGGGCCTGGCTCGAGCCCGCGCGGGGGTGTCGTTGGGTGAGACCTTGGACGACGTACTGGCCATCGCCCGGCTCACGCGAGCGCTGCATGCGCATCCGGCGTACACCTACAGCACTCCGCCGCGCCCGATCGAAGTCGTGAACCTGCTCAAGAGTGCGGCCATCGGCTGGGCCGACGGTGAAGCCACGGTGCGCGACCTGCAGGACGTCGGGACCGGCACGTTACCGGGCGTCGACTATCTGAGTGAGCGGCTGCGCGAAGTGACCGCAGAGGCCGAATTTGCCGGTGAACACCTCGGAGACCGATATGCGCTGGTGGTGGCGACGCTGCTGCAGCCGGGAAACACGCGTGCCGATCCACTGGACGTGCAGAGCCGCATCGACGCGTGGGATCGCACCTGGCAGATGTCGCAGTTGGCGGATGATCTGCGCACTGCCTTCTGCGCGGGCGAATCAATCGTGCGTATCGGCCCGAGCGCCGCGGTCGTCCTCGCGCGCCGTACACCCGAACTGACCACCCGGGTCGCGGGCCTGCGTTCGTTGCTCAGCGAGCGAGCTGACTGGGCAGCGCGAACTGACCAACCTGTGCGAACCGGCCAAACCGAGCGAACTGACCAGACTGCGCGACCTGACCGACC
The DNA here is from genome assembly GCF_004382795.1 of Cumulibacter soli. Taxonomy (NCBI): domain Bacteria; kingdom Bacillati; phylum Actinomycetota; class Actinomycetes; order Geodermatophilales; family Geodermatophilaceae; genus Cumulibacter; species Cumulibacter soli. Next base: position 356,386 of record NZ_SMSG01000002.1, on the reverse strand, counting down.
CGCGCGAATCGACCAGACGGCGCGAACTGACCAAACGGGGCGGGCGGGGGCGCGGATCTGGGTTGAGCGGCTGCCGAACAGCCTGCAGCACGCCGTGGAACTGTTGACTGACCTGCGCCGGTGACGTGCAGTGCCGAAACCCGGTGAGCGCGCTCGCTAGAGTGGTGCGGTGGATAAGCGCACCGGACTCCCTGTCGTCGGAATGGTCGGCGGAGGCCAACTCTCCCGAATGACCCATCAGGCGGCGATCGCACTCGGACAGTCAGTGCGGGTGATGAGCGTGGGAGCTGACGAATCGGCAGCGCTGGTCGCGCACGACGTGCAGATTGGCAGCCACCTGAACGCTGACGACCTCACGGCATTCGCCGCCGAATGCGATGTCGTCACCTTCGATCACGAGCATGTTCCGGGCGCGTTGATCAAACATCTCGAGGATTCCGGGGTGAAGGTTTTCCCCGGGTCGAAGGCCTTACTGCACGCGCAGGACAAACTGGTCATGCGTCGCCGAATTGCGGCCTGGGGCGGCGCGCAGCAGCCCCGATGGGAACGGGTGCGCAACGCCGCGGACATCGAAGAGTTCGCCGGCGGCACGTGGCCGGTCGTGATCAAGGCCGCAACCGGCGGGTACGACGGTAAGGGCGTCTGGATCGTCCGCGACGCCGCCGAGGCAGCACAGGTCGTCGCAGATTCGCAGACCGCGGGCTTCGAGATGCTCGCCGAGGAAATGGTGCCGTTGCGCCGCGAGGTCGCCGCGATGGTCGCCCGCTCTACGTTCGGTCAGGTCAGCGCGTGGCCGGTCGTTGAGACTGTTCAGCAGGACGGCATCTGCGTCGAGGTCATCGCGCCGGCGCCGCAACTGTCCGCCTCGGCGGCGGAGCAGATCACCGCGATGGCGATCTCGCTGGCTCACGAACTTGACGTCGTCGGCGTGATGGCCGTTGAACTGTTCGAGACGACCGGCGGCGAATTCCTGATCAACGAACTCGCGATGCGCCCGCACAACTCCGGCCATTGGAGCATCGACGGCGCCGTCACCAGCCAGTTCGAGCAGCACCTGCGCGCCGTCCTCGACTACCCCCTCGGCGCGAGTACCTCGCGAGCGCCGTACACCGTGATGGCGAACGTCCTCGGCGGGGACGAAGGCGGACCGGGCATCGATGAACGAGTGCACCATCTGATGGCCCGATGGCCGGAGATCAAGATCCATCTCTACGGCAAACAAGTACGTCCGGGACGCAAGATCGGCCACGTCACGGCGTACGGCGACAATCTCGACCGGCTTCGCGAGATCACGTCAGCGGCCGCGACCTACCTTCGGACTGGAGTTCTCGATGAGCACTGAAACGCCCGACGTCGGCATCATCATGGGCAGCGATTCCGACTGGCCGGTCATGCAGGACGCCGCTGGTGCTCTGGAGGAGTTCGGCATCAGTTATGAGGCACAGGTGGTCTCCGCGCACCGGATGCCGCACGAGATGATCGCGTACGCCGAGAGCGCCGCCGAACGCGGGCTGCGGGTGATCATCGCTGGTGCCGGCGGGGCTGCGCACCTGCCGGGCATGGTCGCTTCGGTGACCACGTTGCCGGTGATCGGCGTACCCGTGCCGCTGAAGTACCTCGATGGCATGGACTCGTTGCTGTCGATCGTGCAGATGCCGGCAGGGGTCCCGGTGGCGACGGTGTCGATCGGTGGCGCGCGCAATGCGGGCCTGCTCGCGGTCCGGATGCTTGCCTCGGGAGACGCCGCGTTGACGGCTCGGATGAGTGAGTTTCAGACGGAACTACGCGACGTCGCGCTGGCGAAGAACGAACGTTTACAGCAGCGTTAACTCCGTGTCGTCGGAGGTGTGATCGGTTGTAGGCTCGGAGTAATACATTTGCATCGCTCCGGAAGGCTGACCATGAATCCTGACTTCGATCTTTACCAGCTGAGCGAGGAGCACGAATACCTTCGCCAGTCGGTTCGTGAACTCTGCGAGGACAAGATCGAACCGCACGCCGCCGATGTCGATGAGAACTCGCGGTTCCCGCAGGAAGCTCGGGATGAACTCACCAAGGCAGGCTTCCAGGCGGTGCACATCCCCGAGCAGTACGACGGCGCCGGCGCAGACTCGATCGCCGCCTGCATCGTGATCGAAGAGGTCGCGCGCGTCTGCATGTCTAGCTCGCTGATCCCGGCGGTCAACAAACTCGGCTCGATGCCGATCATCCTGTCGGGCTCCGAAGAGCTCAAGCAAAAGGTGCTGCCCTCAATCGCGTCCGGCGAATCGATGATCAGCTACGGACTGTCCGAGCGCGAGGCCGGCTCGGACGCCGCCGCGATGAAGACGCGCGCCGTTCGAGACGGCGACACCTACGTGCTGAACGGCACGAAGGCATGGATCACCAACTCCGGTCACTCCGACTGGTACACCGTGATGGCCTCCACCGACCCGGAAAAGCGCGCCAATGGCATCTCCGCGTTCGTCGTCCACAAGGACGATGAAGGGTTCGAAGTCGGTGCCAAGGAAAAGAAGATGGGCATCAAGGGTTCGCCGACCTGCGAGCTGCATTTCACTAATTGCGTCATTCCCGCTGACCGGATGATCGGCGAGGAGGACACCGGTTTCAAGACGGCGCTGAAAACCCTCGATCACACCCGCCCCACGATCGGCATTCAGGCCGTCGGTGTAGCGCAGGGCGCGCTCGACGTAGCGGTGTCGTACATCAAGGACCGTAAGCAGTTCCGTTCGGCGATTTCGGACTTCCAGGGTGTGCAGTGGATGGTCGCGGACATGGCGATGAAGATCGAGGCCGCGCGGCAGATGTGTTACATCGCAGCGGCCCGCGCCGAGCGCGGTGAGCCGAACCTCGGCTTCATCTCCTCTGCGGCCAAGTGCTTGGCCTCGGACACCGCGATGGAGGTCACCACGAACGCCGTACAACTGCTCGGCGGTGCTGGCTACACCCGCGACTTCCCGGTCGAGCGGATGATGCGCGACGCCAAGATCACCCAGATTTACGAAGGCACCAATCAGATTCAGCGTGTGGTGATGGCCCGCTCCATCCTCGGCCGCTAACCACGCCGCTCCGCGACGTCCTTCTGCGGGGCAGTGAGTAACGCTATGAGCACCGTAGCGTTACTCACTGCCCCGCAGATCGTTGTGGTTGTGGATAACCCGGCTGTGCGATGAGTTGGCTGCGATCCTCGCGTTATGCGAAACGATGCGGTCGACCCCAGAACGCTTGGCGTGCCCGGAGGTGTGGCCACGCGGGCCGGGTGGTTGGCCTGCGGCGCTAACCATCGAATGTTCAAGGACGGCCGGTTGGTCGCCCTCACGCCGCAGATATTCGCGCTGCCGCATGTGCTGGACGATCCGCAAGAACTCGTGCATCTCGTGGGGGCATTGGCGCCCGCGGGCGCGGTCCTCACGGGCTGGGCTGCGGCCTTGCTACACGGCGTACGAGACGCAGGCCCGAAAATGCTGAGGGCGAGTGGAACTCCGGTGCAGTTTTGTCTGGAGCGTCACGACCACCGCAGCGCGCATGGGCTCGCCACTTTGCGGGTGGTATTGGATGCGGACGACGTCGATGTGATCGACGGGTTGCCGGTCACGAGCCTCGAACGGACGGCGTACGACATGACCCGGTTCAGTCGATCGCTGCTGGACGCTGTCGGTGTGATGGACGCGTTTCGGTTCGAGTTGAACCCTCGTCCGTTCGACTTGGATCTGCTTGGGCGGTGTATCGAGCGCCGGCCACGAGTCCGGGGTCATCCACGGTTACGGCAGGCGATTGCGTTGTCGTCGACGCGCTCACGTTCGTTTCCTGAATCCGAACTTCGTGCGCGAATGGTGACCTTGTTCGACCTCGATCCCGCGAACGTGCTGGTCAACGCCATGCTCCGCGGAGTACGACGCGAGCGGGAACTTGACCTCGTGGATCTCAGCACGGGACTTGTCATTGAGTACGACGGTGCGCACCACGCGGATGTAGCGCAACGTGAAAGTGACGCGCAAAAGGACGTCGAGGTGAGCGAAGTCGGGCTGGAGGTCGTTCGGGTCAATTCGCCTACCTTGGCGAAATCTGACACGTATCTTGCCGACTACCTGCGGAGGGCGCAGCGGCGTGCCCGAGAAGTTGACGCTCCGTCGCGCGTGACAAGACTCGTGGCGGCGGGGCGGCTCGCCGAGGAACCATTACGTCGCTACCCATCTGCGGGGCAGTGAGTAACGCTATCGGCAACGTAGCGTTACTCACTGCCCCGCAGATCGGCTAGAGGTCGATGAGCAGGGTGGGTTCGGTGGCGGCCTGGACGTCCTCGGCGGTCACATCGGGGGCGAGTTCGACGAGTGCGAGTCCTTCGGGGCGGACGTCGATGACGCACACGTCAGTGATGATGCGTTGTACGACGCGCTTGCCGGTCAACGGCAGCGAACATTCTTTGACGATCTTGAAATCGCCTTTCGCGGTGTGCTCCATCAGCACGATGACTTTCTTGGCGCCGTGAACCAGATCCATCGCGCCGCCCATGCCCTTGACCATCTTGCCGGGGATCATCCAGTTGGCGAGGTCACCGTTTTCAGCGACTTGCATCGCGCCGAGGATTGCGGCGTCAATCTTGCCGCCGCGGATCATCCCGAAGCTCGTCGCCGCGTCGAAGTACGACGATCCCGGCAGCACCGTGACGGTCTCCTTGCCGGCGTTAATCAGGTCGGGGTCTTCCTCGCCCTCGTACGGGTACGGCCCCAGTCCAAGGATGCCGTTCTCACTCTGCAGGGTGACGGTGACGCCCTCAGGGATATAGTTCGGCACGAGGGTGGGCATGCCGATACCGAGATTTACGTACTGCCCGTCGGCGAGTTCCGCTGCTGCACGCGCGGCCATCTGGTTGCGGTCCCATGCCATGGCTTAGGCCTCCTTCGCGCGAGTGGTGCGCTTCTCGATCGGCTTGCGACCGGTGGACTGGACGACGCGGTGCACGAAGATCCCGGGCAGGTGAATCTGATCCGGGTTCAACTCGCCAGCTTCGACGATCTGTTCGGCTTCGACGACGGTGATCTTGCCGGACATCGCGGCCGGCGGGTTGAAGTTGCGCGCGGATTCGTGAAACACCAGGTTGCCGTGCCGGTCGGCTTTCAGCGCGTGCACCAACGCGAAGTCGGAGACGATGGCGTGCTCGAGGACGTACTCGACGCCGTCGAATTCCTTGGTTTCCTTTGGTGCCGAGGATTTAACGACGTTGCCCTCCGTGTCGTACTTGGTGGGAATGCCACCTTCGGCGACCCAGCTCCCGGCGCCGGTGATGGTGTAAAACCCGGGAATGCCGACCCCGCCGGCGCGGAGCCGCTCGGCGATCGTGCCTTGTGGAGTGAGTTCGAGTTCGAGTTGACCGGAGAGGTACTGATTTGCGAACGCTTTGTTCTCGCCGACGTACGAGGCGATCACCTTGGAGATCCGACCATCCTCGAGCAGTACGCCAAGCCCGTCACCGTCCACACCGCAGTTGTTGCTGGTGATCGACAAGTTGCTGGATCCCTTGGTGCGCAGTGCGTCGATCAGATCCTGGGGTACGCCGCAGAGCCCGAAGCCGCCGACTGCGATGGACGCACCATCGCCGATGTCCGCTACGGCCTCGGCTGCGCTGGGGACGACTTTGTCCATAGTCACTCCTCGTCGAGACACCGGTATGCGCCCAGACCGGACACACGCGGACATTATGGCGTACGGCACAGGAAGTCGCCGTGGGTGCATCGCGGTGCACCAGCCCCTCCGCGCGGGAGCCCGCTGCGCGGGAGTCCGCTGCTTGACGCCAGCCCTCGGCGTGCGAGCACAGCTCGGCGCCTGCCTTCGCCCGCGAGCCTTCCGCGAGCGGGCACAGCCCGGTGCCAGCCTTCGCCCGGCCGAGCCGTCCGTGAGCATCGGACGGTGGCTGCTACAGCCGAGTGGTGATGGCTTCCTGCGCTGAGATCCGCTCAAGCCAGTCAGCGGTGTCGGCGTCCTCGCCGGTCTTGACGAGTACCAGGGAGGCGCCGGCGAGCAGGGGAGCGGCCGCCCAGGTCAACAGGCCGGCTTCGCCAGCGGGGCCGACGGTGACCAATACCCGCGCCGCGAGGGCCAACTTGAGCGCCTGCGCGAGCGAGCGAGCGGTCTGCGCGGCGTGCGCATGGTCGAGAGTGAGACTGCCGCCGACGTACGCCGGATCGGCCGCACCGATCGGCGCCCCGGTGAACGCATCGCCATGCACCCGCACCGCGCTGGTGTAGTCGGTAACGTGCTCGGGGCGCGGTTCGAGTGGACGTCCCATCGGATCGAGGCTGCTCACCATCAACTCGCCCGCATCAGCATCGGCCAGTTCCATCATGCGGTCCGGCGACATCACCAGCACATCCGGCGAGTCCCCCGGAGACTCAGACACGCACCCGCCCAGCGACCACGTCGCGAACGCGAGTACCAGTTGTTGCCAGTGCATCGGCAGCGCGAGGGCGACCACCGACCCGTCGTGGACGTCGAAGTCATCGCGCAACAGATTCGCCGTCTTGGCGACCCAGTTCGCGAACGTCGTCCCGGACAATTCGGTGCGCTCGCCGCTGTCGCGGTCGTAATAGGTGATTAGCGGTGTCGCGGGGTTTGCCGAGATTCGCGCGGCCAGCAGTCCGCTCAGGGTGTCGGTCATCAGTACACGCAACTTCCTTCTTCTGCGGTCATCACGTCGTCGGCGGGTTTACTTGCGCCGGTGCCGTTCGCATTTCCTGCACCGGTATTGCCTGCCGCCGTACCTCCCGCGTTCGCACCTCCCGCGTTCGTATTGCCTGCGCCTGAACCGTCCCCGCTTGTACCGGCCCCGTTCGTGTCGCCGGTCCCAGCATTACCGGTCCCAGCATCGCCAGCGCTGGGATCGCCGGCACCAGCGTCACCGGCACCAGAATCACCAGCGCCAGCGTTCGCGCTGCCCGCGTCGGAGTCGTCGGTGTTCGCGTCGTCGCTGGTTTGCCCTGCCGGGTTGTCGTCCTTGGGCTCGTCCGGCGCGACTTTGGACAGCGAGCCGAAGAACGCGTCCAATTCGTCCTGGTCCGCGAGCAGGACAACGTCTTGACCATCGATGTTCTGTTCGTAGTACTCGGCGAGCGGGATCGTCTGGAACGTGACATTGCCGGTGGCGACGGCGCTCATCTGATCAGCCAGTTTCAGCGGATCGAGGTCCTTGTCGTAGTTGATGGTCCCGGCGAGCGCGTCGATGATGTCGGTGAGTTTGCCGATGTTCGCCAGGTCGAGCAGATCCATATCGAGCACCTTGCGGATCACCGCGCCCACGAAGAACTGTTGCCGCTTGATGCGTCCGAGATCGGTGCCCGGTACGCCGTACCGCTGGCGCACGAAACTCAGCGCCTTCGATCCTTCGAGGACCTGGGTGCCGGCGGGGAAGTCCGCACCCGAATTGCGCGTCGGATCGTACGACGCCTCGCACAGGTTGACCTCGATGCCGCCGAGAGCCTCGGTGAGGTCATAGAAGCCGATCAGGGTGACCTCGACGTAGTGGTCGATCTTCATTCCGGAGACTTGGCTGACCGTGGCGATGAGCGCGTTCTGCCCGGCCGCGCGCCGCTGCTCCTCCGTCGCGGTGTCGTCCAACGAGGTGTACCCGGCGGCGTAGGCGGCGTTGATCTTGTCGGTCCAGAACCCGGGGATGTCGACGTACGAGTCTCGGGGGAGCGATACGACGCTGGCGCCGGACCCGTCGGCGGGCACGTGGATCAGCATGATCGTGTCGGTCGCCATCGAGATTTCAGCCGAAGCACCGATCTTGGCCAACTGTTCTTCGGTGTAGTCGGCGCGAGCGTCGTTGCCGACGATCAGGATGTTCTCGTCGTCGAAGTTGCCGACGCGGTCGACGTTGTGCTCGACATCATCGGTGCCTTCGAGCGTCCCGGCGCTGGTCTGCACGCGGTTGATCAGCACCGTGCCATACGCGGCGGCGGTCAGCAGTACGACGGACAGCAGGCCACACAGCGTGCGCACGGCGATGATCCATGCCCGCGGACGGCGATGACGTCGAGATCGAAGCGGCCGTACGACGCGTGGGTCCAACGAAGCAGGAAGTGGCGTCTCGTCGTTCACTCGGCCCCCGAGTCGATAGATGCGGTCGAGGGGTCAACTGGTCGGGCCCACTCCGCGTGTCGGCCCTCGACGCTACCGCAGCCAGCGACGGTGCTCACTGTGGTGTTGCCGACGCCGACGCGACCGAACCCGACCCGAGCTCGAACGGACGGCGACGCGGACCCGACCGCGAACGGACGCCGACCCGACCCCGACCCCAAGCCCGAACGGATGCCGCACGACGGGCGAGGCATGAAGCGCGAGCGGTGACTGGTCTAGTAGACGCAGGTTCCTTCGTCGGCCGTCATGACATCGTCGGCCGGCTGGCTCGGCTCCTCGTCGCCGCCCTGCGGCGCCTCCGTCTGTGAAGAACCGGAGTCGGTAGAACCGGAGTCGGTAGAACCGGAGCCGGTAGAGCCGGAGTCGGTAGAGCCGGAGTCGGTGGAACCGGACTGGGACGAGCCACCAGGCAGACCGGGATAGTCGGTGCCGACGATCAGCATCACGGAGCTGATATCGGCGGTCTCTTCGGTTTTCGTCCCGCCACCGACGGCCGCAGCCACGGTCGCGGCTTCGGCCTCCATACCCGCCGGGTACTGCACGACGCTTTCGGTCCAGTCGGCGGTCGCGGCAGGCAGGACGCCGGTCACGGTGAAGCCGTCCTCGGTCAGGGTGTCCGCAGCAGTTTGCCCGGCGCCCTCAGACGTGGTGCCGTTGTAGACCTCGACGCTGACCTCAGCAGGGTCGAGCGTTTCGGGGGCTTCAGTCGTCTCGGTGGCAGGCGCGTCGTCCTGCTGTGTGCCACCGCCGGACAGGTTCTCGAAGAACTCATCCAGCGAGTCCTGATCTTCCAGCAGTACGACGGAGGTCTCACCGATCTTGCCGTCCTGATTCGCGACCGGCACCGTCTGGAACGTGACATCACCCGCGGCCACCGCGCTCATCTGGTCGGCCAGTTTCAGCGGGTCCAAGCCCTTGCTGTAGTTGATGGTGCCGGTCAGGGCGTCGATGATGTCGGTGAGTTTGCCGATGTTTGCCAAGTCGAGCAGATCCTGATCAAGCACCTTGCGTAGTACGGCGCCGACGAAAAATTGCTGCCGCTTGATGCGATCGAGGTCGCCGTTGTTCAGGCCTTCGCGCTGCCGCACAAAGCTCAGCGCTTGCGAACCGTCGAGGGTCTGCTTACCGGCAGGAAAGTCTGCGCCCGAGTTCTGCGAAGGGTCGTACGCCGGTTCGCAGAGGTTGACCTCGATACCGCCGAGGGCTTCGGTGAGGTCGTAGAAGCCGAGCAGCGACACTTCGACGTAATGGTCAACCTTCATCCCGGACAGCTGGCTGACCGTCGCGATCAGCGTCTTCTGGCCCTCGGCGCGTCGGTCGGCCTCCGAGGCGCCATCGGGCAGCGAACTGTAACCGGAAACGAACGCCGAATTGATCTTGCTCTCGCCGAACCCGGGGATATCGACCCAGGAATCGCGAGGGAACGACACGACGCTGGCGCTTTCACCGTTGGCAGGAACGTGGATCAGCATGATGGAGTCCGTGGCCATCGACCCTTCGTCGCTGGCGCCGATCTTTTCGAGATCTTCCTGGCTGTAGCCGTCACGAGAATCATTGCCGACCACCAGGATGTTCTCGTCGTCGAAGTTGCCGACGCGGTCGACGTTATGTTCGCCATCCGTCGAGTCCAGGGTTCCCGCACTGGTTTGGATTCGGTTCAGCAGCGCGGTGCCGTACGCCGCTCCGCCCAGTAGCACCACCGACAGCACACCGCACAACACGCGTACGGCCAGGACCCAGGACGTCGTACGCTGCGTGCGCGAGCGCACGGGCTTGGTGAGTCTGGGGTCCAGCGAGTCCGGCAGTGACTGTTCGTCGCGGCGGTCGTCGTTCACTCAAGCCCTCCGGCAGATCTGGATAGGTTCGTTTGGCGCGCGATCATTCGGCGGTCCCAGCGGTACCGTCGTTCCACAGTAAGTGCCCGCGGCGCGTGCCAGGGGACTTCCGTAGCGGGTGTCGTGGATACTTCGGTCCGCATGCGAGCCGGCTGATCAGCGAACGCCAGACCATCCACGATGACACGAACGCGCCGGCGATGTCGGCGTCATCGGTGTGCGTGCTCAGCGTCACGCCACCGAACGGACCCGTGCACCGAGGTCGCGAGCGCCGTGAATGACCGCACAGCCAGGTCGCGACCGCGTTCACCGGCTCGCGCGTCGTGGTCAATATCGCGCCGATGGGCGCACTGTGAGGCGGTCGCCATCGAACTGCCGCCGGACACGGCGCTGATCACGTCCAAGCGCTGCCTGCTCGCGCTACATTCGAGGGCGATGAGTAACTCACATGATCTCTCGGCCCGCGCGGTGACGGCACTGACCGGACACCGCTTCCTCGTCGTCGGCGCCCGCGGGCAGCTGGGCACTGAACTCATGCTGCTGCTCGCCGCGCACGGTGTGACCCAGCCGCAGGTCACCGGCGTGGACGTCGGCGATATCGATATCACCGATGCCGCGTCCACCACCACGGTGATCGACGCGTTCCTGAACTCGACTGAGCCAGGAATCCCTGTGGTGATCAACGCGGCGGCGTACACCGCGGTGGACAACGCCGAATCCGACGAGGAGGTCGCCTACAAGGTCAACGCCGACGGCCCACGCAACCTCGCTGTCGCGATCGGCAACCGCTGCCGACTGATCCACGTCTCCACCGACTACACCTTCGCCGGTGATGCGGCAGAGCCGTACAAGCCCACCGACGTTACGGTCCCCAAGACCGCGTACGGACGCACGAAGGATGCCGGCGACAAGGCGATCCGCGAGATCGCTCCCGACACGGCGTACGTCGTCCGCACCGCCTGGGTGTACGGCGCGTACGGACCGAACTTCGTCAAAACCATGCTCAAACTTTCGACGACCAATGACACCCTCTCCGTGGTCGATGACCAGGTCGGTTCGCCCACCTGGACCCGTCACCTGGCGATCAACCTGCTGGAGCTCGCGACCTCCGATGCACCCGCCGGTTACTACCACTGCACCGGCGGCGGTCAGTGCTCCTGGTTCGACTTCACCCGCGCGATCTTCGAATTGAACGGCCTGGACCCCCAGCGGGTCGAACCGACCACCTCGGACGCGTTCGTGCGGCCGGCCCCGCGCCCGCCGTACTCGGTGCTCTCGTGGAGTGAATGGGCCGATGCCGGTCTGCCGCCGATGCCCGAATGGCGCGCCGCGCTGGCTGAGGCCATCGAGCGTGACGGGCAGGCACTGAAGAACGCGTAGCCGACGAAATGCGCACTCATCTGCGATACCTCCTTGATCGCGCGGCAGGTATTAAGCGACTTGCCGTGAACAGTTTGCGAACCCGCGGCGTGCGCGGCACGCTGCGGCGCGTAGCGGTCCGGCTCAAACGGGTTCCCGCGCCGCGCCGCCTTGAGTTGTACCGGCCGTCCGAGGGATCAAACCGCCCGGCCGTCGCGAGCAGCCAGAGCCCCGAAGTCACCATCGTGATACCGGTCTACAACCAGTTCGCGCACACCCGCGCCTGCCTGGTAGCGCTCGCCGAACATCCGCCGCAGACCTCTTTCGAGGTCGTCGTGGTCGATGACGGTTCGAGCGACGCCACGCAGGTAGAACTCGAACAATGGACCGGTGTGCGCTATCACCGCCGCGCCAGCAACGGCGGCTTCATCGCAGCCTGTAATGATGGCGCTGCGCAGGCCCGCGGTCGGCGGGTGCTGTTTCTGAACAACGACACCGTCCCGCAACCGGGCTGGCTGGACGAACTGGTCGCGACCGCCGAGCGAGACCAGAAGATCGGCATCGTTGGCTCGCAACTGATCTTCGCGGACGGCGTCCTGCAGGAGGCCGGGGGCGTGGTGTTCGCCGACGGGTCGGGCTGGAACTACGGGCGCGGCGAGTCGCCGAATGACCCGCGGTTTTCCTATCTGCGCGAGTGCGATTACGTCAGTGGCGCTGTCCTGATGATCGACAAGGCGCTCTTCGATGAGGTGGGCGGCTTCGATCCGCGGTACGCACCGGCGTACTACGAAGACACCGATCTGGCATTCGCGGTGCGTGAGGCAGGTAAGACGGTTGTCGTCGCACCTCAGGCGCAGGTATTGCACGATGAAGGCGTCTCGAATGGCACGAGCACCGGCAGCGGTGTGAAGGCCTATCAACTGCGCAACAAAGAGCGGTTTGCCGAGCATCGGGTCGCCGCGCTTGCCGGACACCTCGCCGCGGGCACGATTCCCGAGCCTGCCCTGCTGCACCGTGATCAGAAGCAAGTGCTGATCATGGACGCCCTGACCCCGTTCCCGGACAAAGACTCCGGGTCGGTCCGGCTGATGAACATCATGCGGCTACTGGTCGAGGAAGGCGTGCACGTCGTCTACTTCCCGGCCGACGGTCTGTACCAAGGCGAGTACACCAAGGCGATGCAGCGATTGGGCATCGAAGTCTGGTACGCGCCGTACGCCGGAGCCCGCCCCACCTGGTTCCGCAATCATGGCGCGCGCTTCGATGCGGTGTGGGTGAGTCGGCACTACGTGCTCTCGGAAATGGTTCAATTGATCCGTCGTTACGCGCCGCAGGCGAAGCTGATTTTCGACACCGTCGACCTGCACTATCTGCGTGAACGCCGAACCGCAGAGGTCTCGCGCAGCGCTGCTGTCGCGCGCACGGCGTTGAAGACCCGCCAGATCGAACTCGGGCTCGTCGCCGCGGCCGACACGACGGTCGTCGTCTCCGGAACCGAGGTTGATGTCCTCGCCGCGGACGCCCCCGGTGAACACGTCACGTTGCTGAGCAATGTGCATGAGGTCGCCGGGGCAGGGTCCTCGTTCGAAGATCGCAAGGACATCGTGTTCGTCGGTGGATTCACCCACACCCCGAATATCGATGCTGTCCAATGGCTGGTTACCGAGATCTTCCCGCTGGTGCACGCGGAACTTCCCGACGTGCACCTACACGTCGTCGGCGCCGACCCCACTGAGGAGATCAAGTCGCTGGAGGGTCACCCGGGCGTGACAATCCACGGGTTTGTCGAGGACATCGACCCGATGATGGATGACGTCAAACTCACCGTCGCACCGCTGCGGTTCGGCGCCGGGGTCAAGGGAAAAATCAACCTCGCGATGGCGCACGGGCAACCGGTGATTGGGACCACCATCGCTGTCGAGGGCATGCACCTGACGCCGGGCGAGGACGTGCTCGTCGCGGACGACGCCGAGGGATTCGCGCAGCAGATCATCCGCGCCTACACCGACCGCGAGTTGTGGGAACGGCTAGCGAGAGGGGGGCTGCGCAATATCGAAGAGCACTTCTCGATGGACGTAGCTCGCCGCGTCGTACGCGAGTTGTTCGAACTGGATTCTGAATGAACACGCCGCCGCCGGTGAGGGCGGTCGATGAGGTCACCGTGGTGGTCGTGACGTTCTCACCCGGCGAGCACCTGGCCGCGTTCCTGGACTCCCTGCAGGATGCAGCGCAGTGCCCGCCGCGCGTCATCATGGTCGACAACGGGTCGGTAGACGGGTCGGTCGAAGCCGCGGAAGGACGCGACGGGGTCGAGCTGATCCGAACCGGCAGCAACCTCGGGTTCGGCTCTGCTGCGAATATCGGTGCCGCCGAGGTAGTCACGGACTGGATCCTCGTGGCCAACCCGGATCTGGTGTGGGGCCCCGGAAGCATCGATGCGCTGCTGGATGCGGCGCGCCGCTGGCCGAACGCGGCGGCGATCGGCCCGGCCATCACCACTGCGGACGATGAGCTGTACCCCTCGGCGCGGCTGCTGCCGAGCATCGGCATCGGTGCCGGGCACGCCATTTTCGGCGCGATCTGGCCGACGAACCCATGGACCCGCACCTACCGCGCCGAAGCCGAAGCGATCGGTGAGCGCACCACGGGATGGATCTCCGGCTCCTGCATGCTGATGCGTAAGGACGCGTTCGACTCGCTCGGCGGATTCGACGCCGGATACTTCATGTACTTCGAGGACGTCGATCTGTGCGCGCGACTGCACGATGAGGGACACGAGGTGGTCTACGCGCCAGGCACCGTCGTACTACACAATCAAGGCCACGCCGCTAACCGGGAGCCTTCCCGGATGGTCGCCGAACACCACCGCAGCGCGTACCGCTACCTCTCCAGGCGTTACTCCGGTCTGCGGTGGGCGCCATTGCGGTTGGTACTGCGATGCGGGTTGGCCGCGCGTCAGGCGATCGCGCAGCGCTCGGCCACCGTCCGCGGCGGGGCGCCGCCACGACGCGGCGCCGACGAACTACCGAGCAACGAGACGAGCAGGGATACATGAGCCGCTTCTACCCCGTCATCCCTGCCGGTGGCAGTGGAACGCGACTGTGGCCACTGAGCCGACAGAGTTCGCCGAAGTTCCTACACCGTCTCGGCGCGGACGAGCGGTCACTCATGCAGCTCACTCTCGCGCGACTCGGCCCGCTGTCGCCGCCCGAACAGACTTACGTCGTCTGCGGGCCCGCGCACAAGATGGCGATCGCCGAGCAAATACCGTCGGTGCCACCGCGGAACCTGGTCGTCGAGCCGGCCGGACGTAACAGCGGACCGGCGATCGCGCTCGCTGCCGCAATCATTCACGCCCGTGACCCCGAGGCCGTGATGGGCAGTTTCGCCGCCGATCACCTCATTTCCGTCGGCGACGCCTTCCGGGCCGCCGTCCGCACAGGAATCGAGGTGGCGGCGACCGGCCGCCTAGTGACCATCGGAGTTCCGCCGCGCTACGCCGAAACCGGGTACGGCTACATCGAAATCGGTGACGAGCTTGGCATCGGCGCGGCGCTCGCGGTGCGCTCGTTCAAAGAAAAGCCCGATTTGGTGACCGCGCAGGAGTACGTCGAGGATGGGCGACACCTGTGGAACGCCGGCATGTTCGTCGGTCGTACCGCCGACCTGCTAGAGGACGTGCGTCACCACGCCCCGCAGATATACGAACGAGTGCAGCGTGTCGCCGAAAGTTGGCACACCGATAACGCGGCGGCTCGGGAGATCCTCACCGAAGTGTGGCAGGACATGCCGTCGATCAGCATCGACCACGCCATCGTCGAGCAGGTCGCCGCGCAGGGTCGCGTCGCGACCGTGCCCGCGCGGATGGGATGGAGCGATATGGGGGACTGGGACACGGTCGCCGAGCTCGGCCTGGCCGAAGGTAGCCGCCTCGCGCAGCCGCGCGACACCCTTCTTTTAGACTCACCGGGGAGTTTCGCCACTTCGGGTACCGGCAGAGCCGTGACCGTGGTCGGCGTCCCGGACGTCGTCGTCGTCGAGACCGACACCTGCATCCTCGTCGTCAAACGATCCGAGGCCCAACGGGTCAAGGATGCGGTCGAGGCCTGGAAGGAACGCGGCCGCGACGACCTGCTCTAAGCACCATCGGCTGCTCTAAGCACCCATCGGTGCGCGGAGCACACAATCCCCGACCCGAACGGGTGGGGATCGGACTAGAAAGGCAATTCATGGATCTCTCAGGCGTTTCCGCCATCGTCACCGGCGGCGCATCGGGACTCGGTGCGGCAACCACTCGCGCGCTGGCCGAGAAGGGCGCGCTCATCACGATCGTCGACCTGAACGAAGACAAGGGCAACGCTCTGGTCGCCGAACTCGGCGGCTCGGCAACCTTCGTCAAGACCGACATCACCAACTCCGATCAGGTTGCTGCGGCGATCGAAGATGCGACCAGCAAGGATCGTCCGCTGCGCGTATTGATCAACTGTGCGGGTATCGGCGCCGCGGGCCGCGTGCTCAGCAAGAAGGGCACCCACTCGCTGGAGATGTTCCAGAAAATCATCGACGTCAACCTCGTCGGTACCTTCAACATGCTCCGCTTGGGCGCTGAGGCGATGGCCGCGACCGAGGCCTACAACGAGGACGGCGCCCGTGGCGTCATCATCAGCACCGCTTCGGTCGCCGGGTTCGAGGGCCAGATCGGCCAGATTGCGTACGCCACCTCGAAGGCCGGTGTGCACGGTATGACCATCTGTGCCGCGCGCGACCTGTCGACCTCCGGCATCCGCGTGAACTGCATCGCTCCGGGCATCATCGACACCGAAATGCTCGCCGGCGTTGACGAGGCGTTCCGCAAGACCCTCGGCGAGGGCGTACCGTTCCCGTCGCGGATCGGTAAGCCGCAGGAGTACGCCGACGTCGCGCTGTTCCTCGCGCAGAACGACTACATGAACGGCGAGACCGTTCGGTTCGACGCCGCGCTGCGTATGGCGCCGCGCTAATCATCGCGTGTCGATCGACGACGAAATGTGGGACTCGGGCCGCAGCGCCCGAGTCCCACTGTCGTTTCGGCTCGATCTGCCGCGAACCCTCGGCAACTTTCGGTACGGCGCATACGATCCGGCGTACGCCGTCGACGAGCAGGGAATCTGGCGCGCGATGGGTACGCCGTCCGGCGATGTGACACTGTGCAGCGCCGTCGCCGGTAGCGAGTTGGTGGTTCGGGTGTGGGGGCCGGGTGCGTCCTGGGCGCTGGAGCGAGTCGAGGCGCTGCATGGATTGCGCGACGATCCGACTGAATTCCAGCCACGCGATCAGATCATCGTCGAGTTGCACCGGCGTTTCGCCGGGGTGCGGTTCGCGCGCACCGATGCGGTACTCGAGTCGCTGGTGCCTGCGATCCTCAGCCAGAAAATCACCGGCCAGGAGGCGCTGGCGTCCTGGCGGCAACTCCTGCTGCGTTTCGGATCTCCCGCGCCCGGACCGCGGCGGATGCGCGTTCCGCCGTCGGCGGCCGTGCTGCGCTCACTGTCCGACGCCGACTGGCACCGTATCGGCGTCGATCGCGCACACCGCGCGACCGTGCGGTTGGCTGCGGCCCGCGCGCAGTCGCTGGAGGCGCTCAGTGCCCGCGACGCGTGCGATGCCGCCGCGGCAATGCAGTCGATCCGCGGTATCGGCGTGTGGACGGCCGCGGAGGTCGCCGAGCGCGCGTGGGGCTCGGCGGATCACCCTTCGTTCGGCGACTACCACATCGCGTCCTCTGTCGGGGTAGCGCTGACGGGTGCACCGGTTGACGATGCGCGGATGGCCGAGTTACTGGAGCCGTACCGCCCGCACCGCGGCCGAGTCGTGCGGCTCATCGAGCTCGCCGGTATTGCGGCGGCACGCCGTGGCCCTCGTCGTACGATCCCGAATTTCCGCGATATATAACGATTCTGCGGAAAGTCTTGCCCGCGCTCCGTCACGATTACCGTAGGTGGAGCCAACCGCAGAATCGTTAAACGAGCGCCGCGCGCGCGGCGGCGATCAACGCCAACGTCGACTCGTCCAACCCCTCGGGCAACTCCTCGAAGGAGAACCAGCGCAAGTCATCCGACTCGTCACTGATCACCGCCTCGGCGTACGGCGGAGCCTGCACCAAGTAGCGCACATCCAAGTGCCGGGTCGGCACGCCGCCGGAGCAGGTCAGCGGGTGTACGTCGAGTTGCACCGGGAGTGGGTCGATCCGTAGGCCGTCGATGCCGCTTTCCTCGCTGGCCTCGCGTAGCGCGGCGTCACGCAGCGTCGCGTCCTCCGGCTCGCAATGCCCACCCAGCTGCACCCAGCGACCGAGCCGCGGATGCAACGTCAGCAGAGTCGCGCCTCGCGCCACGTCCACGACGACCGCGCTCGCGGTCAGGTGCCCGGGCGCACAGGAACGTTGCATCGCCTCCGGCATCGCCGACAGGTAGGCGATGTAGGCCTGTCGCAGGGCCTCCTGGCCGGCGTCCGTCGGCTGCCATGCCTCGAGTGTGCTGAGCGCGTCGGCGTGCAGTGTGGTCATTGAACCTCCTCGGCGGCTGTCATTCGATGCCTTCGTACGGCGCAGCCTGGGCAAGCCGAAGGTCGGCGCCTTCGGCGACCCGGGTGAGTTCGGCGGCCAAGCCTTCGGCGCGCAGCGCGACCACGAGTTGACCGACGTAGATACCGAGGGCGAACTCGTCATCGCCGCGCACCGACACCGCGCTGCCGGCCACCGCCGCGCGTATCCCCGCGGGCGCGCGAACGCGGGCGATCGCGTCGGTGATCTGTTCTTCGCG
This sequence comes from Cumulibacter soli, assembly GCF_004382795.1. Classification (NCBI taxonomy): domain Bacteria; kingdom Bacillati; phylum Actinomycetota; class Actinomycetes; order Geodermatophilales; family Geodermatophilaceae; genus Cumulibacter; species Cumulibacter soli. The sequence goes on along the minus strand of NZ_SMSG01000002.1, from coordinate 338,256 downwards.
GGCACACCCATCGGTGAATGACGCGTGCTGAGCTGCGGGGACGACGTCGCGCGCGCCGAAGCAGAACATGTCCTCTTCGATCGGGCGGATCAGCGCGACGCCGGCGCCGGGAGTCTCCTGAGCTCGCCATGGGATTCCCCGAATGACTGCGGCGGCGACGCGGCCGAGTTTGCCGCGCACCAACTCGCTGGCCGACGCGATCTCATCGACTTGCGCCAGCGCCGTCACCGCGAGCGGGTGACCGTGCGTGTCGATCCCACCGCGCAGATCGCGAAGTGGCGCGATCCCCGCCGAGCCGATGGCGATATCGACGAGTCCGCTGCGCCACGTGCGACCGGTGGTGTCGGTGATGACTACGGCGACGTCTCGACCGAGTTGTGCCCTGATGCCGTCCCGAATCCGGCGCGCCGAAGCGTCCGGATCCAGCGGCAGCGTGGCGATCTCGTCAGCGTTCACGTTGGAAGCGTCGACGCCGGCCGCGGCCATCGTCAGGCCGAGTGCGTTGCGCACGATGCGTACGCCGCGCCGCTCGGCCACGACGTTGGTGGTCTCCGCATCGATGACCTCACGCCGTCGTGCGGCCCGCTCGACCTCATCGGTGCCGGTCGAGGTCAACCGCCCTTCGGCCTTCGATACCGCCTTCGAGGTGATCGCGAGTACGTCGCCGTCGGCGATCCATGGCGCGGCCGAGCAGATCGCAGCGATGAGATCGTCGCCCGGCCGAAAGTCCGGTAGCCCGCGGATCGCGCGAACCGTGTATTGCTCAGCTAGCGGCTCGTCCACTGCGTCCTCGGTCGCGGGGCGGGCATTCGCCGCGATGTGTTCGGCGCCGAGTCCTGCGCCCTGATTCATCGGACCTGCCCGGCGAGTTCGACTGCTGCGGTGACCATCTGCGCGGTCGCGCCGGCGTCGCTCATCAACAGCGGTGCTTCGGCCACGCTGATCGCGTCGAGAGTGCCGCCGTCGCCGGGGGCGACCAGCCAGCCGTCGAGTACGCCGTCCGCCGATCGAGCGCCCAGGTAGTCGGCGACCGCGAGTGCGGTCTGCTCGACGCCGATTACCTGCAGGCATACGTCGGCCATCCCGCGTAGCGGCGCGCCGTTGATCAGTCCAGCGGTACCGATCACGGGGGCCGCCGCATCGCGCAGCGCCTCTCGCATACCGGGCACACCGAGGATCGGGCCGATGCTGACCACCGGGTTGGACGGCGCCAGCAGGATCAGGTCGGCCTCCTTCAGTGCCGCCAGCACTTCGGCGCTGGGTGCGGCCTGCTCGGCGCCGACCTGTACGAACCCGGTCGTCGGCACCTTGGTGCGATACCGCACCCACCATTCCTGGAAGTGGATCGCGCTAGGTTGCTCGGCGTCGGGGAGCGTGCATACGACGTGGGTCTCGACGCGGTCATCGCTCATCGGTAATAAGCGGACGTTCGGCTGCCAGCGCGCGCACAACGCCTCGGTGACCTCGGTCAGTCGATATCCCGCGTCGAGCATCTGAGTGCGCACCAGGTGGGTGGCGATGTCTTTGTCGCCGAGGGAGAACCAGGTCGGACCCGCGCCGTACTCCTTGAGTTCCTCGCCCACCGTCCACGTTTCGCCGACCTGCCCCCAGCCCCGCTCTTGATCGTGGCCGCCGCCGAGCGTGTACATGATGGAGTCGAGGTCGGGACAGATCCGCAGTCCGTGCATGGTCGCGTCGTCGCCGGTGTTCACGATGGCCGTGACCTCGGCGCCGTGCTCGCGGGCGTACTCTCTGACGCCCAGCAGGTATTTCGCGCCGCCGACTCCGCCGGCGAGTACGACGATGTTGCGGGGTGGGGTATTGGCTGAGAGTGCGTTCACGCGGTCCATGCTGCCAGGGTGCCCATAGCCGCTCTGCGGCCGGGAGGGAATGGAAAATCGGCGTGAATATCACCATTCCCCTTGACTCGGCCATAGCGACACACATGTAATTACACTGATGTTCTTAGCGGCGACCGACAGGCAGGGTCGTCAGCCAGTGCTAAGGGGTAGCTCCGCGCTACCAACAAAGTTCGCGGAATTGGTCAACATGGAAGGGGCCGTCGCTGTGACCGAACCGCAGGCATTTACCCACGATCTCTGGGCCGCCAGTGCCGAGGAGGAGCAGGAGTGGCAGGAGCGTGCCTTGTGTGCGCAGACTGACCCCGAAGCATTCTTCCCCGAGAAGGGCGGCTCGACGCGCGAGGCAAAGAAGATTTGCGTCGGCTGCGAAGTGAAGGACGAGTGTCTCGAGTATGCCCTCGCTAATGACGAGCGATTCGGCATCTGGGGTGGCATGTCCGAACGCGAGCGCCGCCGGCTGAAGTCTTTGCGGCGTAACGCCTCCTAGACGTCCGCAATCCGTGACGCCGACTCCGTCGGTCGGCGTCTATACAGACCTCTGCTGAAACTGGCTGGATCAGAGGTCTGGATCGATATCGCTCGGGCTCACCCCGAGCAGGTTTGAGAGTTGTTCTACGACGATCTCGTGTACGAGGTCGCGTAGATCGGCGACGCTGCGGCCGCGGACCTCCAACGGTCGGCGGTAGATCACGATGCGCGGCGCATGCTCGCGGCCCAATCCGTCGACGTGTCCCGGTGCGAGTTTGGACAACGGGACCGACGCATCCTCGATCACATTCGGCTGATGGATGACGTCCTCGGGGTGCTGGTGGGTGACTCGAGGCACGTCCTCCACGGCAAATTCCACCGCCTCGATCACATCGCGCCACTTCGGGTCGATCTGCTCGACGATGTCGAGCACCAGATCATCGAACAGTTCCGCGCGCGAGCGATACACCGGAACGGTCTGCGGAAACAACGGCCCTCGGATGCCGCGCCCGCGTCGATCGCGGGTACGCGGAAACGATGGTGTGGGCATGAAGTGAGCCTAGCCGTCACCGCCCGCATCGTCCGACACGCCAGCGCCCCCGCGCGCGAGATGCGCGTGAACTGACTGAGGCGCGGGTAGCCTCGGGCTCGTGAGAAGTGTCCGTAGCTGCAGTAAGCCCGAGTGCTTCCAGCCCGCCGTCGCTACGTTGACGTATATCTACGCCGAGTCGACCGCGGTCGTGGGTCCGCTCGCTGCTTACTCCGAACCGCACAGTTACGACCTGTGCGAGGCGCACGCGTCGAGGCTGACCGTGCCGCGCGGATGGGAAGTTCTGCGTCACGAGGTTGACCCCAACGAGGTGGGACCGAGCACCGATGACCTGCTCGCGCTGGCGGATGCGGTGCGTGAGGCGGCTCGGCCCAGGCCACAGCAGCCCGATGCCGCCGCAGAGTCGGCTGAGGCCCCAATCGCTGCGGGCAAGGGACGTCGCGGACACCTGCGGGTCGTACCGCCCACCGCCTAAGGTTAGGCAAACCACGGTGATCTACGCCGTCGTTTCCGCTGGTTGGCGCCGCGGTGGTGAACAATGAGCGACGTGCAGATTCACCACATACTTCAGTCGATCGTTAAGGCGTACGACGTTCGCGGTCTGTATCCGCAAGAACTGTCGCTCGAGGTCGCCGAACGGATCGGTGCCGCGTTCGCGCGCTGGCTGATCGAGAACGATCTCGGCTCGGACGTGGTACTCGCCGGCGACATGCGCCCCAGCACCCCGATGATCATCGATGCCCTCGCCGAGGGCATCATCGGCCAGGGACTGGATGTCGTCGACGCTGGGTTGAGCTCCACCGACCAGCTGTATTTCGCCTCCGGGCACTTGAATCTGCCCGGCATCCAGGTCACCGCAAGCCACAACCCGGCCACGTACAACGGGATGAAACTGTGCCGGGCATCGGCTGCGCCGATCGGTGCAGATACCGGCCTGAGGCGAATCGCTGAACTGGCCACCGAGGACTTACCTGTCGTCGCTACCCGGGGAACCCGCAGCCGCACCGACACGCTTCAGGCATACGCCGACAAACTGCATGAACTCGTACCGCTGCGCGGTATGCGACCGGTAAAAGTTGTCGTGGACGCCGCCAATGGGATGGGCGGGCACACGGTGCCGGCCGTGTTGGGGCGGACCACCGCGGAGATCATTGAGTTGTACTTCGAGCTCGACGGCACCTTCCCGAATCATCCGGCCGACCCGCTGAACCCGGACAACCTCGTCGACCTGCAGCGAGCGGTGCGCCAGCACGGCGCCGATCTCGGATTGGCCTTCGACGGCGATGCCGACCGATGCTTCGTCATCGACGAGCGGGGCGAGCCGGTCTCGCCTTCGGTCATCACCGCGCTGATCGCCGAACGCGAGCTGGCCAAGCACCCCGGATCGACCGTCGTACACAATGCGATCACATCGGCGCTGGTGCCTGAGGTGGTCGCTGCCGCCGGAGGTAGCGCGAGCCGCACCCGCGTCGGGCATTCCAACATGAAGGCGCGGATGGCTGAACGCAACGCCATTTTCGGTGGCGAGCACTCCGCGCACTATTACTTCCGCGACTTCTACTTCGCCGACACCGGGATGCTCGCGGCGATGCACGTGCTGGCCGCGCTCACCGAACAGCACGAACCGCTCTCGGTGCTGCTGGCAAAGTATGAGAAGTACGTCGCCAGCGGCGAGATCAACTCGACAGTCGTCGATATTCCCGCTGCGCTCGACGAGGTCCGTGAACGCGCCCGGGCGCTCGGCGCCGAGCTCGACGAACTTGACGGGATCACGGCTACCTTCGCCGACGGTGCCTGGTTCAATGTCCGCGGATCGAACACCGAACCGCTGTTACGGCTGAACGTCGAGGCGCGCAGCACCGAACGGATGAGTTCGCTGCGCGAGGACATCCTCGCGGTCATCCGCGGCTAACCTGAATCGAAAGCTTTCTAGCGTGACATCATCTGGAGAACACATGGCCCTGATCGATCCACAACTGCTGGCGTTGCTCGCCTGTCCCAGCGAGGATCACGCGCCGCTGGTAGAAGTCGCGCCCGGCACCGCGGACGGCGGCGAAGAAGGGTCGTTGCGGTGCAGTGCGTGTTCGAGAATCTTCCCGATTCGAGAAGGTATTCCGGTTCTCCTGCTCGACGACGCCCGCTGACCCATCCGATGGCTGACCTTGACGATCCCGCCGAACTGACCGCCCGCGACGGTGGTCGGTTACTGGCGATCGCGCGCGCCGGGGCGAATGTGCGCCACATCGCCGCACAGCGGATCGACGCGCTCCGCGGCGCGGATATAGGCGCATTCGGCGTCCTCTGTTCCGAACTCCTCTCGCCGGCAGCAGGTGCCGGGCTCGCGCAACTGTGCACCCGCCTCGGGGCGCCGATCGGCACCCCATTACCGGCCCTCGACGCACGCGCTGAGTTCCCGCGCGCCGCCGATCTCGTGGTCATCGTCAGCGTGAACGGACTGGAACGGCGGCTACTGGATGCCGTGCACCTGGCCGCCGCGCGCGGCGCCGAGGTCATCGTCGTGGCGCCCGAATCCAGCCCGATCGTCATCGCTGCCGCCGAACGTCACCTGACGTGTGTGACGTTCGGGGAGACCGACGACATTACGGCGTGGTGGTCAGCGGTCGCGGCGATCGCCGCCTCGTTCGCCACCGCAGAACTCGCGGCGTTGGCCGACGTGCTCGACGATGCCGCCGCAGCATTGGGCCCCGTCGTGCAGACCTACCGAAACCCCGCCAAACAGATCGCACTGCTGGATTCACCGCTGCTGGTCGTGGCTACCGATACGCCGGCGGCGCTCGCCGGAGGGTTGCTGGTCGACGAGCTCGGCGCGCGAAGTACCTGGTCGGTGCGCGGGCTCGACGTACGGTTCAGCTTCACTGAACTGCTTGGTTATGCCGACGAGCGATCCGCCGGTGGCGTCGATGACCTGTTCTATGATCCGCAGATTGACGGCCCGCAGACCCTCGCTCCGGCTCGCGGGCTAGTCTTGTTGTCCGGCGCGAGACCCACCGATCCGAGCGCACCCGATGTGGCTGACGAGGCACTGCGGGTTGCCGAGCGGATCGGCGCGGTTCGCGCCGTGGCGTTCGGGCATGATGAGCATTGGAGCGATATGGCTTTGGTGCTGCTCGCCCAACTCAGCGGCACGTACTACACGCTCGCCAACGACTGACAGGAGACGACAGCCCATCCAGCGCGCGACACAGCACCATCGTGACGTGCGCCGCTAGGCTCAGTTGATCATGTATCGCCTGGAGAACGAGATCCGCAACTACGCCTGGGGGTCCCGGAAGGTCATCGCAGACCTGTTGGGTCGCGATGATGCCGACCGGCCTGAGGCTGAGCTTTGGCTCGGCGCTCACCCGCTGGGGTCGTCCCGGATTGCCGACTGTGACGGCTCACCGACGCTCAAACACGAGATCGAACTCGACCCCGATCGTCACCTCGGTGAGGCCGTGCACGCCGAGTTCCCGTCCCGATTGCCGTTCCTGTTCAAGGTGCTCGCGGCCGATCGCCCTCTGTCGCTGCAAGCGCACCCGAACGCCGCGCGGGCCCGCGCCGGATTCGCGGCCGAGGAAGCGGCCGGGATCCCGATCGACGATCCGATGCGGTCCTATCGGGACTCGTTCGATAAACCGGAACTGTTCGTTGCGCTCGTTCCGTGTGAGGTGCTGTGCGGGTTCCGTGAGGCCGCGCAAGCCGCCGATATTCTCGCTCGTCTGGGGATCAGCCAACTCGGTCCGTACATCGCGTCGCTGCTGACCGGTCGCGCTTCTGACGGTCTGCGCGTCGTGGTCACCACGCTGCTGAGCCTGCCCAGCGAGGCGAAAGCGAACCTCGCCGGACAGGTGATTGAGGAGTGCCGCCGGATCCTCGGCTCCGACGAGCCGGGCCCGCACGCCAGGGCCTACTACTGGGCGGTACGGCTGGGCGAGGCGTACCCCGGCGATATCGGTGTGGTGATGTCACTGCTGCTGAACCTGATCGAGCTTCAGCCGGACCAGGCGATCTTCCAGGCGCCCGGAATGCTGCACGCCTACCTACACGGCGCCGGGCTGGAGGCGCAGGCGAACTCGGACAACACCCTGCGCGGGGGGCTGACCCCCAAACACGTCGATGTCGCCGAACTGCTGAAGATCCTCGACTTCGAACCTGCGGTCGACCAGATCATCGAACCGATCCAGATTGAGGACGGTGAACCCTGTGCCGGCGCCCGTACGTGGCGTACGCCGGCCCGCTCGTTCGCGCTCTACGACTGGAATCTGGACGGTACGACGAAACGTGAACTCGGCACGAGTGGCCCGTCCATCGTGCTGTGCCTGCACGGCGAGGTCACGCTGATGAACTCGGCCGGCGAGATGACGCTCACCAAGGGCGAATCGGCGTACATCGCCAGCGGTGAACCGCAGGTCAGTATCCACGGCACCGGCCGCCTATCGCATGTCAGCGTCGGGCAGGTCCCGCGCTCGCGCTAGCGCGCCGTCCTCTACGAACAAGCCCCACCTAGGAGTCATTAGTGAGCACCAACCTGACGGCCGAGATCGCAGCGAACGGTCTGGACTACAAAGTCGCTGACCTGTCGCTGGCCGAGTACGGCCGAAACGAGATTCGCCTCGCCGAGCACGAGATGCCTGGGCTGATGGCGCTGCGGGCCGAGTACGCCGATGCGCAGCCGCTCGCCGGCGCACGGATCACCGGCTCGCTGCACATGACGGTGCAGACCGCCGTACTGATCGAGACCCTCACGGCGCTCGGTGCGCAGGTCCGCTGGGCCTCCTGCAATATCTTCTCCACCCAGGACCACGCCGCGGCCGCCATCGTCGTCGGCGACGGCACCGCCGCCGACCCGCGCGGTGTGCCGGTGTTCGCCTGGAAGGGCGAGACGCTCGAGGAGTACTGGTGGTGCACCGATCAGGTGCTCCGCTGGGACGGCGAAGCCGGCCCGAACCTGATCCTCGACGACGGGGGCGATGTGACGCTGCTGGTGCACAAGGGCGTCGAGTGCGAGCGCGACGGCGCCGTACCGACCGCTACCGAAGCCGACCCGGAGGAGTACGGCGTCATCCTCGCGACGCTGCGCGCCAGCATCGCCGCCGACGCACAGCGGTTCACCGCGATGGCGGCCGGAATCCGCGGTGTCTCGGAGGAGACCACCACCGGCGTGCACCGGTTGTACGAACTGGCCCGCGATGAAGAACTGCTGTTCGCGGCGATCAACGTCAACGATGCGGTCACCAAGAGCAAGTTCGACAACAAGTACGGTGTACGGCATTCGCTCATTGACGGCATCAACCGCGCCACCGACGTGCTGATCGGTGGCAAGGTCGCCGTTGTCTGCGGGTACGGCGACGTCGGCAAGGGCTCCGCGGAGTCGCTGCGTGGGCAGGGCGCTCGCGTCATCGTGACCGAAATCGACCCGATCTGCGCGCTGCAGGCAGCGATGGACGGCTACCAGGTCGCGCGCCTGGAGGATGTCGTCGGCGAGGCCGACATCTTCATCACCACCACTGGCAACCGCGACATCATCATGGCCGAGCACATGGCCGCGATGAAGCACCAGGCCATCGTCGGCAACATCGGCCACTTCGACAACGAGATCGATATGGCCGGGCTGGCGCGCACGCCCGGCATCACGAAGGTGGATATCAAGCCGCAGGTCGCCGAATGGCAGTACCCGGACGGGCACTCGGTCATCGTGCTGTCGGAGGGACGCCTGCTGAACCTGGGCAACGCGACCGGGCACCCCTCGTTCGTGATGTCGAACTCGTTCACCAACCAAGTGATGGCGCAGATCGAATTGCACACCCGCAACGAGCAGTACGCCAAGCAGGTCTACGTGCTGCCGAAGGTGCTCGACGAGAAGGTCGCGCGGCTGCATCTCGATGCCCTCGGCGTACGACTCAGCGAACTGAGCAAGGTGCAAGCCGACTACATCGGAGTACCCGTCGAGGGCCCGTTCAAGCCGGATCACTACCGTTACTGAGCGCTTTCGCTGGCGATCCGAACGCGCCGAACGCAGCGGGCCTGGCGTTATTCGCCACTACCGCGCCGTAGACTCAACGGCGTCATGCACCCGCAGACGCGGACGGAGGGTGAACCCGGTTTATGAAACCTCGCATCCTGGTGGTCGATGACGACCCGGCCTTGGCGGAAATGCTCGGCATCGTGCTGCGTAACGAAGGGCTCGAACCGGCGTTCGTCGCCGACGGTGCCCGGGCCATCTCGGCGTACCGCGAACTCAAACCGGATCTGATCCTGCTCGATCTGATGCTGCCGGGTATGAACGGCATCGACGTCTGCCGCGCGATCCGCGCCGAGTCCGGCGTACCGATCGTGATGCTCACGGCGAAGGCCGACACCGTGGACGTCGTCCTCGGGCTCGAGTCGGGTGCCGATGACTACATGGTCAAACCCTTCAAGCCGAAGGAACTCGTCGCGCGCATTCGCACCCGGCTTCGTCGGGTGGAGCCGGAATCGGCGGAGGAGTTGCACATCGCGGGGTTGCTGATCGACGTACCCGGTCACCGGGTCACTCGCGAGGGCGAGCAGATCGCGCTGACGCCGTTGGAGTTCGACCTGCTGGTCGCGCTCGCTCGCAAACCGCGGCAGGTGTTCACCCGCGAGTTACTGCTGGAGCAGGTATGGGGCTACCGGCATGCCGCCGATACCCGGTTGGTCAACGTGCATGTGCAGCGGCTGCGTTCGAAGATCGAGCGTGACCCGGAGCATCCCGAGATCGTGCTGACCGTCCGCGGCGTCGGATACAAGGCGGGCCCGCCGTAACCACCGTGTCATCGGAGCAACCGAACGTAGATCAGCCGGCGCCAACGTCGTTCGCCGAGCGCGCGATGAGCACCCTCGAGGCGGTGCGTGCACGCGTCGGCAACATCAGCGCGCGATTGATTTCCCGGTGGCGGCGCTCGCTCCAGTTACGCGTCGTCGCGCTCACGTTGGTACTGACCGCCACCGTAGTCGCGGTGATCGGTTACATCCTGATCACTCAGATCAGTACGCAACTGCTGCGCACGAAGACCAGCGCTGCGGTAGAGCAGACCACCGGCGGCAGCCAGTACATCCAGAACGAATTGGACACGGTCGGCGCGGATGCGCAGTCCTCGGCCAACGAAACAGTGCGCGCCGCGGTGCAGTACCTACAAGGGCAGGGCACCTCGGCCGGCCAATTCTGGATGATGGCGGCCTCGCGTGATGCCGATGGCCAGTTGCGCCGGCCAATCCGCTCCGAACCCACGCTGTACATCGAGACGATTCCGGTGGGGCTCACCGAGAAAGTGCGCGATGGAAACGTGGCGCAGCAACTGGCGACCATCAGCCTGCGCGGCACCACGCAGCAGGTGCTGATCGTCGGGTCGCCGGTCCCCGGCGATCGCGGCTTCGAGGTCTATTACGTGTATCCGCTGGCCAATGAGGTCGCGGTGATGGACTTCGTGGTCAATACCGTCGTCAGTGCGGCCCTCGCGTTCCTGATCCTCATCCCCGGCATCGGACTGTTGGTCTCACGCCTGGTCGTCCTGCCGATCCGGCAAGCCAGCCGCACGGCGCAACGGTTGGCTGAGGGTGATCTGCAGCAGCGGATGGACGTGCGCGGCGAGGACGATCTGGCGCGGTTGGGCACCTCGTTCAACGAGATGGCGGCCTCGCTGTCGAGCCAGATCATCAGACTCGAAGCGCTCTCTCAAGTTCAGCAGCGCTTCTCCTCGGACGTCTCGCACGAATTGCGCACCCCGTTGACGACCGTGCGGATGGCCGCTGACCTGCTGTACGACTACCGCGAGGAGTTCCCCGAGGCGGCCGCCCGCAGCGCCGAGTTGATGAGCGCCGAACTCGACCGATTCGAGGCACTGCTCAAGGACCTGCTGGAGATCTCCCGGTACGACGCCGGCGGTCTGGAACTCGACGCCGCGGCCACCGACGTGGCCGAGTTGATCCGTGACTGCGTCGAGGGTTACCGCTCGCTCGCGGCAGAACACGGTTGTGAGTTGATCGTGCACATTGACGGTGAACTCGGGCAGGCGCAGATCAGTCCGCGGCGGATCGAACGCGTACTGCGCAATCTGCTCGCGAACGCGTTGGAGCATGGGGCTAACGCGCCGGTAGAGATTCACGCCGCGACTGACGGCCACGTACTCGCGATCGGCGTACGTGACTACGGCGTCGGCATCGACGCGGTGGCCGCGGCCCGATTGTTCGATCGGTTCTGGCGTGCAGACCCCTCGCGGGTCCGTAAACTTGGTGGAACCGGTCTCGGTATGGCCATCAGCGTGGAGGACGTCCGGTTGCACCTGGGCTGGTTGCATGTGTGGGGCGCGCCGGGTCGTGGTGCGTTCTTCCGGATGACCGTGCCGGTGCGTGTTGGTGACGTCGTGACCCATTCGGCGCTTCCGCTGGTGCCCGAAGGCGAGTACGGCGGATCCGTCGGCGGCGTACCCGAACTCATGCCGGCCCCGCCGAGGCTCGAATTGGAGTCGCCGTCCAGCCGCAGTTCCGAACAGCAGGTGATTGACCCGTGAACAGACGCACGCGCGTGCTCGCGCTGATCGCGGCGGCCTTGCTCCTGCTGACCGGATGCTCGGCTATACCCGCCAGCACCGACCCTGTGGTCGTCGGTCCGCCCGCTTCGGTGCCGGACGAGACCAACGAAGGGCTAGGCATCCAGCCAGGCGGTCCGGAACCGGGATCGTCCACCGACCGCATCGTGCGCGACTTCATCACCGCGTTGACCGCGACCGATATCGCGCGTCAATACCTGACCCCCGAAGCTGCCGAACAGTGGACGCCGTCCGATCAGGTCACGGTGATCGAGGTCGCGTACAACGCGACACCCGGTAGCGCGGCGGGCTCGGTGACGTTCTCGGCGAACCGGGTGGCCAGGGTGGACTCCTCCGGCGGTTACCACACCGACGTCGGTAGCCACACTTACGATTTCGAGCTCGAGCAGATCCAGGGCGAGTGGCGAATCACCAACCCTCCGGAAGGGCTCATCCTGGACCGGGATGGATTTGACGCGCTGTACCAGGAAGCGAGCGTGTACTTCGCTGACCCTTCCGGTACTCGACTCATCCCGGATGTGCGCTACTTCCGGACGAACCCGGAGCAGCGGGCCAACCGCCTGGTACGCGCGCTGCTGAACGGGCCGGTCAGCGCGCTGAAGCCCGGCGTACGGAACGAACTTGCCGACCCCGTACAGCTGCGGTCGGCGGTTGCCTACAGCGGTGAGCCGATCACCGTGGACCTCGGCGGGTTGGAGGACAAGAGCGAGGGCCAGTTGCGGATCCTGTCGGCCCAGCTCATCTGGACCCTCTCGGATCTCGGTATCGAGTCGCTTCGGATCACCAGCAACGGCGATCCGATCAGCATCCCCAACATCGGCGAGACGCAGACACTCAGCGATTGGGCGGAGTACGAACCGAATTCATACCCGGTCGCCGCGACCGCCTATTACCTCAACGAGGGTGCCGTCTTCAACGCGACGACCGAGCCGGTCGACGGCCCAGTCGGCACGGGTGAGTACGCGATCACCAAGGCCGCGGTTTCCGTGGCAGACACCCTGGACAACACCCGAATTGCCGCGGTTTCTGGTGCGGCAGATCCACCGGTGCTGCGCACCGGTCCGCTGAACGGCGTGCTGGACACGGTTGACCTGCCGGGCACCAAGACGCTCACCGCGCCGACCTGGGGACCGTCGACGCAGGAGTTTTGGATCGCGCGCAACGGTTCGGAGATCATCCGGGTTTCCGCGGACGGCGTCCCGAAGGTCGTCGACACCAGTTCGCTGGGCGACATCGGCAAGATCCGCACGATCGTGCTGTCACGCGACGGCGCTCGCCTCGCGATCATCGCTGGCGACTCCGCGGAGAAAAAGCGGCTGTACCTCTCGACGGTGCAAGCGACCTCCGAGTCGGTCTCGCTGCTCCCGCCGGAACCGATCGCCGCCGATCTGGATGTCTCCGCTGTGGCCTGGAACGACGCACGGACGCTGGCCTTGCTCGGGCGCTCGAGCCCCACCGGAACCGTGTACCCGTACACGATGCTGGTCGACGGGTCGCAGCGTGTGCAATTGAGCGCGCCGCCGGGTGATCACGATGCGACCGCGTTGAGTGCGGCTCCCGGACGGATGTTCCTGTGCTCGATCGAGGGCAATGTGTTGCGTCTGCAGGACTCCAACTGGGCCTCGCTGGTCAATAGCGTGGGCGTGGCCGGAGCCGACCCGTTCTACCCGGGATAGCCGTGCGCTCCAGCGGTCCGCCCTCCTGGATAGTTCGCCGAGTGTGGCGCGCCGGAAGCGATCTGGTGCTGCCCGTGCGCTGCCTCGGCTGCGATCGACGCGCGTACGCCTGGTGTCAGCAATGTCGATCGGACGCGCTCGCGCTGCAACTTCGCGAGCATCCAGGGGGTTTGCGAACGGTCGCGGCCTGCTCGTACGACGGTGACGTGCGAGAGGCGCTATTGGGTTACAAGGAGCGCGGACGGCGCGATCTGGCGGCCCCGATCGGATGGCTGCTGCAGGCGGCGATCGATGCGGCGCGCGACGGGCTGGGTGATCCGGTGTTGGTACCGATGCCGAGTACCTCGCGCGCAGTACGTGCCCGCGGCGGTGACCATATGGTGCGACTGCTGCGTGCGTTGCCCGCTCCGCGGCCGATCGTGATCGCTTTGGGTGCCCGAGCAGGCGACGACTCGGTCGAGCTGTCGGCGTCCGGTCGCCGGATGGCACGCGGTACGTCGATGTACGCGCGGCGGCGGGTGCGTGAGTTGGTGGGTGAGCGGGATGTGCTGCTCGTCGACGACATCGTGACGACCGGTTCGACGCTGGAGAAAGCACACTCGTTACTGCGGTCCGCGGGCGCGCGAACGATACGTGCGGCGGTCGTCGCGCAGACCCCGAAACAGGTGTCGTGACACTAGCGCACTGGTGAACGTTTCGTACTAGCGTGGGGTCATTGAGGTGGAAGTACCTCATACGGTTCCGCAGAAAACGGAGGATCGCCATGGACATTGTCGTTCACGGACGAGGAGTCGACGTTCCCGACCATTTCCGTCAGCACGTCAGCGAGAAGCTTGAGCGTCTCGAACGCTACGACAGCAAACTCATGACGGTGGACGTGGAGCTTTCGCATGAGAAGAACCGCAAGGGCGACGACTTCACGCAGAAAGTCGAGCGTGTGGAAATCACCGTCAGGACCAAGGGCCCGGTCATTCGCTCGGAGTCCACATCCGCGGACTTCTACACCGCGCTCGATGACGCGGCTACCAAACTCGAGCGGAGGATGCGCAAGGGCGCCGAGCGGCGTCGCAGCCACCACGGTCGTAACGCCGAGTCGTTACGCGACCCGATCAAGCAGGCGCAGGCGATGTCTGCGGCGTCCGCCGAGATCGACCGGTTGCTCGACGCGTACGTCGCCGAGCATTCGGGTGAGCAATCGGCCGAGGACGGCTATCTACCAGGCCAGATAGTGCGTGAGAAGTCGCATCCGGCCACTCCGATGTCGGTGGACGAAGCGCTTGAGGCAATGGAGTTGGTGGGCCACGATTTCTACCTGTTCCGGTGCCGTGATACCGACAAACCCACAGTGGTGTACCGCCGCCGCGCGTACGATTACGGCGTTATCCGCCTCGATGACGCCTTGCGCGCCGGCTGAGTGCGCGTGCGCGTTCGGCGAACAGACTAAGAACTGAGCACGGTAGCGACGTACGATGGTCGGGTGGCGCAGCTGCCCGACCATCGTCGTGTTCGCGTGCCGCACCTTCTACCGCAACCGAGGGACTGACAGCACACGTGGTACTTGCACGCTTACTCCGCGCCGGCGAAGGCAAGATTCTTCGCCGACTCAAGACAATCGCCAACGCTGTCGACGCTGTTGAGGACGACTTCACGGACCTGACTGACGCTGAACTGCGCGCCAAGACCGACGAGTTCCGCGAGCGGCTGGAGGACGGCGAGACGCTGGACGATATCATGGTCGAGGCGTTCGCGACGGTCCGGGAGGCCGCGAGTCGCACCCTTGGTCAACGGCATTACAACGTTCAGTTGCAGGGTGGCGCGGCACTTCATCTCGGCAACGTCGCCGAGATGAAGACCGGTGAAGGTAAGACGCTCGTCTCCACGCTCCCGGTCTACCTGAACGCGTTGTCCGGCGACGGCGTGCACGTGGTGACGACCAACGATTACCTGGCCAAGCGTGACGCGGAGTGGATGGGCCGTGTGCACAAGTTCCTCGGGCTGAGCGTGGGCACGATCCTGGCGAACGAGCGGCCGGCGGTGCGTCGCGAGGCGTACGCGTGCGACATCACCTATGGCACGAACAACGAGTTCGGTTTCGACTACCTGCGCGACAACATGGCCCGGTCGATCGAGAACCTGGTGCAGCGCGGTCATAACTTTGCCGTGGTTGACGAGGTTGATTCGATCCTGGTCGACGAGGCCCGTACCCCGTTGATTATTTCGGGACCGGCCGAGTACTCGCCGCGGTGGTACCTGGAGTTTGCGCGGCTCGCGCCGATGCTCAAGAAGAACCGGCATTACGAAGTCGAAGAAGGAAAGCGCACCGTCGGTATCACCGAAGAGGGCGTCGCGCTGATCGAGGATCAGTTGGGGATCGACAACCTGTACGAGTCGGCGAATACGCCGCTGGTCGGTTACTTGAACAATGCGCTGAAGGCGAAGGAACTGTTCAAGAAGGACAAGGACTACATCGTCAACAACGGTGAGGTCATGATCGTTGACGAGTTCACCGGCCGCGTGTTGTCCGGCCGGCGGTACAACGAGGGCATGCACCAAGCGATCGAGGCCAAGGAACGGGTCGAGATCAAGCAGGAGAACCAGACCCTCGCCACGATCACCTTGCAGAACTACTTCCGGCTGTACGACAAGTTGTCCGGTATGACCGGTACGGCACAGACCGAGGCCGCGGAACTGTCGCAGACTTACAAACTCGGCGTGGTGCCGATCCCGACGAACCGACCGATGCAGCGCGTCGATCACTCGGACGTGATTTACAAGACCGAGGCCGCGAAGTTCAGTGCAGTTGTCGACGATATCGCCGATGCGCACGAACAGGGTCAGCCGGTGCTGGTCGGTACGACGAGCGTCGAGAAGTCCGAGTTGCTCTCCAAATTGCTGACCCGCAAGGGAATCCCGCACGAGGTGCTCAACGCGAAGCATCACGAGTCGGAGGCGCACATCATCGCCGAGGCGGGCCGACGCGGTTCGGTCACGGTCGCCACGAACATGGCCGGGCGCGGTACCGATATCAAGCTTGGCGGGGATCCGGAACACATCGCCGACTTCCGGCTGCGCGAGCGCGGGCTGAACCCGACCGAGACTCCAGAGGAGTATGAGGCCGAATGGGACGCCGAACTGGCCACCGCTGAGCAGGAGGTCGCGGCCGAGCATCAGGAAGTGCTGGATGCCGGCGGGCTGTACGTTCTCGGTACGGAGCGGCACGAGTCCCGGCGCATCGACAACCAGTTGCGCGGTCGTGCCGGACGTCAGGGCGACCCCGGCAAGTCGCGGTTCTATCTGTCGATGCACGACGATCTGATGCGGCGTTCCAACGGCGAGATGCTCGAAGCGATGCTGACCCGGCTGCGGCTTCCGGACGACGTACCGATCGAATCGAAGTGGGCGACCCGATCCATCCTGTCCGCGCAGACGCAGATCGAGCAGCAGAACCACGAGATTCGTAAGAACGTGCTCAAGTACGACGAGGTGATGAACCAGCAGCGCACGGTCATCTATGCCGAGCGTCGGCGGGTGCTGGAGGGGGAAGACCTCAAGCCGCAGATTCAGTCGATGATCGCCGATGTCGTAGAGCAGTACGTCGAGGGCGCCACGGCGACGGGGTACGCCGAGGACTGGAATCTGGACGAGTTGTGGAGCGCGTTCCGCTCGCTGTACCCGATCACACTGGACGTGGATGAGGTCATCGAGGAGGCCGGCGGCCGCGCCTCGTTGAGCGCCGGCCGGCTGCGTGACGAAGCGATCGCCGATGTCGAGGCTGCCTACGAAGAGCGCGAAAACGACCTCGGCGATGAGCAGATGCGCCGGGTCGAACGCAGCGTCGTACTGTCCGTGCTCGATCGCAAGTGGCGCGAACATCTCTATGAGATGGATTACTTGCGCGAGGGAATCCACTTGCGTGGCCTGGCGCAGCGCGATCCGGTGACGGAGTACAAGCGCGAGGGCTTCGAAATGTTCAACACGATGTTGGACGGCATCAAGGAAGACACGATCAGTCTGTTGTTCAAGGCCGAGCCGCCCAAGCCTGAGGGTGCACCGTCGGTGTCCGTGCAGAGCGCCGTGGGTGCCGCCGGTGAGAACCCGTTGGCGCGCCTACGTGCCATGGCGCCGGCAGGGGCGCAGGCAGCGCCGGCGGCGGCCGAACAGCCGCAGAAGGTGGCCGCTGCAAAGAATGCTGGAGCCGGTAAGGGCGGCAAGAAGCGCCGGGTTATCCAGAGTCGGGCGCCGCTGGGGGCCGCGGCATCTCAGGCCGGCGCATCGGCAGATACTGCCCTCGCCGAACCGGAGGAGGACGCGAACCTGGTGCTCTCGGGCCCGAGCGAAGATGGCACAACCCAGACTCGCCGCGCGAAGCCGGGGGCGCCGTCGGCCAATAAGGGAGGCCCGAGCAAGAACGGCCCGAGCCGCAATGGCCCGTGTCCCTGCGGCAGCGGTAAGAAGTACAAGCGGTGCCACGGAGCAGATCCCTCCTAGCGCCAGCGATCATCCTCGACGCCCGTCCACCCTCGCGGTGGGCGGGCGTCGTCGTTGTTGGCGAGTCTTTCGCAACGCATAGCCGACCGATGTGACCAAGCATGCACTGCCTGCAACTTTGCAGCGACTGCAATTATCGCTACAGTTGTCAGCGTGTCAGATGAAGTTATGGAGCTCGGGCTGCGCGAGCGCAAAAAGCGCGCCGTGCGTATCGCTATCCGTCGCAAGGCGCTGGAGTTGGTCGCTGACCGGGGTATCTGCGGCGTCAGCGTTGACGACATCGCGGTGGCCGCGGGCGTCTCGCCGCGAACGTTCTTCAACTACTACGCATCGAAGGATGAAGCGCTCTTCACCCCCGCCGAGGATCGCCTTGAGGCGGCCGACTCGCTGATCGCGGGTGCGGATCGGTCGTTGGGTCCGTTGGGTGGCGCGCACGAAGCAATGCTCGACCTGATGGATGAGCGCAAGCACGATCTCACCCCGGTTCGGCTACGTCGGAAGATCCTGGAGCGCGAGCCCGCGCTCATCGGAAGTTTCCTGCGGGTGTCGATGTCGACGCAGGCGCATTGGGTGGCGCGGTTACATGAGCGTTTCGCCGATCACGATCCACCGTTCCCCGACGGATATATCGAACTCGTCGTCACCTCCACCTGGGCCGCCGCAGGTACTGCGCTGAGCGTGTGGGGCGCCGGCGGTCACGCGGAGCCATTGCTGGACATCCTGCGCCGACAGCTCGATCAGTTGAGCGCAGGCCTCGCGCACCCGTTATCGAACTCCTGATCCGTATGACCTCTAGAGAAAGTTGAGAAGGAAACCCTAGTGACCGCATCCGCTACCGCTAGCCCGGAGGAAATGTCCGGGCGCCGCGCGCTCACGCACCGCCAGATCATGTTGGCGTTGTCTGGGCTGCTGATGGGCATGGTCGTCACCATGCTCTCGAGCACCGTCGTCTCCGCGTCACTGCCGGTGATCATCGCCGATCTCGGCGGAACCCAGACGGCGTACACCTGGGTCGTCACCGCGACCCTGCTGGCGATGACCGTCAGCACCCCAGTGTGGGGCAAGCTCGCCGACATCACCAACCGCAAAGTTCTGATCCAGAGCGCGCTGGTCCTGTTCACCATCGGATCCATGCTTGCTGGGCTGTCCGGATCAACCGGATTCCTGATCGCGTGCCGCGCGATCCAGGGGCTCGGCGCCGGTGGAGTGATGGCCCTGGTCCAGGTCATTCTGGCCGACATCCTCAGCCCGCGCGAACGCGGTAAGTACATGGGCCTGCTCGGCGCAGTCACGATGATTCCCACTGTGATCGGCCCGCTGCTCGGTGGCGCCATCACCGACAGCATCGGCTGGGAATGGAACTTCTATGTCGGCGTACCGTTCGCGATAGCGGCGCTCTACCTGCTGCAGCGCAACCTGCCCGTCGTCGTACACGCCGAGAAGAAGAAGCTCGATTACGCAGGAACCGTCGTCATCGCGGCGGCAGTGTCGTTGCTGCTGATCTGGGTGAGCCTTGGCGGTAGCGAGTTCGAATGGGGCTCGATCACCTCCTACGTGATGGTCATCGGCGCCGCGGTGCTGGCGACGATCGCGGTGCTGGTGGAGCGTCGGGCGAAGAACCCGCTGATCCCGCCTCGGTTGTTCAGCAACCGGACTCTCGTCTTGGCGGTCATCGCGAGCGCGGCCATTGGTATCGCGTTATTCGGCACGGGCGTGTTCCTGACCCAGTACATGCAACTCGCGCAGGGTAAGACACCAACGGTGGCCGGTCTGTTCACCATCCCGATGGCTGTCGGGAGCTTGATCAGCTCGATCGTCATCGGCCGGCTGATCACCAAAACCGGCATCTGGAAGCGCTACGTCGTGGGCGGCACGATCGTCTGCGCGTTGGGATTCTTCGGCCTCGGCACGCTAGATGCGAGCACCTCGCTGGTGAACGTCTGCATCTTCATGGCCCTGGTGGGTCTGGGTATGGGCCCGGTCATGCAGAACATGGTGCTCGTCGTGCAGAACACCACGCCGGTCAAGGACATGGGCGCGGCCTCGTCGACCGTCTCGTTCTTCCGGTCAATGGCCGGCACTTTGGGTGTCGCCCTGCTCGGGTCGATCCTGGCTAGCCGCGTCGCTGAGCTGATCGCCGACGGATTTGCCAAGGCAGGGATTGACGCCGCCGGCAACGGTGGTGGCGCGGTACCCGATATGGCCACA